>NZ_JACGXB010000019.1:0-94836 GCF_014138065.1 Ochrobactrum sp. P6BSIII | reverse complement strand
TTTGTACCAACGGACATATAATTGATTCATCTGCGGAAGTTCAATTCTAGTCAAAAAGAACCCCGCAGCGAAAACCGCGCGGGGTCAAGGCTACTAAGCCCTTCTCTCCCAAGGGCGACAAAAATTTATCCAACCGGTAAAAAAGTAAAGCCCCAGCATGGAGAACGCCGTGCCGGGGCTGCATACCGGTAGGGGTGTTGAATAGGTCAACCCGGCATGCAATCTCACAATATCAACTCTCTAAAATAAGAAAAGCCGGTGAGTGTTGTTGCAAGGCCGTCGGTAGCTGCGTGTTGCAAAATAGGGAACGTTTCGTCGCTGTCTTCGTTACATCTCTGCGAAGAAATTCAAACCAATCAAAGGAAGAATAGATGAGCAGCACCACGGACAAGATCAAGGGAAAAGCCAATCAGGTCGGCGGAGCCATCAAGGAAGAAGCTGGCAAGCTTACTGGCAACCGAAAGGTTGAAGCAGAAGGTGCAGCCCAAAAGTTGAAGGGCAAGGCTCAGGAAGCCAAGGGCGACGCGAAAGACGCCGTAAAGTCGGTTGTTGATAAAGCCTAAGTGATTTTGTCTTCTGAAAGCTCCTCATCCTGTCGGGTGGGGAGCTTTCTTTTGCGCCAAATGAAAAACCCCGCCGAAGCGGGGTGGGGCATCAAACTAAGTCAGAAACATCACGCGCCAAATACCAGACAGGCCCTCTTAGGCCTAATACGCCGTCTTGGCGCAACCTGCTCAATTGAGGGCTTAAACTGGTGCGGTCGTAATTTTTATCAAATCTCTCATTGATAGCGGCGAGAATGTCTAGCGCCACCATACCTTTTTGCGAATCAGACAAAACCTGAACAACGTAGTCTTTGATCGATCCGCGCCGAATTTTTACACCATTTCGGGTATAAGAGCCTGTGGATTGCGGGGATTTTTGGACTCGGTTAACTATATTTACGTCCGCCGATTTCGGTTGGGCCATCTCTTCTTGAAGCGCTAGGGTTACACTCGATAGTTCTGTTCCAACCGCCTTAAGTCGTTCGAATTTCAAGGAAATCTCTGCCTCAAGGAAGCGGCGCTCTTCCGTGAGGTAGCGTAATCTCTGCAAAAGGAATTCGCGATTTTCATTTGTCATGATGCCAGAACGATATCATTTTTTAAAAGAAAAGCAAGATTCGGCAACAAGCGTTATCGGAAGCTTGCGCGAAACTGGAGTTTTTGGTAAAAAGGGGTAATTGCAGTGCCTGGTAAAAGAAAAGGCCCGATGCTGGTAACATCGGGCCTTGGATTTGCCAGCGTCTTTCGGGTCCCTGATAGTGCAACCCCGAAAGCGATAGCGAATAGTCTTGCGTATAGCGCGTTCTATACACCTGTTCGCCTGAGACTGCAAGTGGCACGCTCGAGACTATGAGGTGCCCCATGGCGACACGTTCGTGTCATCATGTGTGTGCGTACACTCGCATCCGCTTCGGCAGGGTTGAGTTTGTATGCGCTCACTGGCGTTGCTGCAAATAGTTGCTGGCAATGCCTTTGCGTCTGCTTGATGGCGTAGCCTTTTAGCGGTGTCTGGCTGTCGGGAGAAATCCCGGCAGCTTTTTTTGTGTCGATGTAAGGGGCCGCTACCACATTTAGCGGCGGCAAAATGCCATTAATGGGGGAGAGGCAGATTTATCTTCATCACTGAATTATGCACGTGCCGGGCCAGTCGCGGCATGATCGGTTAGCACAGCCGAGAAGAATGGTTGTTGTGATCAAAACGCAGACGATAGTTGAAAGGGATTTCACGTCAGTTGCGCCTCAATCACCCCGCGCGCCATTTCGTAGACAGCATTCATCACTGGATCATGGTTACTGACGTAAAGCATCTCCAGTGCGTTTTGGTACATCAGTCGCTCTTCGGCTTCCGAAAGTATCCCCTTTTCACGCAAGAGCAGAATTAGCGCTGCAAAGCATGCCGACGACGACAGGCAACTGCCCGCGAGAGCGTTGAGCTTTTCTTGTTCTCCCATGCCCCCTCACGATCCATTCAACTGTTATTCATTATTAGCTTCGAGCCAAGCCTTTAGGATGTTCAGCGACTTTGCACCTAAGCCCTTAATGGCTTTCGGTCCGTGTTCGGCAAAGTCTTCGATACCGGGATCCCAGTCGCGTTGCGGCCAATAAGTATCATGTGTTGCTCGCCACAACACGTTTCGCAGCCGCGTATAGGATGCCGCGTCATGGCAGAAATCACGTAATTCTTTTCCCTTGTCCATCATCCGCAACCATACCGTGAGTCTCTGCGCTGTCTATGGCTAATCGTTACGACGGCTGTGCTCTTAGTTGGCGACTTAAAATACAAATGTTTTTGTTTTGTTCTTTTTCAGCTACGCTCGTGTCAGATGAGTCGGGGGGCATTTCAGAGGAGAAACTGAAATGCAGGCACAGAATAAGAAAGCCGATGTTCTTCCCCGGTGGATGACCAAGGCTAAACTTCAAATTATTCAGCAGATGACACCGGAAGATGCGTTTGAAGAGATGTGCCGTCTTCGCAGAGAACACTTAGAGCGTAGGCGCATTTACAAGATCGAGCATCATGAGGCGATTGTAGCTTCTCGTAAACGTTACCAAGAAAAGCACAGGCAAGCTCTTCAAAAAAGTTACAAGGCCAATTGGCTAAAGCTCAAGAGCGATCCAGAACGGCACGAGGCATATTTGGCAAAACGTCGCGGCGTACCGCGTACTGTGGGTCCCAATAAACGAAATCCAGAATCTTTACGAGAAAGGGACCGCCGAAAACGCCAGCGGATTAAGATGCAAAACTTGGCACAGCGAGATCCTATCGCCACACGGAAGTTGATTTGTTCGCATGTCCCACGATACCTAACTGCTGCCGCTCGGAATGACGTGATCAACTCGGTTTTGCTGCTTGCCCTTGACCGTAAGGTTCCAAATGATGATTTGGCCGCATGGGTGAAAAAGGTAGTTATTGAGCACAATCGCCAGTTCGATCATTACAAGACCGTTTCGATAGACGCACCCATAGCGGGGACTGACGGCCTTACACGCGGTGATATGTTATCTACCGACACCCCACACTTTTAAGCTCATTATATTCAAAGTGCTCGCTATGGCCTCCCAGACATTAAGCTGCCGATGGATCGACAGCTTGTTCTGCAACGAAGCGCTTTGCGGCTCTTCGAGCCATTTGGCGCACTTCGTTTTCTCTTATGAAGACCTTATCCAGATAAGTCCTTGGGTCCCATGCGTCGTAATCTGGAAACGGCAGGTCGAAAGTCTTTCTAAGATCAGTAGCTATGTCGAGGGCAAGTGTGCCTATCTTGGCATACTGAAATTGCCTTTCACGAAAGCCTTGGTCGTAGTTGGGCGGTGAGTCAATCTCAAAAACCGAAGAAATTACCCTCTCTGAGTACTCGATCTGGTTTTGGAGTGATAAAATACGATACATCAGATCGTGCGGAATGCTTTTCCAGTCCACATCGTCTGGCAGTAGCAGATCAGGCGATTGAACCGAACAAACATATTCCCCTTCTTGCTGCCAGTCTGGCTCGCCGTTATCGGCAGTGACGTTTAGGCATTTTTCAACGAATGGATCGAGTTCGCAAACTACTCTTGCAGCCAGATATTGGCCGTGCTTTCGCCTTTCATCTTCCTTGTCAGTTCGGCTCGCGCGATTGCTAAAATAAGTAACGCCAAGTGTGCCGAGGGTCGAAAGCAACGCAGTCAACCCAATGCCCAAAAGGCTCAAATCACCATCCGCCATTAACCCCTCCAGTGAAATGAACGTTTAGAGGGTGAATTTACAGTGCTGGCGCGGCGCTGTCGAGTTTGTGAGTATGCGGTGAGTAGCAATTTTGTGGGCTGGACCATCAAGAGCTAAGCACTTGATTTTACTGGTGCCGCTTGCGTGACTCGAACACGCGACCCCATCATTACGAATGATGTGCTCTACCAACTGAGCTAAAGCGGCCCGGGAACCTTCGTTCCAACTCCTGAAGGAGATTCCATTCGTTTCCGTCTGGACGGTGCGCTGATAACCAAAAGCAGAACGGAAAGCAAGGCAGAAATCGAACAAAGCGTCAGATTGTTCCACGCCTTGTGAAAACAAGGCCTTCCATTGGAGAGGCCCTGTTCGCAACTCGACGGCACTATGCCTTATGCGCCTGCGCAGATCCGGTTTCGCGCTTCCTTATATTCCCGCTCCAGGCGGTCGATCAGCGCCGCCGCGGGAGCGACCTCATGAATTGCGCCGATGCCCTGTCCGCAGCCCCAGATATCCTTCCAGGCCTTCGCACCTTCCTTGTGGGCCTGATCAAAATCCATCTTCGACGGATCGGCCTCGGGCAAATTGTCCGGGTCGAGGCCAGACTGGGCGATGGAAGGCTTGAGATAATTGCCGGCGATGCCGGTAAAGTAATTCGAATAGACGATGTCAGCTGCCGTCGAATCGACAATCATCTGCTTGTAAGCATCGACTGCGCGCGCTTCTGTCGTCGCGATGAATGGAGAACCGATATAGGCGAGGTCCGCGCCCATGGCCTGTGCCGCGAGAATAGAGCGGCCATTGGCGATGGCGCCCGAAAGAAGCAGCGGCCCGTCGAACCAAGCCCGGATTTCCTGCACCAGTGCAAAGGGGGATAGAGGCCCCGCATGGCCGCCCGCACCGGCGGCAACGGCGATCAGGCCGTCCGCGCCTTTGCGAATGGCGGAGTTGGCGTGGCGGTTGTTGATGACATCATGCAGCACGATGCCGCCATAGGAATGGATTGCAGCATTCACCTCTGGCACTGCGCCAAGCGAAGAAATGACAATCGGCACTTTGTATTTCACGCAGAGGCCGAGATCGTGCTCCAGCCGCTTGTTGGAACGGTGGACAATCTGATTGACCGCAAATGGTGCTGCCGGACGGTCCGGATTGGCCTTGTCGTGAGCGGCGAGGCCTTCGGTGATTTCAGCCAGCCACTCATCCAGCTGCGCTTCCGGGCGCGCATTGAGGGCAGGGAAGGAACCTACAACGCCAGCCTTACACTGCGCCATCACAAGTGCCGGATGTGAAATGATGAATAGGGGCGCGCCGACAACAGGAATGCGCAATCTGTTCTTCAAACTATCCGGCAAGGCCATATCATTCTCCTCAAAAATTGACGTTTCCGTAAACGTAATATCTGTATCACGCCTGCATAGAACGGCAATACGAAAGATTAAGAGAGATTCGTCCTGCGAACCAAGTGAAAGCGTCGGCCAGGCCAAAGCGAAATGTCCGAGGCGTGGGGGCTTCATCGGTGCGCTTGTGGATGATTCTGCTGAAACCACCATGGTTTTGCGGTGTGATCCCGCTGGGAAGTTACTGATGCTGAGGGCTAGGCAGGCGAATGACGAGTTCAGAATGCTGTCACTAAGGCGATGGCACCGACCGATTATTTGTTCTTTTATCCAGTCTTGATCCGTATGTTGGTGGAGATTTCTGCATCAGATTCAATCTGCTAGGGTAAGGTCATGAAATGAAAGGTTCGGGGAAAAGAGCATTGAAAGTCGATATTTGACGGCGAGACGGGTCTTATCAGGTAGCCAAATCGGTTATTGAACGGCTAAATGCCTTGATTCAGACGCTAAATTCGCTGAGGCTTGTGAAAAGCCGCTTTCCGAATATCGGTTTTGATCTTTTGGAATGCGCATAAGGCGGGAAACGTGAACACGGGGACGAGCGGCCTTTGGATAGTATAGAACGCGCCATCAGAAACGCATTTGCCAAAGCAGATGCCTATAACCCGGCGACCCGTCAGCGCATCTACGAATCCGCATGGGGCGCCCATGAACGTGCGCTCGCTGCCAATACCGCACTGACCGATGCTCAAAAAGAACAACGTCGCCAGAAGCTGAAAGATGCCATCTCCGACATCGAGCAGGAATTCTCTGCGCCGCGCCAGAACGAAGACAAGGCAGAGCCATCGTTGGATGCGCCGCATCGCGATGATCCTGTCCTCGGTGGCGCTGCGGCTGCGAGCAACACTCCGGCTCTCGATACTGGCGATATTCGGTCCCGTTCGGCCAAGAAAAAAGGTGGCAGTGCCGATCTTGGCTATGAAGGCGGGGTATCGCGTAAGGAAAAGCGCGGGAAGAAGAAGCGCCATTCGCCCTTCTATAGCTATGGCATACCGGCACTGGTGTTGTTTGTCGCCGTCATGATCGGTTATTCGCTCTATAGCAGTTTCATCGATCTGAGCCGTGGCCCGTCCAGCAGCCCGTTGCATAGCGACGGAGGCGGAGCGCCGCTAAAGGATGGCGAAGAGCCGGGCGGTGCCAAGTGGATTACCATTTTCCAGCCGTCTGAAGCGACACGCATGTCGGTGCAGGGTAGCGCCACAGCGGAAATCTTGCGCGACGGTCCGAGCAGCTTTGCCCGCGTGAAATCCGCGGGTGAAGGCGATACCGTCAAGTTCGACGTTGGCGAAGGCATTCTCGACCAGCTTGCTGGCAAGACCGCCACGTTCGATATTATCGCCAAGGCTGATGGCGGCAAGATAACGCAAATGTCCGTCAGCTGCGATTTCGCAGGCTTCGGCGATTGTGGACGCCGACGTTATGATGTGGGTGAATCGCGCAACGATTTTCTGTTCGATCTCGATTTTGCAGGTGGCAAAAAGGCCGGTCGCACGGGTGTCATCACGATTAATTCCGACCTGAGCGGATCGGGTAAGCCGGTTGACATCTACGAAATCCGCGTGTCGGCAAACGCGCAATAATTACGGAGAAACAACGAGCTGGCAGCTTTTCTTCCCTTCTATTTGAGGAAAGTCAGCTCAGCAGTTTTTCCAGCGTTTCAAGCCGGTCCGCTTCGCGGGGCGGCTTGTCCCATCGCAGGCGCGAGAAGCGCGGAAAGCGCATCGCGACACCGGATTTATGGCGCGTTGACCGGTTTAATCCTTCGAAGGCCACTTCCACGACGAGCCCGTGATCGGGTTCTGCACGGACTGAACGCACGGGGCCGAAACGCTCGATGGTGTTTTCGCGAACAAATTTATCCAGCAGTTTCAGCTCTTCATCAGTGAAGCCAAAATAGGCCTTGCCGACAGGCACCAGAGCCGGTTCGTCCTCGGGTCCCGTCCAGACTGCGAATGTGAAGTCGGAATAATAGCTCGACCGCTTGCCGTGGCCACGTTGCGCATAGACGACCACTGCATCAACGGTGAAGGGATCACGCTTCCACTTGAACCATGGCCCCTTGGGGCGTCCGGGAAGATAGGTGCTATCATGCCGCTTCAGCATCACGCCTTCGATGACCGGGTGCGGAGGGTTGACGCGCAAGGCGGCCAGTTCGCTGAAATCGGCAAAAGGCAGCACGGGCGATAGATCGAACCTGCGTGGGTTGAGTTGGCTGACGAAGGCCTCAAGCCGCCTGCGACGCTCGGCAAAGGGCAGGGCGCGCAGATCCTCACCGGATTGCTGGTTGCCCTCTTGCAGAAGATCATAGGCGCGGATGAAAGCCGGATAGTCGCGCAACTGTTTGGCGCTGACGGTCTTGCGGTTCAATCGCTGTTGCAGATCCGAGAAGGTGGTGGTTTCGATGCCGGTTTCACCGTGATGGCCGACGAGCAGTTCGCCGTCGATGGCGCCTTCAAAGTCCATCGCCTCAAGGACATCTGGAAAAGCGCCGGAAATGTCATCGCCGGTGCGCGAGTAGAGCTTGCGTGTTCCGTTTTCCGAGACGGCTTGCACGCGGATACCGTCCCATTTCCACTCCGCGCTGAACGCGGTGGGGTCGAGCGCAGGAATATCCGCTTCATCCAGTGCTGTGGCCAGCATAACGGGACGGAAAGGTGCATCGGCTGTCGCGGCAGGTTTAGGAGCAAGGCCTTCCAGCCAGGCGAAGAGAGCCGTATAGGGCGGCGACTGGCCGTGCCAGAGTTCTTCGATTTCTGTCACATCCACGCCGCCGAAATCGGCGAGCGCCTGTTTGGCAAGGCGTGCTGAAACGCCGATGCGCAAGCCGCCGGTTACGAGTTTCAAAAGCGCATAGCGTTCCGATATGCCGAGAAGATCTAGCCAGCCTGATACCAGCATCGGACCTTCGCGGCGCGAGGCATGTTGCAATTCATGCACCACCACGCCGAGTGAAAGATTGGTGCCCGGCGAGGTTTCGCTGGGGCCGGGCCAGATCAGCGAAATGGTTTCAGCCAGATCGCCGACATAATCATAGGAATAGGCGAAAAGCGTCGGGTCCGTCCGCTCGGCAATCAGGGCGCGCAGCATGGCGGGTTTTACGCTTTGCAGTTCCAGATCGCGCGTGATGGCGGCGAGCGCCAGTCCACGGTCGGGGTCTGGCGTCGTTTGGAAATAATCGGCAAGCAGGCGCAGCTTGCCGTTACGCTGCGGTGTGAGAACCAGACGGTCGAGAAGTTCGGCGAAGGCACGCATCAATCGCCCTCGTCTTCATAGCCGATAAGATGCAGTGGCTTTGCCGGGATGTTCTGCAATTCGCACCAGCGAACCAGAGCCTCCTCCCGCCCATGCGTCACCCAGACCTCCGCCGGTGCGATTTCCGCTATTGTTTCCGTCAGCTCGTCCCAGTCGCAATGGTCGGAAATGATCAGCGGCAGTTCGATGCCCTGTTGCTTGGCAAGCTGGCGGATACGCATCCAGCCTGAGGCAAAGGCCGGAACAGGGTCGGGAAAACGCCGCGCCCAGCGATCGGAAAAGGCAGTTGGCGGGCCGACAATGATTTTGCCTGCAAAATCAGGCTGTTTCTCGCCGCGCTCCAATGTTGCGGGTTCAAGCGGACCAAGGTCGATACCGCGCATCTGGTAATAGTCGCACAATGTTTCCAAAGCGCCGTGAATGTAGATCGGATCGCTATAGCCAGCATTGCGAATGAGCTTGATCACGCGCTGCGCCTTGCCGAGCGAGTAAGCGCCGACGAGATGCGCGCGCTCCGGAAAAAGTGAGAGTGATTTCAAGAGCTTTGCGATTTCATGCGATGCATCGGGGTGGCGAAATACCGGCAGTGCAAATGTCGCTTCGGTGATGAAGACATCGCATTTGATCGGCTCGAATGGCGTGCAGGTCGGGTCTGCAGCGCGTTTGTAGTCGCCCGATGCAACAATGCGGGTTGCATCTTTTTCAACGGCTATCTGTGCCGAGCCGAGCACATGGCCAGCGCCGTGGAAACTGACGCGAACGCCGTTGATCGTCAGCGTTTCACCCAAAGCCATCGGTTGCACGGTTTCGGCAAAGCCCTCGCCATAGCGAAGCCGCATAATGTCGAGCGTTTCCTGCGTGGCCAGAACATGGGTGTGCCCTGCACGGGCATGATCGGAGTGGCCATGGGTGATCAGCGCGCGCTCCACCGGACGCACCGGATCGATATAAAAATCGCCGGGTGGGCAATAAAGACCTTTCGGAGAAGAACATAAGAGCTGATTGAAGCGCATAAAGCCAAGATAGGTCAGCAGCTTCGTGCTGAAAAGAGAAGCGCGGCGTCATTGCTGACAAAATGAGAACAAAAGTGAACAAACATCTTGGCGTGGTGCTGCGCGGCTATTAGATTGGGTGCGTGACACTGAATTTGAAACCCGCCGCTGCATCTGCCACTTTTGCCTTACCGGACCGTTTTGTCGAATGGTTCGGTTCCAAGGGCTGGTCGCCGCGTGCCCATCAGCTTGAGCTGCTGGCGCGTGCCGAAGACGGGCAATCGACCTTGCTGATTGCGCCGACCGGCGCGGGCAAGACGCTGGCCGGATTTTTACCAGCGCTGGTTGATCTGGAACGAAATGGCCGTAAAAAGCCAGGCATGGCAAAGCGCGGCGTCCATACGTTGTATATCTCGCCTTTGAAGGCGTTAGCCGTCGATATCCATCGCAATCTCACCGTACCAGTGGAGGAAATGGGGCTTGATATCACCATCGAGACCCGCACCGGCGATACGCCCGCGCATAAGCGCCAGCGGCAGAAACTGGCGCCGCCCGATATTCTGCTGACGACACCCGAACAACTTGCCCTGCTGATTGCGTCCAAAGGGGCGGATCAGTTCTTCAAGGGGTTGCGCTATGTGGTGCTGGATGAGTTGCATTCGCTGGTGATTTCCAAGCGCGGCCATTTGCTGGCGCTGGGGCTGGCGCGGTTGCGCCGCCTGCAACCGCAATTGCAGACTATCGGCCTTTCGGCGACTGTGGCAGAACCGGACGAGTTGCGCCGCTGGCTGGTGGAGCAAGACGGTACCGGTCCCAAAGCCGGACTGGTGACAGTGGACGGTGGCGCGAAACCGGAAATATCTATTCTCGATTCCGAGGAGCGGGTGCCTTGGGCCGGACATTCCGCGCGCTATGCGATTGCCGATGTTTATGAGGCGGTCCGGGCGCATCGGACCACGCTGCTTTTCGTCAATACGCGCAGCCAGGCGGAAATGCTGTTTCAGGAGCTGTGGCGCATCAATGATGATACGCTGCCGATAGCGTTGCATCATGGCTCGCTCGATGCCAGCCAGCGCCGCAAGGTTGAGCAGGCCATGGCCGCCAATACGTTGCGAGCTGTTGTTGCCACCTCCACGCTCGATCTGGGTATCGACTGGGGCGATGTCGATCTGGTTATCCATGTCGGTGCGCCCAAGGGGGCGAGCCGTCTGGCGCAGCGTATTGGTCGCGCCAATCACCGTATGGACGAACCGAGCCGCGCAATTCTGGTGCCCGCTAACCGTTTCGAGGTGATGGAGTGTCGCGCTGCACTCGACGCCAATTATCTGGGCGCGCAGGATACGCCGCCGCTGATCGACGGCGCGCTTGATGTGCTGGCGCAGCACGTACTGGGCATGGCGTGCGCCGAGCCGTTCAATGCCGATCAGCTTTTTGCCGAAGTGCGCAGTGCTGCACCCTACATGAACCTTTCGCGCCAAAGCTTTGATCGCATTCTGGATTTTGTCGCAACGGGTGGTTATGCGCTCAAGACCTATGAGCGCTTTGCCAAAATCCGCAAGACGGTGGATGGCACGTGGCGGGTGTCCAATCCGCGGATCGCACAGCAATATCGCCTGAATATCGGAACGATTGTCGAAGCGCCGGAGTTGAACGTCCGGCTCACGCGCGGCGGTAAAAAGGCCAGTGCCTATGGTGGCCGGGTTCTGGGCCGGATCGAAGAATATTTTCTGGAGACGATGACACCGGGCGATACTTTCCTTTTTGCCGGAAAGGTGTTGCGCTTCGAAGGCATTCGCGAAAACGAATGCATTACGACCAACGCCGCCGGACAGGACGCGAAGATACCGGTCTATGCGGGCGGCAAGTTCCCGCTTTCGACCTATCTCGCTTCGCAGGTGCGCGCCATGCTGGCTGACCGCACACGCTGGCAGTTTTTGCCCGAGCAGGTGCGTGAATGGCTGGAAGTACAGGAATTCAAATCCGTGCTGCCGCGCACGGATGAATTGCTGATCGAGACTTTTCCGCGTGGCGGACGGTTCTACATGGTGGCCTATCCGTTTGAGGGCAGGCTTGCCCATCAGACGCTTGGCATGTTGCTGACGCGCCGTCTGGAGCGTATGGGCGCACATCCGCTGGGCTTCGTCGCTACCGATTATTCGCTGGGTCTGTGGGGGCTCAAGGATATGGGCGCGATGATCCGCTCCGGCTCGCTCAATCTCACACGCCTGTTCGATGAGGACATGCTGGGCGACGATCTCGAAGCATGGCTCGATGAAAGCTATCTTTTAAAGCGTACTTTTCGCAATTGCGCCGTCATTTCCGGCTTGATCGAGCGGCGTCATCCGGGATTGGAAAAGACCGGGCGGCAGGTGACCGTCTCCACCGATCTGATCTATGACGTCCTGCGCGGTCATGAACCGGACCATATCTTGTTGCAGGCGACACGGGCGGATGCAGCGACAGGACTTCTCGATATCAAGCGCCTCGGCGACATGCTCGCGCGTGTGAAAGGACATCTCTTGCACAAGCCGCTTGATCGTATTTCGCCGCTGGCCCTGCCGGTAATGCTGGAAATCGGACGCGAGCGTGTGGCGGGCGAGGGTGATGAAATGCTGCTCGAAGAAACGGCCGACGATCTCATCCGCGAGGCAATGGAATGAGGGCGGGGGAATGAGGATCGGGAAATGAGAACCGCTGTCTGGAGCAATGGCGAGGCTTATAGTCTGGCGCATATGGAAGTGCGCGGGATTGCTGCCGTTTGCGACCCTTCAGGCGCGCTTTTCCTGCCGGATATGAACATGCTGGTCGTGTCCGATCTGCATCTTGAAAAGGGCTCGTCCTTTGCGCGACGCGGGCAACTCATCCCGCCTTACGACACGGCGGCTACGCTCGACATGCTGGCTGTGGCAGTTGCCCGTTACCAGCCGCAAACGATCATCAGCCTCGGCGACAGTTTTCATGATCCCAAAGCCAGCGAACGTCTGCCGTCGCTTTATGCCATTCGGCTGAAATCGCTGATGGAACACCGCGACTGGTTCTGGATCACCGGCAATCACGATCCTGAACGTCCGGTCGATCTGCCGGGCGATTGTGTGGAAGAGTTGGCGATCGGACCGCTGGTGTTTCGGCACGAACCTTCGCGCAAGCTTGGGCAGGGTGAGATCGCGGGGCACTTGCACCCGGCTGCACGCATCGTGCGGCGCGGGCGCTCGGTGCGTCGCCCTTGTTTTGTTAGCGATGGCGAAAGGCTGATCATGCCCGCCTTTGGCGCCTATACCGGCGCGCTTAATGTTCTGGACCGCGCCTTTCGCGGCCTTTTCGTGGATGAAACAATACGCGCTTATATGTTGGGGCAGGGCAAGGTCTATCCGATTGCTCGTGGTGCGCTGCACGGCGGGTGAGCTTTTGTAAGTACGCATTATCCGACGCATCGAAGCGGGATCAGAAATCAGTCCAGTGAACTGATTTCCCCGCGTAGGCGCTTCGCACTTTCGCTGGAAATGCTCTAGTCTTTCCGGAACAGGATACGTCCGAACCAGCCTGTGAAGACCGCAAGGAAAACCGCGAACAAACCATAGAGCAGGCTATATTGGTGGGCGGCGTTATAGACGCTTTGTTCCAGACCGGCCTTGACGATTTCGAGGCTGGCATTGGCTTCGCGCAGAAAGACGCCATTACGAAACAGGAGTGCGCGCGCCTTGTGTCGCCCCACCGGAACATTGGCGGGCAGGTTCAACGTTGCGCGAAACAGGGTGCGAGACACGAATTCCACGCCGCCGATGCGCTGGCTGTAAAGACCTTGCCGGATCTTCATTTCGCGAAGCTCGGTGCCGAATTTTGGGATATTGCCTGAAAGGCTAGAAGGGTCTTCCGGGTTCAGATAGAAATTGCGAACGCCGACTGAAAGCTGGCGGTAGATTTTTTCATCCGCAATATCCTGCAGATTGCGCGTCGAGGCGAGCGAATAAGACAGCGGAACGCCGAGAAAGGTTTCGGAGCTGGCATTGATCCAGACGCCCAGATAACGCTCCTTCTTGCGCACCACCAGATTGCGCTCCGGTCCCTGCAAGACCACCACGATATCGTAGCGTCCCTGCCGCTGGATCATCGGATCGGCATTGTCCAGCGCGCCGAAAATCGTCAGGTCTGTGCCACCGAAATTGGAGGTAATGGCGATGGTTTCGGTCGAAAGGCCAATATCGATGGTTTCTTCCGCAGGGGTCTGCAATTGCGGCACCGTGTTGCCGTCACCGCTGGCGTTGACCTGCGCAAAAGCTGCGCTCGCGATCAGCGATAGCGCGATTGCCGAAGTGAGAGCCGCGGCCCGCATCTCAAAAATCCGCTATCGTTATCGAGAAAAGGTTGTCCGGCCGCACGAACAGGCCAAAGGCGAGGCGTAGCGCGACGGCCAGAACCAGCAGCGCCAGCAAAAGCCGCAACTGCTCGCCGCGCAGCTTCTGTCCGGCGCGCGCGCCATATTGCGCACCAATCACGCCACCGACCATCAGCAGGAAGGCCAGCACGATATCGATCGACTGGTTCGTCGTCGCCTGCATGACAGTGGTGAAGGCGGTGACGAATGTGATCTGAAAGAGTGAGGTACCCACGACCACATTGGTCGGCACATGCAGCAGATAGATCAGCGCTGGCACCATGATGAAGCCGCCGCCGACGCCCATCACCGACGACAACAGGCCGATAAAGAATCCGATGCCGAGAACCGGAATGATGCTGACATAGATGGTTGAAGCGCGGAACCGCATCTTGAATGGCAGCTTGTGGATCCATGTGTGCTGGCCGGGGCGGCGCACCGCGCCGCCTTTCTTGACCCGCCGCAAAGCGCGCAGGCTTTCCACCAGCATCAGCCCGCCGACGCTGCCGAGGAAAAACACATAGAGGATCGAAACGATCAGATCGAGCTGACCCAGTTCGCGCAGCCACGAGAAGACGAAAATACCAAGCAGCGAGCCGACGATACCGCCCGCCACGAGAAACAGGCCGAGCTTGATATCCAGCGTTCGCCGTTTGAAGTGGACGAGCGCACCGGAAACGGATGAAGCGATAACCTGATTGGCGCCAGTCGCAACGGCGATGGCCGGTGGAATATTGTAGAAGATCAAGAGTGGCGTGATCAGAAAGCCGCCGCCAACACCAAACAATCCGGAAAGAAAGCCAACCGCAGCGCCCATGCTGAGCAGAACCAGCATGTTGACCGATAATTCTGCAATGGGAAGATAAATACCCAATTCCGAACCCGGCTCTGACGGACGCATACGCTCTACGGCCCGCTGCGGTCGCGCAATTCCGCGAGGCCTGTTCGCCTACCGTCTTGCGCTGCCAGGACCGTTAAGTCAAACGCCGATTGTCATTACGGTTACCTTGCGCCGGACGTGTTACTTTCCTGCAATGGTATGCCGCGTTTAGCGGCATTTTCTGAACTCTGTGCGACAGATCTTACGTGTTCTTCTGCAACAGCAGCTGAACCAGCTTCTGATCGACATTACCGGTCGGCTGCAGACCATTGGCCTTCTGGAACGAGGCAATCGCCGTGCGGGTCTTGCCGCCCATCACGCCGTCGGCGGTGCCGACATCATAGCCGTTCTTCTGAAGGATGAGCTGGATGTTGCGAACCGCCTTTTTCATATCGACCGAACCGGTGGTGGTTGGCTTGGCTTCCGTCCATGCATCCGGCACGTCAATCGAATTGGTGGCTTCGTTCAGCGGCTTCGGCTTCCAGGACTGGACAGCGGCCTTGGCCTGCTCCAGTTGTTCCGGCTTTAGCGCTTCGGCAATCTGGTCGCGCTTTTGGGCTGCGTCCTTGTCGCCAGCATTGGCGGCAAGCGCAAACCACTTGTAGCTCTCTTCCAGATTGACCGGAATGCCGAGACCCTTGGCGGCGAGGATGCCGAGATTGAACTGGCTGTCCTTCACGCCGAGGTCTGCTGCTTCGGTAAACCAGCGAGCGGCGGACGCGTTGTCCGGTGCGCCATTTGCGCCGGTTGCAAACAGCACGGCGAGATTGTGCATCGCGCTTGCATTGCCCTGCTGTGCGGAGAGCTGGTACCAGGTCTTGGCCTTGTCCAGATCGCGGGGCATGCCGAGGCCTTTTTCATTGAAATTGCCAAGGCGATATTGTGCGGGGGCAAAGCCCTGACCGGCGGAAATGTCATACCACTGCGCGGCTTTGTTAAAGTCGGCGGTAACACCGCGACCTTCCATATAGCGGTTGCCGATTTCGAACAGGGCGCGTGCATCGCCCTTGGCGGCGGCTTCGCGCAGAGCTGCCGGGCCAGCTTCTTCCGGAATGGCTGGGATAGCGACCTGAGTCGGAGTCGAAGCGGCCTGTTCAGGAGCAGAGACTTCGACCGGCGTGGTCGGCGCGCTGGCGATCACCGTTTCAATGGTGGGTGACTGGTCCGATGCAGCAGGCGCTTCGGCCTTTTCCTGACGCGGCTCGGTAACTTGTGGTGTCTCGGTCTGGACCGGTGCTTCAGCCTGTACCGGAGCCTGCGGTGCTGCTGGCGTTTCGACGGCAGGTGTTTCCGGCTGAGGAGCCAGATCGACAGTCGCGTCGGTCGGTTCATCGCGGGTAAGGAACGCACTGCCGACTTGCAGACCTGCCATGGCGATCATGACAGCGCCAATTGCCATCAGGATCGGCTTGCGCTGACGCTGCATAATGTCGCCGACGGACTTTTTCTTCTTGCCTACGCCCTTTGCTGAACCCTTCTGGAGATGTTCGGATTCAGCGGCGGCAAGCTGTGCTGCGCGGCGAGCCGCGGTGATGAAATCAACCTTGCCGTTGGCTGCCAGAGCAGCATCGGCCGCATCTTCGCGCTGGCGGCGTTCTTCACGCACGCGCTTCATGATGGAGTTGAGGTCGGGCATGTGATCGCCGCCAAACCGGGCATCTGGTTCGTTCTCGACGATTGGCTCGACAGCGGCCATTTCGCTTTCGAAAGCCGGGGCATCGGTCTTGTCGAAGCTTTCGGCCTTGAGATCGTTGTCGGTATTGACATCGTTCTTCTCTGCGCGACGTCCGCGCATTGCCTTGGCAAGGCCACCGAACAGCGACGACTTTCCAGAGGTGTCGCCAGTCGGTGCGGTCACGACGGCGCTTTCGCCCTGAATGGTTGCGAAGGCGGCTTCGGCAGCAGCTGTCGCAGGCGAGCGAGGGGTGTTCAGGCGTGGCGCATTGGTTTCCGGAGCAGTAAAGCGGGGTGCCGCTTCCTCAACCAAAGCCATTGCCGGGCGTGTATCGTCTTCACGCTTGTCGAGACTGCGATTGGCGAAGCTGTCAGCGTTTACGTTCTGACTGCCCATGTCCTGTTCAAGCCGGGACAGGCGATCCACAATCTTGACTAGCGTGTCGTGCACGGCTTCAAAGGTCTTGCTGTTGCGCTCGTCCGTGTTGCGGGCCAGCATTTCCAGCGACTTCATATCATCGGCGAGCTGACGGGCAATGGCCGTGTCGCCCTGGCTGCCGTGCTGGAGAACTCGCGCGACAGCGCTTTCCGCAGCTTCGCGGGCCGCATCCAGTACCGTTTCGCGGTTCGTCGTGATAGAGCGCTCGATGGAGTCGAGGCGCGGCTTGATCTGGGCGAGTTCGGCAACCGGCTGGGCGAGATGGTGGGCGATATTGGCAATCTGGTCTTCCAGATTGCGGATCGCTTCGCTGTCAGCCAGATTTAGCATTTCATATTGCGGTGCTTGCAGCAATCCGAGCGAAATCTGCTGCGAAATATCGTCAAGACGTCCTTCGAGCGTATGGATGGCGTCGCTGTCGATGGAGCGGTTGCCATATTGCGCGTCCAGACGTTCCGTCAGTTCTGCAAAGCGGCGGTCAATGGTGTCGAGAACGGCAGGGTCGGGCTCATGGCTGCGGCGTTCGGCATTTTCCAGCTTCTGACCAATGGCTTCGAGGCGCGCCTCAACGCTGCGATAATCGGACTGGCTCAGATTTTCCGTAACCTTGGCAACCTGATTGGCCAGAAGGCTGATCTGATGCGCGAGCTGCTCGGCAATCCGGTCGGGCAGGGCCTGTCCGGTGGAGAGCACGTCTATGCGCTGCGAAAGATCGCTGAGCTTCTGGAACAAGACATCGGAGTTCTGGCGGGAAGCCGAACCGTCGATCTGGTCTGCAAGCTCGGCAAGACGCTTCTCGATGCGTTCCAGACGGCGCGCATCTTCCTGATCAGGGCGCTGTGCGCGGCTGGTTGCGATGATCGCACGGCTGATCTCATCCAGCCGGGTGTCAATCTGGTTCAGCATATCCTGTTCGAAAGGCGCGGCATTCTGCGGGTTCAGCGCATCTTCGATGGAATGAGTGAGGCGACCAATCCGCTCTTCAATCGCGCTGAAAGCGTGGGACTGCGGCAGGGTGCCGATGGCTTCGCGCATCTGCTCCAGACGCGAGCCGATGGCGTTCAAGGCCGGGTTGACGGCATCGTGGCGCTTTTCGAAAGCCTGCATCTGCTCGTCGAAGCGATCCCAGCGGTTGTCGAGACGACGCAGGGTTTCTTCACGGGCAAGCGTGTGAACGGTGCGGTTTAATTCGTCGAACTGACGGCGCAGAGCCTGTGCATTGGCTTCGCTGCTGCGTTCCGCAAGCAGTTGGACGCTTTCGCTAAGACGATCGAAATCGTCACTCATACGCTGCGAGAAACCTTCTTCGCTGGCAGCGCGCTGCATACGCGACATTTCGCGGCTGGCGTCGCTGATTTCGCTGCTTGATGCGAAACGCGGCTGTGCCTGTTCCTGCTGCTGGCGCTGGCTGTCACGGCGGCGGCGCAGATTATCGGCGATCTCTGCGAGACCGGCTGCTGTGTCGTCGGCATAGCGCGGGGCGGCGGGCTGGTGAGCGGCAAAAGAGGCAGCGTTCGGATGCGGTGCTTCGGGTGCGTCTTGTTCCAGCTCCATCAGGCGGCGCTCAAGACCGGCAAGGGTACGGTCGAGCTCCTGCATGGCTGCGGACGCGGGACGGCGCTCGCGATGCGCGTTCAAATCATCAATTCTGGAACGCGAACCGGAAGCTAGCTCTGGATTTGCCATGAGAAATTCACTTTTCCAAATGATAAGGGTCGCCGGACGCAAATTCAGGAACGCAGAACCGCAGAAACTTGCTGCACCTACATTTGTACAAACGTAGTAAACAAGTCGTTAATATGCGGGTTTTCAGCTTGTTTTTGAACGCAATTTGTCCGGTCTGATGGCCTGAGCAGGTGTGGTAGGCACCAAATTGCCCGGGTTCGGAAGTGACCGGGTCTGTCATGACAGTATGGACAACCAGAATCGACGGGGTGGCCCGGTCATTTTGTGACTGAAGCTTCGTCCTGAGTCGGTTCTCAACGAGGTTCCATCGCGCTCCGGTGCGGTGGACGGGCGTTTCCGGGGGCGGAAACAGGGATGAATATGAGTGAAACGGCCATTGAGCCTGTAACGATAGCGGAGCTCCTGACCGGGAGCAGCTTGAAGGTCAGAGAAGAAAACCAGCAACGCAGCCAATTGTTCAGAATTGGCGATCTTGCGCACGAATTCGGGCTTTCGTTGCGCGCGTTACGTTTCTACGAGGATAAGGGACTGCTGAGTCCAAGGCGGGCCGGGGTCACGCGTCTTTATGACCGTGAAGACCACACACGGCTGCGTCTCATTTTGTTCGGTCGTCAGATCGGCTTTACGCTCGCAGAGACCAAACAGCTTATCGATCTCTGGAAAGAAGGCGCAAGCGACCTGAGCCAGCTCGACAACTTGCGTGCGACGCTTTCCGGAAAGCTCGGTGAACTTGAGAAAAAGAAGCTCGAAATCGACCGTTCGATAGAGGAGCTGAAAGCGCTTCTGAGACGGCTGTTGGCGTCATCGACGTAAGTAATGAATGACAAGCCGCCCTTTCGCGGGGGCGAAAAGGCGGCCTTTGTCTTTTATGCGACGTCTTCGACCTGATCGAGATAATCGCCATAGCCTGCCGCTTCCATCTCTGCTTTCGGAACGAAGCGCAGGGAGGCGGAATTGATGCAATAACGCAGACCGCCACGGTCCACCGGACCGTCCGGGAAGACGTGTCCGAGATGGCTGTCGCCATGGGCTGAACGCACTTCGGTGCGAACCATGCCGTGCGAGATATCATTCAATTCGCTGACATTGGCGGGTTCAATCGGCTTGGTGAAGCTTGGCCAGCCGCAATGGGATTCGTATTTGTCGCTGGAAGCAAATAGCGGCTCGCCGGAAACGATATCGACGTAAATGCCGGCTTCCTTATTATAGAGATATTCGCCCGTTCCCGGGCGTTCCGTGCCGCTTTCCTGCGTAACACGATACTGTTCCGGTGACAGCTTGGCGATGGCCTCCGGATTCTTGCTGTAGCTCATGGGTACACTCCCTGTCATTCGGCTTGAATCTAGGCCGTCCGGGACAACTATTCCAGAGGGCGGCACAGGAATTTGAAGTGTTTCAGCTGTCCTGCGGGACCAGTGCGAATTCCGCTGTACGCGTGACTTCCTGAAGCACGAAAAGCGCATTTTCCAGCGATTGCCGGTCGATCTTTTCAAGAAGCTCGGCGCGAATGTGATGGGTCACATCTTGAAGTTCGCGAACCTGCTCCTGCCCTTCCGTGGTCAGCTCGATGCGCTTGGCGCGGCGGTCGCCTTCCACAGGAACACGGCGGATAAGTTCCTGTTTTTCAAGCCCATCCAGCAAGCGGACAACCGACGGATGCTCGATTTCCAATGCATCGGCCAGTTCGCGCTGGTTCCAGTCGCGGTCCTGCGCTAGCAAGAGCATCACACGGGCGCGTGACAGTGTGAGGCCAAGCGCGCGGACGCGGGAATCAAAAAGGTTGCGCATTTTTCGGGCCGCAGTGGATAGGCCCATGGTGAACGCAGCGTGCAGTTCCTGTTTTGGGTCATACATTACTTAGCAATCTAAAATATGGGTGTGCTATATATATAGCGATCCCCGGCATGATCGCAAGGGCATGGCTGGTTCATGCCAGCTTTCAGTAAATCTGAAATGACAACGTTTGTACAATTTTGCTTTACGTACCTCAGATCGAAAGTTAAGCTCCCAATTGTGAGGCTTTGGGAGGAGTTCACGTGCGATCTGATTATCAGGATCAATGGCTGGGAGGCTTTGGCCGCAAGCGTGGCGCATCGAATGGTGCGCGCTTATGATTTCGGCTGCAAAAACCGATAAAGCGGCGCTTCTTGAAGCCCGATCCTTGTCGAAATCTTTCGGCCCTGTGCAGGTGCTGAAGAATATCAATCTGCAGATTTACGGCGGCGAAGTTCACGCGATCATCGGCGAAAATGGCGCCGGAAAATCGACGCTGATGAAGCTTCTTGCGGGCAATGAACGCCCGACAGCGGGTGAAATCCACATTGATGGCAAACCAATAGCCTTTGCCAATCCGGTTGAGGCGGAAGCGCAGGGCATCGTTCTTGTCCATCAGGAAATATTGCTCGCGCCCGATCTGACCGTTGCGCAGAATATTTACCTCGGCCGAGAGCTGACGAATGGCATTACCGTCAACGACCGCGCTATGCGTGAGGGTGCGCGCAAGGCAATCCGGGATCTCGGTGCGGATATCGATCCTGATGCGGTGGTCGGCAGCCTGTCGATAGCACAGCGCCAGTTGGTGCAGATTGCGCGTGTTCTGCTGGTGCCGCATCGCGTGGTGATTTTCGACGAGCCAACGGCCTCGCTGACGCCGGTTGAAACAGAAGCCTTGTTGAAGGTTATTCGCGATATCCGTGCCAAGGGCGTTGCAATCCTCTACATTTCGCACCGCCTGCCGGAAGTGAAAGAAATTTCCGACCGGGTGACCGTGTTGCGTGACGGAACGCTTGTTGCTGCGCATCTGGCATCGGAGCTTCAACCTGCTGATATGGCGCGGCTGATGGTCGGGCGCGATGTGGCAAAGCTTTACCCTGACCGCGCCACGCAGCATGGCGGTGAGGCCGTTCTGGAAGTCAGCGGCTTTTCCGTGCCCGGCCATGTGAAGGAAGCGAGTTTCCGCCTCAACAGAGGTGAAATACTCGGCTTCGCAGGGCTGGTTGGTGCAGGGCGTACTGAGTTGATGGAAGGTGTCGTGGGTCTGCGTCCCGGTAAGGGCGATATGCGCCATAACGGCAAGCCCGCGCATTTCCGCGATGCCCATGACAGTCTGACGGCAGGCATCGCTTATCTGAGCGAAGACCGTAAGGGTAAGGGGCTGCTGCTGACCAAGGATTTGGGCATCAACCTGACGCTTGCCTCGCTGAAGAAATTTGTCAGCCGCTTCCAAATCGACCGCAATAAGGAGCGGGTGGCGCTGGATGATGCGATCCGCGAGTTCGACATTCGTACAGGGAGCAAGGATATTCTGGCCGGACAATTGTCCGGCGGTAACCAGCAGAAGCTGCTTCTGGCCAAGATGATGATGCTCGATCCCTCCATCGTCATCATCGACGAGCCGACCCGCGGCATCGATGTCGGGACCAAGGAACAGATTTATCAGTTCATCGCCAATCTGGCGGACGAGGGCCGTTCGATCATTGTTGTGTCATCGGAAATGCCGGAACTGATCGGTATTTGCGACCGTATCGTCGTGATGCGTGAAGGACGTATCGCCGGGGAGGTCACGGGCGAGCGGATGACAGAACACAATATCGTCGTTCTGGCGACCGGTGTTGATGCGGCAGAAGCGGCCTGAACGGCAATAAACAGAAAAAGACAATGAGTGGGAATTCAATGACACAGGTTGCGACTGACAAAAGCCGGGCACCGAAAACGTCCAAGGACTGGGACCTGAGAGCCATCGCGCCGTTCATCGCGCTCGCTCTTCTGCTCGTTCTGGGAACAGTCGCCAATCCCAATTTCATCAGCATCGACAATCTGCTGAATGTCGCCACGCGCAGCGCTTTCATCGCCATCATTGCGCTTGGCGCGACCTATGTGATCTCGTCTGGCGGTCTTGATCTTTCTGTCGGCGCAATGGTCGCCTTTGTGGCCAGCATCATGATCCTGTTCATGAATAGTGGTGTCATCGCCGATCCGGTGCTGATGCTGATCGCCGCCGTCATGCTGGCGGTCGTGGTCGGCGCGGCCTGTGGTCTCCTGAACGGGTTGATTACGACAGTTGGCGGGATTGAACCCTTCATCGCAACGCTTGGTACGATGGGCATCTATCGCGGCCTGACGACATGGCTGTCGCAGGGCGGCGCGATTACGCTTCGAAACCCGGAGATACAGTCGCTCTATCGCCCGGCCTATTTCGGTACGGTTCTCGGCGTGCCAGTGCCGGTGATCGCCATTTTCGTCACGGCGGCGATTGCTGCCTTCGTCCTCTATCGCACGCGTTATGGACGTCATGTGATTGCGGTCGGCTCCAGCGAGGATGTTGCCCGTTATTCCGGCATTTCGGTCAAGCGCGTGCGCACGATAGCCTATGTGGTTCAAGGGCTCTGTGTGGCGGTTGCCGTGCTGCTTTACGTGCCGCGTCTGGGGTCTACATCGGCCACGACCGGCATCCTTTGGGAGTTGCAGGCCATCACGGCTGTTGTGGTTGGCGGAACGGCGCTGCGCGGCGGTGTCGCTCGGGTTTGGGGGACGATCTGCGGCGCGTTCATTCTGGAGATCGTCGGCAACATCATGCTGCTGTCGAACTTCGTCAGCGAATATCTGATCGGGGCCATTCAGGGCGCGATCATCATCATCGCCATGCTGGTGCAGCGATCACTGTCACGGCGATGACATGCAGGAATTGGCGGAATTGCAGGGGCGATTCCG
Source organism: Ochrobactrum sp. P6BSIII (assembly GCF_014138065.1). NCBI lineage: Bacteria > Pseudomonadati > Pseudomonadota > Alphaproteobacteria > Hyphomicrobiales > Brucellaceae > Ochrobactrum > Ochrobactrum sp. P6BSIII. The sequence continues at coordinate 71,681 of NZ_JACGXB010000019.1, read as the reverse complement.
GCAAAAGGGGTATGTCTCCCGAAACCGGATACGGTGCTGGGAACAAGGCATGCGTCCATTGAAAGAGACAAGCCCCGTTTTTTGGGAGGAAAACATGCGAAGGAAATTTTTGGGCGTTGCTTTCGCCGCTTTGGCTGCAAGCGCCATGGCATTTACCAGTGTTGCCAGCGCGCAGGACAAGAAGGTCACCATCGGCGTTTCAATTCCGGCTGCCGACCATGGCTGGACGGCAGGCGTCGTGTATCACGCCGAGCGCGTGGCAAAGCTTCTGATGCAGGAGCATCCGGGTCTGAACGTTATCGTCAAGACCTCGCCGGATGCGGCTAATCAGGCAAATGCGTTGCAGGATCTGGCAGTACAGGGCCTCGATGCTCTGGTGGTGCTGCCGTCTGACCCGGATCCACTGGTCAATGCGATCAAGGAAATCAAGGACAAGGGCACATTCGTTGCGCTGGTTGACCGTGCGCCGAGCAACAACGACAACTCGATCCGCGATCTTTATGTCGCCGGTAACAATCCGGCGCTTGGTCAGGTCGCAGGCGAATATATCAAGAAGACCACCCCGGATGCGCAGGTTGTCGTTATTCGCGGCATGCCGATCCCGATTGATCAGCAGCGTCAGGACGGTTTCGACAAGGGCATTGAAGGCTCCAACGTCAAGATTCTTGACCGTCAATACGGCAACTGGAACCGCGACGACGCTTTCCGCGTGATGCAGGACTTCCTGACCAAATATCCGAAGATCGACGTGGTTTGGTGTCAGGATGACGATATGGCTGTGGGCGTGCTCGAAGCCATCAAGCAGGCCAACCGCAGCGACATTCAGTACATCGTTGCTGGTGCTGGTTCCAAGGACATGATCAAGAAAGTCATGGACGGCGACAAGCTGGTGCCAGTCGACGTGCTCTATCCGCCAGCGATGGTGGGCACCGCCATGCAGCTCACGGCCGGTCATTTTTATGACCAGACTCCGGTCAGCGGCAATTACATCCTCGATGCAACGCTTGTCACGAAAGACAATGCCGAGCAGTTCTACTTCCCGGATTCGCCATTCTGATCCGTTGCGTGCGCCCGCCATTTTGGCGGGCGCATTCCATTCTGGAGCCCGGTTTGATCTGACTACATCAGATCGGTACTCTCACTATTTGTTTTGAGGCACATTTTACTCGACACCACGTCATTCTTTTCGGGATGTGCTTTTCTGGAGGAGTTTCGATGAAGACGATCAAGGGGCCGGGGATTTTTCTCGGGCAGTTCGCCGGCGATGCAGCGCCGTTCAACACATGGGACGGCATAACCAAATGGGCCGCCGAAAAAGGTTATCTCGGCGTGCAGGTGCCCACCTGGGCAAGCCAGCTGATCGATCTTAAAAAAGCCTCCGAATCCAAGGATTATTGCGACGAATTCGCCGGTGTGGCGAAGGAAAACGGGGTGGTGGTCACCGAGCTTTCCACCCATCTGCAAGGCCAGCTTGTTGCTGTTCATCCAGCCTATGATGAAGCCTTTGACGGCTTTGCCGTGCCGGAAGTGCGCGGCAATCCCAAGGCTCGACAGGCCTGGGCCGTTGAGCAGGTCAAGATGGCAATCAAGGCATCGCGCAATCTCGGCATTGGTGCACATGCGACCTTTTCGGGCGCGCTCGCATGGCCGTTTGTCTATCCATGGCCGCAGCGACCTGCCGGTCTTGTCGAAACGGCGTTTGATGAACTCGCACGCCGCTGGACGCCGATCCTCGACCATGCGGAGGAGCATGGCGTCGATATCTGCTATGAAATTCATCCGGGCGAAGACCTGCATGACGGCGTGACATTCGAGATGTTTCTGGAGCGTGTGAAGAACCACCCGCGCGCCAACATGCTCTATGATCCGTCGCATTATGTGCTGCAATGTCTCGATTATCTCGACAATATCGACATCTACAAAGACCGGATCAGAATGTTCCACGTCAAGGACGCGGAGTTCAATCCGACCGGACGACAGGGCGTCTATGGCGGTTATCAGGGCTGGGTCAATCGTGCCGGTCGTTTCCGCTCGCTGGGCGACGGGCAGGTTGATTTCGGCGCTGTCTTCTCCAAAATGGCCGCGAATGATTTCGACGGCTGGGCCGTGGTCGAATGGGAATGCGCGTTGAAGCATCCGGAAGATGGCGCACGCGAAGGCGCAGAATTCGTAAAGGCGCATATCATACGCGTCACCGACAAGGCATTTGATGATTTTGCATCGGGCGGTACCGATGACGCTGCTAATCGCCGTATGCTGGGTCTTTGAGACGAAATGAGGAATTCATGACGATTGAAGCCAAAACCAAGGAAACTGCAACGCCGCGCATCCGTCTCGGCATGGTTGGCGGCGGAGCCGGGGCCTTCATTGGCGGCGTGCACCGCATGGCGTCGCGGCTCGACAACCGGTTCGAACTGGTTGCGGGCGCACTCTCCTCATCGCCGGAAAAGGCGCAAGCCTCGGGGCATGAACTGGGACTAGCGTCGGACCGTATCTATTCGGACTTCCGGGAGATGGCGATCCGTGAAGCGCGCTTGAAAAATGGCATTGAAGCCGTTTCCATCGTGACGCCCAACCATGTTCACTACGAAGCTGCGAAAGAGTTCCTGAAGCGCGGCATCCATGTCATCTGCGACAAGCCCCTGACCTCCACGCTGGCCGATGCCAAAAAGCTGAAAAAGGCTGCTGATGAGAGCGGCGCATTGTTCGTTTTGACCCATAACTACACCGGCTATCCGATGGTGCGGCAGGCCCGCGCGATGGTGGCCAGTGGTGAACTCGGCGATCTGCGGGTCGTGCAGGTGGAATATGCGCAGGACTGGCTGACGGAAGCCGTCGAAGCCACCGGCGCGAAGGGTGCTGTCTGGCGGACCGATCCGGCCCAATCCGGCCTTGGCGGCGCCACGGGTGACATTGGTACCCATGCCTTCAATTTGGCCTCCTTTGTGACCGGACTGACACTCGATAGTCTGGCCGCCGATCTCGACAGTTTCGTCGCGGGGCGTCGTCTTGACGACAATGCGCATGTGATGCTGCGATTTGCGGGTGGCGCGAAAGGCATGCTCTGGTGCAGTCAGGTTGCGCCCGGTAATGAAAATGCGCTTCGTCTGCGTGTCTATGGCACAAAGGGCGGCATTGAATGGGCGCAGGAAGACCCGAACCGGCTATGGTTTACCCCCTTCGGTGGCGAAAAGCGGCTTATCACGCGCGGCGGAGCCGGAGCCGGGCCTGAAGCTGCGCGGGTAACGCGTGTGCCTGCCGGTCATCCGGAAGGTTATCTCGAGGCTTTTGCGACGATCTATACCGAAGCGGCCAATGCCATTGAGGCGCATCGCGAAGGCAACAAGCCGGACATTGCGGTGGTTTACCCGACTGTTGACGATGGGCTGCTGGGCGTGAGCTTTATCGATGCTTGCGTACGCTCGTCCAAGAGAAATGGGGCCTGGGTCAGTCTCTGACGGCTTGCCGAAAATGTTGTGGGGCGACCGTGGTGCGGTCGCTCCGCCGTAGAAAAACCATTTTAATTTCATTTTTGTAAGCGAACGCTTGCGAAGGCGTATTGGTCATATTGATCTGCCTGTTTTGCGGCAGGTCCTGCAAAAAGCCGCTTGAGACATACGCCATGCAGAAATTCCGTCCCGCAATCGCCAGCGGCCCATTGTGCCTTCTGACGGTGCTTTATGTTTTCATCTTCACCAATGCTTCGTTCTGGCACGCAATAGGTTCTTACTATGCGGATTCGCCTTGGAAACTCGCAGGCATAGCGGCAGCTCTTCTGCTGCTGCATACCGCTCTGCTTCTGATCTTTTCGGCGAAATATGTCATCAAGCCGATCCTGATCCTGTTTGTCCTGATCGCAGCTGGCGGTTCCTATTTCACCGATACATTCGGGACGATCATCGACAAATATGTGGTCGAGGCCGCACTGACGACAACGCAGGCCGAGTCCGGCGCGCTGCTGACGCCAAGCTTTGCCTGGCATATGCTGCTGTTCGGCGTGGTGCCGTCGCTGCTGATTGTCTGGGTGCGGGTCAAACACCGGCCTTTGCTGGGCAAGGTGGCGGTCAATACCGGCATTATCCTCGCCTGCCTGCTGGCGACGATCGCCATATTGGGCGTTAATTATGCAGCCTATTCGTCGATGTTCCGTGAACATAATGCCGACATCATGCAGAAGCTGATGCCGGGAACCCCGATCACCAGCACGGTTCAATATGTGGCGCATACAATCAAGAACCGCGACATACCGATGGAGCCGCTTGGACTGGATGCCAAGCAGACGGCAACGAAGCTGCCTGCGGATAAAAAGTTGCTGACGATTGTGGTTGTCGGCGAAACCGCACGCGCGCAGAATTTCAGCCTCAACGGCTATTCGCGGGAAACCAACCCGGAATTGAAGCAGCGCAATGTCGTTGCCTTCACAGACACGACGAGCTGCGGAACGGAAACTTCCGTTTCGGTGCCGTGCATGTTCTCACCTTTCACGCGGGAAGAGTTTTCAAACACCAAGTTCCGTGGATCGGAAAATCTGATGGACGTGCTGCAACATGCGGGCGTGCAGGTGGCTTGGTATGAAAACAATACCGGCAGCAAGGGCGTTGCCGAACGCATCAAGTTGATCGACCTGCAAAACGCCAAGGACACGCGTTACTGCGAGGGTGGCGAATGTATCGATCAGATTCTGGTCGACAGTCTGGATAAGGAACTGAAAGAGCTGACGGGTAATGCCACCATTGTCCTGCATATGACAGGCAGTCATGGCCCGGCCTATTACCGCCGCTATCCGGAAGAATTTGCGAAGTTCAAACCCGATTGCCGCTCGAACGACTTTGCCAAGTGCTCGCATGAAGAGATCGTCAATGCCTATGACAATTCGATCCTCTATACGGATCACATCCTGTCGGAAGTCATCGATCTGCTGAAAGCGAACGAAGACAAGTTTGCTTCATCGATGATCTACATGTCCGACCACGGTGAATCTCTTGGCGAAGACGGTCTTTATCTCCATGCAGCGCCTTATTTTATCGCGCCATCGCAGCAGACCCATGTGCCGTTCATCACGTGGTTTGCGCCGGAATATGCCTCCGACACGGGCCTTGATGTCGATTGCCTGAGGAAGACCGTTGCCGAACCATCGTCGCATGACAATCTGTTCCATACCGTGCTTGGGATGATGCAAATCAAGACAACGGTTTATGATCAAAAGCTCGACCGCTTTGCCGCCTGTCGCACGCCTCATAGCGTGGCGTTGAACTAAATCCAAAACCCCGCCGGAAGGCGGGTTTTTGTTATCCAGTCTAGCCAGCCAGTGAATGTAGGGCCGGGTAGAGTGCGCGATAGCGCTGATAGGCTTCGTCATAAGCGGAGAGAAGCGCTTGTTCAGGCTCGATAGTGCGAGCGGTGCGTGGTGGCGTGCAAATTGCGAACGGATCAGCCCCGCTGGCCGCAATCAGCCCCAGACGCGCGGCGCCGAAGGCGGCGCCAAAGTCACCTTCTTCTGGCAGCAAAACGGGCGTGTTCAGCGCTGTGGCAATGGATTTTAGCCAATAGGCGGAGCGGGAGCCGCCGCCAACCGCGATGAGAGAATGGATTTCCGTGCCTGCGGATTGAAGCGCGGCGAGACTGTCGCGGATGGCAAAGGAGACGCCTTCCAGAACGGCTTGCGTCAAGGCGTTTCGGTCGGTTTCATGCTCCAGACCGTTAAAGCTGCCGCGAATTTTCGCGTCATTATAAGGCGTACGCTCGCCCGACAGATAGGGTAGGAAGGTTACACTGCCGGGCGCTTTTACGGTGTCGCCCAGTTCCTGATCGAGCACATGCGGCGTTGCGCCGACGACGCGCGCGAACCATTCAAGCGCGCTTGCCGCCGAGAGAATAACGCCCATCTGATGCCATGTGCCGGGCAGCGCGTGGCAAAAGGCATGGACGGCACTTTCAGGCTTAGGCTGATAAGCGCCATTGGCGGCAAACAAGACGCCGGACGTGCCAAGCGACACGAAAGCATGGCCGGGCTTTACCGTTCCCATGCCGCAAGCCGAGGCGGCGTTGTCGCCAGCGCCGCCTGCGACCACAGGGCGACCGTCGATGCCCCAACGCACTGCCAGCTCCGCACGCAACTGTCCCGTAGCGTCGCTGCCTTCCGCAAGTCGTGGCATCTGGCTTTCGGTCAGTCCGGTCTTTGCAAGCAATTCGGATGACCAGTGACGTCCGCCGGTGTCAAGCCAGCTTGTTCCTGCTGAATCCGACATGTCTGATACGTGTTCGCCAGTCAGCCAGAGGCGCAAATAATCCTTCGGCAACAGTATCTTGCGTGTTTTGGCGAAAGTATCGGATTCATTGCGGGCGACCCACACGAGTTTGGGTGCGGTAAAACCGGGGAAGACGATATTGCCGGTAATAGTGCGGAAGGCCGGATCAGCATCAAGCTCTGCGGCCTCACGATAGCTTCTCGTGTCGTTCCAGAGGATGCAGGGGCGCAGCACTTGATCCGCATTGTCCAGCAATGTCGCGCCGTGCATCTGGCCTGAAAGGCCGATGCCTTTGATGGCCCCGAATTCTTTCGGATGAGCTTGCCGCAAGGCGTCTATAGCGGTTTCGGTGGCGCTGATCCATTGGGTGGGGTTCTGTTCGCTCCAGCCCGGATGCGGGCGGAATACATCTAGTTCGCCATGTGCCGAGCCGACAAGCCGCTGATTGTCGTCGATCAGAAGCGCTTTGACGCCGGATGTTCCAAGATCGAGGCCGAGATACATGGTTGCTCCTGTCGAAAGTTCACGATGGCCAACGGTTTAACAGAACTGCGGCAGGTTATCTTTGAGAAAGATTTCGATACGAATATGTTCCTGCCCGGCAATAATCGGCAGCCGGTCTGCAGAGGCTTTCAGGATGCGAATGGCGCTGCGGATTTCATGCCCGGCATCCTGTGCCAGAACGCCATGCACCAGCCCTTGTTCCAGCGCCTGCGAGGTCGCGTCGTCGCGCTCATGGGCGATCACCAGAGGGCGCTTTCCGGCATGGGTGGCAAGCGCACGTAGCAATCCGCCATTGCCAGCGCCAAGGCTGTAAATGCCTGCAATATCGTTGCGTTCGCGAAGCAGGGTGCGTACCAGATTTTCCACCCGCGCATCTTCATCGAGCCCTTCAAGGGCAGGGAGGATGGAGCGTTCGGGAAAATTGTTCCGCATGGCCGAGGTGAAACCATCGAAGCGCTCGCGATGATCGCGCACCTTCAACGAGCCGGTCAGAATGGCGATGACGCCTTCGGTTCCATTCGCGAATAGACCGAGAAGACGAGCCGCCGTGCGCCCCGCCGCAGCATTGTCCACGCCGACATAGTGTTCGCGGGCCGAGTGGCCGAGATCAGAAACCAGCGTCACGGCATGCACGCCGTTTGCGCGCAGTCGGTCGCAGGCCGCCCGAACAGGGTCGGTATCGAGCGCGACGAAGGCCACGCCGTCAGGCTTGCGTAGGGCGCTGGTGTCGAGCGCCGCGACCAGTGCAACCTCATCAAATGCAGGAACCAGAATGAGATTGATCGAGACGCGCTCGGCCAGCGCTCGCTCAGTCGCGATAGCGATCTCGTCGCGAAGGCTCAGCATGAAGGTGTTGTCATTGTCGGGCACAATGAAATCGAAGTGATAAAGCCGGCTGCGCGCCAGATTGGCGGCTCCCACATCGCGGACATAGCCAAGCGTATTCATGGCATCCACCACCCGCTCACGGGTTTTGGATCGGACGCCAGGACGGTCGTTCAAAACGCGATCAACCGTTGCGAGGCTGACGCCCGCAGTGCGCGCTATATCATGAACGGTGGGTTTCATTCCTGCTCCTCCAAACAAACCATAGGAGCAAAAATGAGGTACGTAAATCAAAAAATTTCAGCTTCGATTTTCGTTGCGATATCAATAGGGTTTAGCAAGGAACTGAAATTGCGTGCAGCGGAATGGGCGAGGCGTTGACAAGAGAAAGGGCGGCCTTGGCCGCCCGATCGTATGGCTTGAAATCAGTCCCAATAAGGGCGCGGTCTGTGGCGCGCTGGCCGGTCCCGATATTCGTCGCGCCAGTGGTGACGACGCCAGTCTCTCGGCGGCGGTCCCCAGCCCCAGCGTGGCGGAGGCGGTGGACCCCAGCCCCAACCTGGAGGTGGTGGTGGGCGGCGATAACCGGGAACGCATACACCGTCATAGGTCATGCGCCAGCCGCGACCGCAGCGGTAATCAGCCTTTTGCACCAGTCCGGATTGCACGGTTGCTTGCAGATTGCTGATCGGGGTGGCTTCGGCATTAAAGGCGAATACAGCCAGTGCCGCAGCTAAAGAAAGTACCGACACTCTCATGCCGTTTCTCCATATCGTTTAACGGCCTCAGTCTGATCTTGCATTTGGGACTATTCGCGGCAGCTGAAATCAATTTGCCTGTACGGCGGATATAATCGCGCTACCAGTGAGTCATCTGACTATTGGCCGCCCAATCGTTTCATCGTCTTCTTCAACGTCGAAACGCTCTGATAACCCGCTTCGACGCTGGCGATGGCAAGCGGCATGCCTTCTGCGCGTTTGCGCATGACATGGGATACACGCAGACGCTGCCGCCATTCGACAAAACTCATGCCTGTCTGGAGACGGAATTTGCGCGTCATGGTGCGACGGCTCATGCCGACTTCGTCCGCCCAGTCGTCAATCGTGAGGTCGAGACCAGGATTGTCGAGCAGGCTGCGGCAAAGCTTGCGCAATTGCTTGTCGGTCGGAAGCGAAACGACATAGGGCTGCTCCTGTGCCGAGCGAACCTCGTCCAGAATAAGCGCGCTGAGATGTTGGCCACGGCCATTCTCATCGTAAAGCACCGGTTCCTCAGCCAGAGCCTGCACGCTGGCGTCCAACAGGGGAGAAACTTTCAGAACGCGCGTCGGCTCCCAGTGCTCGCGCAAGACCGATTCTTCGATAAAGACGGCATGCATTTCCACTGCGCCATAAATGTCGACAGTGTGCGGCACATCGGGCGGAAGAAGCACGGCATAGCCGCTCGGCAGCATGAAAGCGCCATCTTCGGTCTGCGCCGTCATATAGCCACTATTGCTATAGAGAAGTTCGCCGCGCCGGTGACTGTGCCAGCCGGACGAGGCACTTTTCTTATAGTCGCGCCGCATCACCGCCAGAGGGCGTGCAATGTCCTGATAGTCGATGGCGTGTTTCGGTCGCGTGCGAATTTCCATTTTGGCCCAATTTGACTGAAATTGTCATATTTAAATGGAATTGCAAAATTTTGACCCGAATGCAACTCAGATTGGCCTGACTCACCAAACGGTCCCGAATATATTCGCTCGCGCAACACATTGAATTGTGTGAGTAAATTAGAATTATTCTGAATTCTGGACTTACGCAACAATAAAAAATAATCGCTATAACCGCTGCTTTGACGGGCTGCGGGCAGTAGCCGTTTTGCAGAAAACGGCAGGAGAACAGGGTTGAAGACGAGCAGGGACACCGTGCGTAACACAGATCGCATTCATAACAGCGGGCACGCCGGATCGCTGCTCAAAACCGTGCTTCTTGGAAGCGTGGCGCTTGGCGCCGTCGCGGTTCCGGCGATGGCGCAGGATACGGGCGTCATTCAGCTCAACACCATCGAGGTGCAAACCTCTGGTGACAAGGGGCCTCGCGTCCCGGTCAAGGGTTACATCGCCGAATATAGCCGCGCAGCTACCAAGAGTGACACGCCGATCCGCGAAACACCGCAATCGATTTCTGTCGTCACACGCGACAACATGAATGATCGCGCTGTTTCGTCGGTGAGTGAAGCACTGCTTTACAGCGCTAATGTGAACGGTCAGCGTTACGGCGCGGATGTGCGCTCGGATTACTATACTATTCGCGGCTTCCCGGCTGATCTCTATCTCGACGGTATCCGTATTCCGCAGATCGCCAACCAGACCGGCGGCTATTCGGGCTTTGTGGTCGAACCCTATTCGCTCGAAAGCGTGGAAGTGCTGCGCGGCCCAAGTTCAGCGCTGTTCGGCCAGAGCAATGTCGGCGGTATCGTCAACATGGTCAGCAAGCAGCCACAGGCTGAAGCGTCCAATGAAGCCTATCTGCGCGGCGGCAGTTTCCAGCGCAAGGAATTCGGTTTCGATCTGACCGGACCGATCAACAACGATCCGCGTTTCACCTATCGCCTGAACGGTATGATCCGTGATGCCGATACGTCCTACGATCTGGGCAAGAACAACCGTATTGCGATCAATCCAAGCTTTGCCTGGCGTCCGGATGCTGATACCAGCCTGATTGTTTCCGGTGGCTATCTCAAGGATGATCTGGGGCAGGCGGGTGTGATCATTCCGGCATATGGCAGCGTGTTGCCGAACCCGACCGGCCAGAGCATTCCGCGCGATTTCACCGATGGTGATCCGCGCAGCGCGACCTATAAGAAAGAAATCGGCTATGTCGGTTATCAGTTCGAGCATCGTTTCAACGATACGTTCACGCTACGCCAGAACTTCCGCTATTCGCATCTGAAGACCGATTACCGCAACCTGTTTGCAGGCGTGCTGCCAACCAGTGGCTGGAATGGCACAACGCTGCCGCGCACCAATTATCTGGCCCAGCCGGAACTTGATGCCATCGCCTTCGACACGCAACTTGAATCGCGCTTCGATACGGGTCCGCTGGAGCACACTTTGCTGGTCGGCGTCGACCAGCAGTGGCAGCGTCTCGACAATTATACCGGCTCGGCGACCGGTCCGTCGCAGGACCTGTTCAACCCGACCTTCAATCAGCCGCTGACGCCGGTCAAGGCCACGACGCGCCTTCTTCAAAACCAGTATCAGACCGGCATTTATGTGCAGGATCAGATCGAGGCAGGCAATCTGCGCGTGACTCTTGGCGGTCGCAAGGACTTTGTGAAGGTTGATTCCGAGCAGACGACGCTTTCTTCGGGCCGCACCGTCGACTACGAACAGGACCCGGAAAAGTTCACGGGTCGTGCGGGCGTAGCCTATGTGTTCGACAGCGGCTTTGTGCCTTACGCGCTTTATTCGACTTCATTCCTGCCGACGCTGACGCTGGCGGATACGCCGCTCAAACCGACCACCGGCACGTTGAAGGAAGTAGGCATCAAATACGCCCCGGAAGGTGCGAATTACAGCGTAACGCTTTCGGCCTTTGAAGCTGAACAGCAGAACGTCGTCAATCGTATTTCCGGCGTCTATTACCAGACGGACGAAGTGCGGGTACGCGGCGTCGAGCTGGAAGGCACCGCCCAATTGTGGGATCGCCTGAACCTGACGGCTGCGATGAGCTTCCAGGACCCGGAAGTCAGCGAAAGCCAGACCCCGGCCCAGGTTGGCAAGCTGCCTTACACCGTGCCGAAGGACCAGCAGTCGCTGTTTGTGAGCTATAACGTGCCGCTTCCGAACAATATCGATGGCAATCTCGTTCTCGGCGGCGGCGTGCGCCGCATCGGCAAGACCGCAGGCGATACGCTGAATACGTTCTTCGTACCGTCCTACACGCTGGTTGATGCCTTCCTGCGCTATGATCTTGGCAACTATCGCCTTCAGGTGAATGCCTATAATCTTGGCGACAAGAAATATGTGGCAGGCTGTAATTCGACCAGCCAGTGCTACTACGGGCAGGGCCGCTCCATCGTGGCGACAACGAGTGTGAAATGGTAGTGAGTTTCTCACGACGTGAATTTCTTGTGGGGGCGGCTTTGGCCGCCCTTACGTCTTCCGTTCGGGCTGAAGCGCCACGCAAAATCGTAACCCTTGAATGGGCGGAAACGGAAATTGCGCTTTCGCTCGGCATTCGCCCGCTGGGCGTCGCCGATCTGGCGGGCTATCGCCAGTGGGTCAATATCGAGAATGATGGACTTGCCGATGCGACCGATGTCGGTGGGCGGCAACAGCCGAGCCTCGAAGCGCTAACGCGGCTGAAGCCGGACTTGATCCTGACCTCCGCGCTGCGCCACAAGGCGATTGCCGAGCGCCTCAAGGCCATTGCGCCGACTGTGCTGCTCGACGGCGCGTCCGATAGCGCGGATCTCTTTCAGGATATGAAATCAAATCTCGCCGCTGCCGCAACCGCACTGGGGCGCGAGGCGGACGGCAAAGCCGAATGGCAATCTTTCGAAGATGGCCTGTCAGCGGCACGGGCGAAACTTTCTGGCCCGCTGCCTGTCGTGATTGCGCAGCCCTTGCCCGGCGTGGCGCGATTGAGAATATTCACGACCAATTCGGCAGTGATGAAAACACTGGTGCAGGCTGGTTGCTCGGAAGCAGTTGACCGTGGCGTGCAGCCGTTCGGCTTTACCACATTTGGGCTGGAGGAGCTTGCGTCCCTCAGCCCGGAAACACGGCTTTGCCTGTTGGATGAAGCGACGCCAAAGGAATTGACGGAAAGCGCTATCTGGCCGGTCCTGCCGGTGGTCAGCGCTGGCCATATTTATCATCTCGGAGGTGATATCTGGCCTTTCGGCTCGACGCGCTCCATGGCGCGGCTGGTCGAGCGGACCTTATCGGCGCTCATCGCCTGATGCATAAAAAAGCCCCGGTTAAACCGGGGCTTTGTTGTTTCAGGCGACGGCGCGGGCGCATTCGGCGAGAATGCGCAGCACTTCGGCACGCTCCTCGATTTGCGGCATATGTCCGCAACGCTGGAAGATATGCACTCCAACTTTTCCGGGCAGGCCATGGGCATGGCTGACAGGAATGATCCGATCTTCCGCACCGAAGATGAGCCGCACCGGGATCGGCAATCCGGCGATAGCCGACCGGACGTCGAAGGTCTGGGTGCTGTCCGTGAAGAACCGTTCTGCAATGGCGCTTTGCGCGGCACGCAATTCGGTATCGGCAGCTTGAGCGACCGTGGCATTGATGAAAGGCCGCGTGAGCAGGCTTTCGTCGCTGACCAGGAGCTTCAGCCACGGCGTAATGCTCGCCTCGCTTTTTGCGGCGATGAGGCCCTTGGTGAAGGCGCCGTTGATCTCGGGACCGAGACCAGCGGACGAAATCAACACCAGCGAGCGCACATCGACAATGCCGCGTGCTGCAACAGTTGCGGCAACGCCGCCACCGAAGGAATGGCCGCCAAGCAGGCAGGCATTCACGCCAAAGGCGGCGAGTGTGGCTTCAACAGCTTCAGCGATAGCATCAATGCTATCCGGCACCGCACGCGTGGACGCTCCATGACCGGGTAGGTCAAGCGCCAGAACCGGGTGGCCGAGTGTCGCCCCTGCAAGCAGACCGCGCCACGAATTGAGGTCGGCGGCGAAGCCATGGATCAGGACAATCGGCAGTTTTCCGGCTTCACCCTCACGCAACCAGACGGCATTGAGCGAGGCCGCGGAACCTGCGGAGAAGGTCGCCACAGGTTTGGACAGCGGAGCCGATACTGGAGCCGAAGGCTGTGCCGGTGCGACAGCAGCCGGGGCAGAGCCAATCTTCGCCTCGACATCCTTTTTCTGCACGCGCCCCTTGGGACCGGAACCCGCAATCGCCTCCAGATCGATACCGGCCTCGCGGGCCAGCCGGCGTGCAAGTGGCGTTGCACGCACGGCTGTGTCCTGAGCGGCAGCGCCTTGGGAGACGGAAATGACCGGTTCGACAGGTTGGGGTGCAGCCTCCCGAACCGGTACAGGCGCGCTCTGCGAGGGAGCAGGCTGCGCATCGGCGGTGAGCTCAACGGATGGTGGTGTTTTGCGCTCTTCGCCTTCTTCGTAAATCCAGGCGACAGCCTGACCAACCGGCACGACCGTGCCTTCGGCGGCAGTCACATTACCGAGAATTCCGCTGGCCGGTGCGTCCACTTCCATGGCCGCCTTATCCGTTTCGATCTCGAACAGGAGCTGGCCTTTCGTGACGGTATCGCCATCCTTGGCGTACCAGCGCGAAATCTGGCCGGTCTCCATATCCATGTCGACTTTCGGCAGGATGACTTCCACTGCCATGGTCAGCGCACTCCCTTGGCAAGGTCGCGGGCGCTCTTGAGGATGTCGGGCACCTGAGGCACGGTCGCGCGTTCCAGATCCGGATTGTACGGAATTGGTGTTTCTGCGCCGCCAAGACGCACAATGGGGGCGTCGAGATAATCGAAAGCATCGCTTTCAGCGACGATGGCCGAGATTTCTGCGCCGATGCCGAGCGTTTTCACAGCTTCATAGACGCAAAGCAGCTTGGAGGTCTTCTTGACGCTCTTGATGATCGTGTCGCGGTCAATCGGGCGCACGGTGCGCAGATCGATGACTTCGACGTCGATACCTTCCTTGGCCAGTTCTGCCGCCGCATCCAGTGCCTTGTGCACCATGATGGCGGTCGCGACAATGGTGAGATCGCGGCCTTCGCGCACCACTTCGGCCTTGCCGATTGGCACGGTGTAATAGCCTTCAGGCACCGGGCCTTTCATCTTGTAAAGCAACTTGTGCTCGAAGATCATGACCGGATCTGGGTCTTCAACGGCTGCAAGCAGCATGCCCTTGACGTCATGCGGCGTGGATGGCTGCAAGACTTTCAGACCCGGCACATGGCCAAGCCAGGCTTCGAGGCTCTGGCTATGCTGTGCAGCGGCACCCGTGCCGGAACCGGCGGGAAAGCGCATGACCAGCGGCACCGAAACCGCACCACCCAGCATATAGCGGATTTTTGCGGCTTGATTGACGATCTGTTCCATGGCCAGAGCGGCAAAGTCGGAGAACTGGAATTCGAAGATCGGGCGCATGCCGGTGAGCGCTGCGCCGACGGCGACGCCAGCGCCGCCCAGTTCGGAAATAGGCGTGTCCATGACGCGGTCTTCACCGAAGCGATGCACGAGATCGCCGGTAACCTGAAACGCGCCGCCATAGACGCCGATGTCCTCGCCCATCAGGAAAACGCGGTCGTCGCGCTCCATGGCAATCGCCATGGCTTCCTGAATGGCTTGCGAATAGCTCAACTCGCGGATTGTGGTGTCCATGATCAGATTTCGTCCGTATATACGTCGCGGGTCAGGTTGGTGAGGTCGGGAGAAGGACTGTTCTTCGCGAATTCAATTGCGTCAGCGATTTCCTTCTCGACATTGGCCCGAATGGCTTCGATCTCCTTGTCGTCGATCACGCCATAAGCCTTCAGATCAGCCTCGAAATGCGCGATAGGATCGCGATTATTCGCCCAATCCTCGATCTCTTCCTTGGTGCGATAGCGGTTGCGGTCGCTCTTCGAATGACCGCGCAGTCGGTAGGTCTTGTTTTCGATCAGCGAAGGGCCTTCGCCGCGCCGTGCGCGTTCCACCGCCTCGTTGATGGCCTCGGCCACGTCGGAGAGGTTGTTGCCGTCCACGACCTTGCCCGGCATGTTGTAGGCCGAGGCACGGTCCGCGACATTGGCCACCGCCGTTGAACGCTTGGTTGAAGTAGACATGCCATAGCCGTTGTTTTCGCAGACGAAAACGACCGGCAGCTTCCAGACGGAAGCCATGTTGAGCGCTTCATGGAAAGCGCCTTCATTGTTGGCGCCATCGCCGAAGAACGACACGACAACCTTGTTGTTCTTCTGTTTTTTGGCGGAAAGGGCAGCACCGACTGCGATCGGAATACCGCCGCCGACAATGCCATTGGCGCCGAGATTGCCCTTGGAAACGTCGGCAATGTGCATCGAGCCGCCGCGGCCCTTGCAATAGCCGGTTTCCTTGCCGAAGAACTCGGCAAACATGCGCTTCACATCTGCGCCCTTGGCGATGCAATGACCATGGCCGCGATGGGTCGAGGTGATCATGTCATCTTCGGTCAGCGGCAGGCAGGAACCCATGGCGCTTGCTTCCTGTCCAATCGACAGGTGCATCGTGCCGTGGATGAAACCGCGCGTGTAGCTTTCTTCCGCGCCTTCTTCGAAGCGGCGGATGAGATACATCTTGTGCAACGCTTCCTTCAGCTGTTCCGGAGAATAGGTACGGAAAGCGAAGGGCAGGTTGTGGCGATCCGCTGCCTGCGCATCAATCTTTCTGGCTTGAACCATGGTGCGGCTCCTTATGCTCCGTAAACGAGCTTGTCCTGGCGGGCGCGCAGTTCGGCAATCTTCGAACCCGGCGCGACGGCTGCATTGTCATAGGTGATGAGTTCGCCCTTCTTGATCGGCTTCGTCACGCTGCCGCCCTGAAGAAGGCCGCAGGGAATGGCATGCGCAGTGCGCGCTTCGCCAGACGTCATGATCCAGGCGCGGTAGCAATATTCGCCGATGGCATCGAGCTTTTCGCCCGGCTGCATGTCCTTCTTGGCGACTGCGCAAACTTCGGCAACGGGCTTGGCCAGCGGCACCATATCCGGCTTGCCGTAAAGCACGACGCGGGCGCAGGTCAGTGGAACTTCAAGCGAGGTCAAGTGATATGGGCGGTGGAAGGTGAAATATGGACCCTTGCCCATTTTCAGATCTTCCATGCGTTCGGAAACGCGCGGATGCGACATGTCGGCGACAACGAAGACGCCGGGTGCAACGCCCTTGCCGATGGAATAATCCACCACGCCGACCTTCGACAGCACGCCGCCATCCTTTTCCGGAATCAGCGTCTTGTTGAGTTGGTCGAGCGTTGCGGCAGGGCCGTGCATGCCTGGCTTGTCGGGCACAAGGCCGGTAGCATTGGCGATGGCCGCCATTTCAACCATGGTCTTGGAGCCGTCGACGAACTCAACCAGCATACGCACATTCATGTTGCGGCGCTTGGCTTCCTCCAGATAGTCATCGGGAATGGCGTCGATATTGAGCGGGTTGTTCTTGCCCTTGCCAGCGGCAACGATGGGGTGACCCATGGCGGAAACGAATTCGATCAGTTCCATGCAGGAAGACGGCTCGTCGCCAGCACCGAGCGAATAGGTAACGCCCAGACGGTCGGCCTCAGCCTTGAGGTAAGCGCCGATGGTGACGTCGGCTTCGACATTCATCATCACGAGATGCTTGCCATGTTCCATGGCGCGCAGGCCGATTTCAGCGCCTACAGCCGGAACGCCGGTGGCGTCGATCACAACATCAATCAAATCATTTTCGAGGATCAGGTTGGCATTGTCCGTAACGGCAACCTTGCCGCCTTCCATGGCCGAGGTCAGTTCGGAGGCGTTCGAAACTTCCTTGCCGTGACCTTCTTCCTGATAGGCGATATCAACTGCTTTCAAAGCGTTTGGAACGCGCAGTTCGGAAATGGCGCCAATTTCGATGCCAGGCATATGCGCCACGCGCGTTACGATATCGGTGCCCATTTCGCCGGAGCCAATCAGCCCGATGCGGATCGGCCGCCCGCTGTCCGCACGCGCCTGCATATCACGTGCCAAGCCCGTCAACGCCACATTCGTCGCCATCTTTTCCTCCTGATGTTCCTCCAGGCGCCTTCACGCCTCTCTTCCAATAGTCGATAATGAACATTTGTTTCCAAGTCAATACGAGTGTACATTTATCACACTCGTCGAACCTGTTATTCCTTACCGCGCTTTAACGCTTGTGAACAAACATTGGTCTGATATAAAAAACAAATGTTCTGCCCGGTGTTTCAAAATGCAACACAACAAAATCGATTGTGGGGGCATACGGCGCGGAACTTGATACAAGCGTTCGAACGGCCTGGCATTCGTTGGAGAATGACTGGGGGGAGGAGAAAACTATGGACGCATTTCTAAGCGGCCTGAAATCTGCCATCGATACGTTGGGAGCGACGGTCCTGCTCCCCATCGTCATCTTCATTATTGCCGTGGTTCTTGGCGCAAAGGTGGGCAAAGCCTTCCGTGCGGCCGTCACCATCGGCGTCGCCTTTATCGGTATCAACCTCGTTCTGGGGCTGATGTTCACCTCCATTGGCGAGGTGGCTCAGGCCATCGTTACCAATACAGGTATCAAGCGCGACATCGTTGATGTTGGCTGGCCTTCGGCTGCCGCCATCGCTTTCGGTTCGTCCGTGGGCCTCTGGGTGATTCCGGTCGGCATTCTGGTCAATATCGTGCTGCTTTTGATGCGCTGGACCCGCACACTCAATGTCGACGTGTGGAATTTCTGGCACTTTGCCTTTGTCGGCTCGCTCGTCGTCGCCGCAACGGACAATCTGGCCTATGGCATTATCGTTGCAGCCCTCGTTGCCGCTCTGTCGCTTCTGTTTGCTGACTGGTCGGCACGCGCCGTGCAGCAGTTCTATGGCGTTCCGGGCGTTTCGGTGCCGCATCTGGCATCGGCGCAGATTCTGCCGATCGCTATCGTGCTCAACTGGATCATGGATCGCATTCCTGGCATCAACAAGATCCACATCAGCACCGAAACCATCGAGCGCCGCTTCGGCGTCTTCGGTGAGCCTGTGGTTCTGGGCCTGATCATCGGTCTCGTGCTCGGCCTGATCGCTTTCTACAATGCAGGCGATTTCGGCCATGTGCTGGCCAAGGTGCTCGGCACCGGCATGACGCTTGCCGCCGTGATGCTGCTTCTGCCGCGCATGGTCAAAATCCTGATGGAAGGCCTGCTGCCGGTTTCTGACGCCGCACAGGAATTCGTGCGCAAGCGCACCGGCGACCGCGAACTGCTGGTTGGTCTTGATTCGGCAATCCTGATCGGCCACCCGGCTGCAATCTCGTCGTCGCTGATCCTCGTGCCTATCGCGATCATCCTGTCGGTGATTCTGCCGGGCAACCGCGTCATCCTGTTCGCCGATCTTGCGGTTATCCCGTTCATCGTCGCCATGACTGCGCCGCTGTTGAAGGGCAATGTGTTCCGCATGGTTGTCGTCGGTACCGTGACACTCGCCATCGGCTTCTATGTGGCCAATGCGCTTGCTCCGCTCTTCACGAGTGCTGCCGTTGCGTCCGGCTTCAAACTGCCGGAAAACGCGCTGCAGATCACTTCTGTTGTCGACGGCTTCCTGTGGGTGCCTTATGTCATCATCGCCGCAATCCAGTGGTTGGGCGTGGTCGGCATTGCGGCTCTCGCAGTTGTCATCGCAGTGCTGTTCATTCTCTATCGTCGCAACACCGATGGTTGGGAACGGGCAGCCGGTGCAGAAGACGAGCCAGCCGAGCAGAACAACTGGTAAGGCACAAAAGCAATACTGGCCGCATACCGGAGAGGTATGCGGCTATCTGAAATGGAGGATGGAATGGCGAACGGCCTGATGGCTTTTCTCGACCCTGAAGCGATAGAGCTGCAGAGCGAGGCCAAAACCAATGAGGAGATCATCCGTATTCTGGCAGCAAAGCTGGAACGGCTCGGTTATGTAAAGCCAAGCTATGCGGATGCGGTCGTGAAGCGGGAACAGACCATGCCAACCGGTCTGCCGCTGGAGCGCGAAGAAAACGTCGCCGTTCCGCATACTGATCCTGAGCATGTCCTGAAAGCGGGCATCGCTTTCGCTACGCTGAAATCTCCCGTCATCTTTTCCAATATGGAAGATCCGGAAGAGGAAGTGCCTGTCGGTTTTGTTTTCCTGCTTGCCATCAATGACAAGGACAAGCAGATCGAGACCTTGCAGCAGGTTATGGCGACGATTCAAAATGAGGACGCGCTGGACAATTTAAAGAATGCGCGCACGCTCGCTGACGTTGAAGTTGTGCTGGGCTAATCGGAGGAAACAAAATGGCCAAAATGAAAACGATTCTCTTTGCCTGCGGCACCGGCGTGGCAACATCCACCGCTGTGAATGCCGCCGTGACCGAAGAAATGAAAAAGCGCGGGCTGACCTTCAATGCGCAGCAGGCCAAGGCTACCGAGGTGCCCTCACTGGCTGACAATGTCGATTTCATCGTCTCGACGACGCCGATTTCCGCCGCAGTCGAAAAGCGGGTGATCAAGGGTCTCGCTTTCCTGACCGGTATCGGCAAGGACAAGGTTCTGGACGAAATCGAAGCCGAACTGCGCAAGTAATTTCGCCGCAGCGACTTTGGCTGAATTGAATAGAGCGCTTTCGTGTAAGATCACGAAAGCGCTCTATCTGTTTGTATTATCTGTATTTTACGCTTCAGTTCGGAACGGAATGACCGATGCGGCGGAGCATTTCGGCAGCGCTTTCCTCGTCGGTTATGAAAACCGTTGGACGCAGAAGCTTCATCGCACCCAGAAGCGCTTCGATCTTTTCCGTGCCGCCGGATGTGAGGAGACGTTGCGGCGTTTTCTGCAAGCTTTCGATGCTGGCAGACATGACGCGTTCATGCACAGGATCATCAACGATACGGCCATCGGCGTCGTAGAAGTGGAACAGAACGTCACCGACTGCGCCATTGGCGAGCAATGATTGCTTTTGCTGGTCATCCACAAGGCCCACGCGGTACGATGTGCTGCTGGCCGTTTCGATGCCGCCGATGCTGAGTAGCACCATGTCGAGATCTTCGGCCATGTCCAGAACCGTATTGAGACCACAGCGCTCGATCAATGCGGTTCGGGTCTCCTTGCTGTCCACAAGGGCAGGCGCGGGGATAAGGTAGCCTTCGCCTTGCAGCATTTGCGCGAATTGCCAGGCAAATTCCGGCGGGTTGGAGCGTCGTGGCTGCACAATGCCGCCCAGCAGCGAAATAACCTTCAGATCGTTGACCGGGCGCGAGCCGATATGCTGCAAGGTGCTGGACAAGGTGCGACCCCAGCCGACGCCAATGCGCATGCCATGCTGGATTTTTTCCGACAGATAGGCACCTGTCGCAGCACTGATGGGCGGAATCGGATCGGTGTCGGCGGAGGAAAGGGGCGCGACAATGGCCTGTTCCAGCCCGAAAGCCTTTTCAAGGGCCGCTTCCAGCGCCGTCAATGCCGAAAGCTTGCCTTCGATGGTGATCTTCACCTCATTGCGGGCGCGCGCATCGGCAAGGAGACGCACGATGGTCACACGACCGACACCCAGCGCATCGGCAATATCGCTCTGGGTCATCTGCTCGACGTAATACATCCACGCCGCACGGGTTCTGAGGCGGCTGGTGCGGTTTTCCGCTGCAACGCCTTCGGATCCAACCAGAAGGTCGTTGGTTTCAGCTGCGTTCCGTTTCCCCTTGGCGGTCTTTTTCAAATCGATTCCCCAAAATTCTTACAGTTTGCGTCTTTGTGAATATGGAACCTATTGCTTTTCCTGGACGAGGAAAACAATACTTCTTTTGTATCGGTTAAGATACGATTGTTGGCCTAGCAAGGAGCGAAGAGATCAGTCATGCTGCGCACACTTTCTGATGAAATCGCTGTTAGTCTGAAAGACCGTCTGCGGGACGTGCGCTATGTCATAAGGCGCGCCCGGCAAACTGCGCATACGCCCGAAAACAGTCTGCCTGCACCGGAAGCTCTGCTGGGCCATGCCGCAGGCGTGATGGATACGGCGCTGACCGCCGCAGAAGCGATCTCGATTTCGTTCATCTCGTCCGAACCGGCCAAACATCATGGCGCGCCGCAGATGCGCAGCCTTTCCTTCTATTTTGGCACCGGCGCGGAAGGCGCGCGGGGTTTCCGCAGCGATATGTATTATTTCCTCAAGGGGACGATGCGCCGTTACGGACTCGAAAATGCGCTGATCCACGAAGCGGCTTTTTCCGTGATCCACGGGCGTCTGCTGCGCAAACATGCGGACGTTCTGCGCGATACAGCAACGGTTGCACAGGCGCTGACCGCGCTGTTTCTGGAGTCTCTGGCTGAAAGGCCTGTGCGCTCGATGTCGTCTGAAGCCTCGTGCGATCCGGAAAATCTGCGCAAGGCGGAAGTGATCGGGCTTGCCGCCGCTTGCCTGTCCTGCGGGCTGGCGACTGTAAAGCCTGCCGACCTCGCCGATATCGACCCGCTGGAAAGCGTGTTCATGGTGCTGGAAGCACGGTATGAGCGGCTGGTGGTTGCGGCGGAGACCCGCGACGCGAAGAAGCTCGAAACCCTCTTCGCGACGCTGATCGCCCATTTGCCTTAACCGAGGCGGTTCATGCGCCGAACAGGTCGGCGATGATTTTTTTGGCACGGGGAATGGAAGCTGGGCTCATGCTGAGCTCGGTCAATCCCATGCGGATAAATTCCGGAATGAGATCCGGCTTGCCTGCTGCTTCCCCGCACATGCCCACCATGATGCCCGCCGATGTGGCCGCTTTCGCAGTCATTTCAATGGCTGCCATCACGGCTGGATGGTGCACGTCGTTCAGCTTTGCCACCGTCGGGTTGAGCCGGTCTGCCGCCATCACATATTGCGTCAGATCGTTGGTGCCGATGGAGAAGAACGCGGATTCCTTGGCCAGTTGATCGGCGGCAAAAACCGCTGCCGGTGTTTCGATCATCACGCCGAGTTCAAATGTGCCGTAAGGCTTGCCTTCCGCCGCCAGCTCGCGCTCGCATTCGGCAATAAGAACCTTTGTCGCCCGGATTTCCTCAATATCGGAAACCATGGGCAGCATGACCTTCAGATTGCCATGCACGGCAGCGCGAAGCAGGGCTCGCAATTGCGGCTTGAACACTTCCGGGCGGTCAAGGCACATGCGGATGCCGCGCCAGCCGAGGAAGGGGTTTTCCTCTTCAGGAAACTCAATGCCGGCGACGGGCTTGTCACCGCCGATATCGAGTGTGCGGACAATGACGGACTGTGGTGCAAAAGCCCGCAGAAGCGCCGCATAGGTTTCCATCTGCATGTCTTCAGACGGCAAATGGATATGCTTCATGAACAGAAGTTCGGTGCGGAAAAGGCCGATGCCCATCGCACCAGCAGTCTGTGCCGCTTCGATTTCCTCCAAAGCGCCGAGATTGGCCGCAACTTCAATCGTCACGCCATCGGCACGCCGCGGAATGAAATCACGATACTTGTCCAGCGCACGCTGTTCTTCCGTGGCTTTTGCAATGCGGCTTTCGATATCAGCCAGAACGATGGCATCCGGATCCTGATGAACAATACCGGCGCTGCCGTCGACAGCGACCTTGCGCGCCGTCTTCAGCGTATGAACGGCGTCGCCAAGCCCAAGCACCGCCGGGATTCCGTGCGTGCGAGCAATGATGGCGACATGCGAGGTCGCACCGCCATGGCCGCAAACAACGCCGCGGATGCGCTTCAGCGGTGCGCGCGCCAGATCCCAGGCACCAATGTCTTCGGCAATCAGAATGGCACCGTCCGGTAGACCGTCGAGATTGAGATCTTCCTGACCGAGCAAAGCGAGGCATATCTGGCGGCTGATCGCGTGCACATCATCGGCACGGGCGTTGAGATATGGATCGTCGAGGCTTGCAAATTGCTGGGCGACCGCCGAGGCGGCACCGAGCGTCGCAGAGACGGCATCCATCCCGCCGCGAATGAGCGCAAGTGCTTCATCCCGCAGGCTGTCGTCGGAGGCGATGTCCTTCAACGCGGCAACGATACCGCGATCGCTTTCGGCCAGATCGCCACGCGCGAGCGAATGTTCCATCCGTTCCTGAACAGTCGCGACGGCCGCCTCGTAACGGCTGATCTCCGGTTCGATTTCGTCTGCTGCCAACTTGCCGGTTCCCGGCGTGATTTCGGCTGGGAAAAACGGAAACGCCTCACCAAGCGAAAGACCTTCGCTGGCGGCAACGCCCTTGATCTGCCCTTCCGGCAACGCTGTAACCGCAGCGTTTGCGACCGGAGCGACAACGACGGGAGCAGCTTCTGCGACGGCAGCAACCGCTGCGCCTTCGCTTTCTTCAAGCCCCGCACGCGGGTTTTCGAGATAGCCGATCAGCGCTTCCAGCGCTTCAATTGCGTCGGCCCCTTCGGCACGCACGGTGACTTCGTCATTTTCCTTAACGCCGAGCAGCATGAGTTTGACGGAGCTTTTCGCGCTGACGCTTTTGCCGCTCTTTGCGATCTCGATATTACACTCGAACCCCTTGGCGAGCTTGACGAAGCGGGTTGCGGGGCGTGCATGCAGCCCTTCATGCACCCGGACGATGGTGGAGCGTTCCATTTGAGAGCCTTGGATCATGAATGCTTCTTGAGATCAGTCGCTGATGACGATCGTATGTCCTTCGCGCAGCACAGCAACCAGAGCGGCACCGTCAACTTCGCTGGCACAGATTTCGCCCGGGCGATCGGTCGAGTCGGCGCCGGTAAACGATATTACCACGTGACCGATGTCACGCACTTTCTGCCAGGCGCTTGTTCCGACAGCCGTAATGCGTGCCGTCAGGTCGCCAATGGCGATGAGCGCGCCAACCGGCGGTGCGGCTTCCTGCGGGCCGTCTTCGACGGCGTGCATTACCGAGACTTCTGCCAGCTCAGGCGGGGACCCCTCGGCAAACAGGATCAGAACGCCGCCTTCGGCGAGATCAGCCACTTCGGGACCGATTGCGGTGATCCGTGTCTTGAGATGTATCGGCATGGCGGCAGTCCTTTTCAATTTCACTCAACCGACACCCTCCAATTATTGGGGAGATGAGGATGTCGAATATTAAAAGGCAGATATTTGAGCGCATCCCGAAAAGTGTGAAACGGTTTTCGGAAAAGATGCGCGTTAAAACAGAGGATTAGAGGAACGGCTCGCCGCTTTGATGCGACGAGCCAGTTTGCGTCAAAGCACGGCGAGGCTGACGAGCCAGGCGATGAGCACTGAGACAGGGCCCATGATCTGGCGGCTGATCAGGATCGCAGGCACGCCGATTTCAATCGTCTTCGGCTTGGCTTCACCGAGCGCCAGACCCACCGGCACGAAGTCGCAACCGACCTGCGTGTTGTAGGCGAAGAGCGCGGGCAGGGCCATTGCCGGAGCGATGGTACCATTGGCAATCTGCGGGCCGATAATTGCCACACCCACCACCTGCGCAATGACCGCGCCCGGTCCGAGGATCGGAGACAGGAATGGCAGACCGCAGATGGCCGACAGAATGAGCAGGCCGACGATATTGTTGGCGAGCGGTCCCATTGGCTGGGCGAGAATATCGCCGATGCCGGTGTAGAGAATGAGACCGATCAGCATCGTCACGAACGCCATGAATGGCAGAACGTTGCGGATGACCTGATCGATGGTGCGACGACCAGCATTGAAGAAAATGCCGACGACGCGACCCATGGCGCGACCGATGCGGCTGATAAAGCCGACCATGCCGCCATCGTTCGAGGTATCAACAGGTGCTGCTGGCTTTTCTTCGGCCTTGGCGGCGGCAGCTCCAATGGAAGCAGCGGCGGCCGGAGCCTCAGAACCATCGGCAGGAACGACATTTTCGGGTTTCACGCCGGAGACATAAATGTCTTCGGTGATGAACTGCGCCAGCGGGCCGGACTGGCCGACGGGCGTCAGATTGACGGTTGGAATGCGCTTGCGTGGATAGACGCCGCAACGTGCGGTGCCGCCACAATCAACCACGACGACGGCCATTTCGCTTTCAATGGGCGGTGCGCGGAAACCGTCTACGGCTTCGCCCCCGGTCATTTCGGCGATCTGCTTGGCAAGCGGATGAATGCCGCCACCGGTCACGGATACGATCTTGTTGCGCTGCTCGGTCGGCTGAATGACGAGCGGGCCGCCCCAACCACCGGAGCCGTGAGAAATTTTGACTGACTTATAGGTCTTGGCCATGATGTCCTCCCGCGCGCCTTAGAGCTCGACGCCCTGACGGCGCGCCATGATGGCGGTGATGCGTTCGGTGAGCATGCCCTTGAGCAGGATCACGACGAGGCCGACGAGGGCGTACCAGATGGCCACATTGACGTGATAACCATTGGGCACGGCACCCTTCTTTTCCAGCTCAAGCAGAGCAACGAGCACGCCACCCCAGACGAAATATTCGCCGGGATTGATATGCGGGAAGAGGCCAAGCGGCGGATGCACATAGGACACTGCCGCGTCGTAGAAGGCAGGCTTGTGCTTTTCCTCAAGGAACGAACCGAAGGTATAGGCCATCGGGTTGGTCAGGAAGAACACCGACAGGACCGGCAGAACCGTATAACGGGTCAGCGCGATGCGGCCCGCGCCCTGTGCAAGACCATGCACGCGCTTTTCACCGACCAGTTCGGTGATTGCGTAGAAGGCGGTCATCAGAACCACCAGCGTCGGAATGATGCCGGTCACGAAACCGGAAAACACTTCGCCGCCCTTCTGGAAGATGCCGATGAAGTGCTTGCCGATAGAGGCAAGCCAGCCCAGCTGTTCTTCCTGCGTGACGTGTTGCAGACGCTCCTTGAACTGATCGACAGTCAGATTGTCCGCGCCGGTCGCCTGTGCGAGCTGCACAAGGTTATTGCTGCCGTGTTCGACGGCGAGCTTGCCGTGAAACACTGCATCCGTTGCCATGTTGGCTGCCATCTGGCTGGCCACATGCAAGGATTGTAAGGTCGTATCGGCGCCTTGCGCCAGCATTGCAGCTATAGACATTTCTCCTCCTCGCCGCCCGTCCTCGTCGGGCGATACCCCTTAAGCATTTCCACCCGCCAGGACATTGGAAGTGCTCTATCTGTTTGTTTTGCCCCACATCTTGTCCGAAAACGTTGCACAGTTTTCGGGATGCGCCTGTTTGTTTACCTGCTTCCAGATTGGACACGCACTCAGGCGTGTGCCAGTTTCAGTCCTTCGAGAGACGCGCCGTCGGATTGTTCCCTGATGCGGTCGATCTGGTCCATCGCCTGCTTTGCGGCAGCATTGACGGGCGATTTTTCGAGCGCTTCCTGTTCGCGCCGCAAGGCGTTGAGCGGCATGCCCTCATAGGCTTCCTGCCGCTTGAATTTCGCAAACACGGTTCGCCCGCTCATTTCCAGGAAACGGCGGACTTTCAGGTCGCGGTCGACCACAATCATGACAATAACGCCTTTGCCGAAGCGCCCGCGCACATGACCCGCACCGACGAATCCGTCAGAGTAGCGGGATGTGACGCCTTTCAGCACGTCGGAGTAATGGCGCATCTGAAACCAGACGCCCAGCGATTGGACTCCCCATAAAAGAGCCAAAGCCAGTAAAGCCCATTGCCAGATAGCCATTTTCTCCTCCTCCACCGGAGGCTTGATGCGTCTTCAGGCGCCGCCAGTCTCCGTCTCTTCACAGAACATTTGTTTTCTTAAATGTCAATATGTATAATTATGAGGTAAATATCGTCGGGCGGACAAGCTGACAACTGCTGTTGTTTCGCATATGGTCTGTCGGCGTTGGAGGCGTGGAATATGGATTTGCTTTTGAAGAACCAGATGGCATCGATGCCGGACTTGCGACGCCGCTTGCGGCAGTTGCGCTGGTTCAGGGCGACGTTTCGCAAACACGCCAGCCTTCTCCACGATGTTTATGGTGTCGATTACGATATCGACGAGCAGAAACTGACGGAAGCTTTTCTGAACTGGGTTGAGCTGGTCGAGCAAAACAAGCGTTATGCCAAGGTGGACCGCAAGGATTTCATCACCTTTGCCGCCGGTCTTGTTCTGCGTGAACTGATCCGCCTGTCGCCTGCCAGAGCGCTATCGATCCCGAAGGCAACCGAGGGTGAGAACACGCCGCAACACGATATTATCGCTTTCTGGCCAGAGGGCTTCCTCTACACCAACTACTGCATCTGCGCGATTGCCGCAGTGCAGGAGCAGGAATTTGGCGTGGCGCAGGATATCGACGCCTGTGCGGATGATCTGCGGACCTGGTGGTCTTACCGGGAAAACGTGGCCGACATGCCGGGCTATGCAATAGCCTTCCTCGACAAGTTTTTGGGCGGCGAGCCAAACTGGGTCATGCCCGATCTGGCATCGGCCCGCGTGGCGGTACAGCGCGCGCTTGGCGCGCAAAATCCGTCAGGCGCGATAAAGGGTTAGTACTTTTGGCAACCCGGCCCGTCAGCTTGACGGGCGCGGAGGCAAACCAGCGCGAGCGCGCATCTTGTCGAGCAAGGCTGCTGCAATCGGCTCGTAATTTTCGTCGAAGTGGTGGCCGCCAGCCAGTTTCATGACTTCCATGCCCTTCAGCTCTTTTGCCGTGCAGGCGGTGTCTTCTTCCTCTTCGCCGTAGACGCAGACGACGCGGTCGAGCGGAATGCTGGAAATTGCCGGAACGACATCCTTGTCGCCATCCATGCCAAGCCAGCCCTCGATGGAAACCTGGAAGGTCGTCGTGGTTTCGACGCCAAGCAGCCCGATCATTCTGGTGCGGTCCTGAATGGACGGATCGAGATACTTCCATGCGAAGGGGAATGTGTCGGCCCCGAAGGAATAGCCGAGCACGGCAACGGGCAATTTGCCTGTCGGGTCGGCCTTCTTGATCATGGCCGTCGTGTCTTTGGCGATTTCTTCCGGTGTGCGTTCCGACCAGAAATAACGCAGCGAATCAACGCCGATGACATGCACGCCATTGGCCTGAAGCCATTCGCCGATAGATTTGTCGAGATCGCGCCAGCCGCCGTCACCAGAATAGAACACAGCGACCATATCGCCATTGCCGCCCTTGGCGGGAAGATCGACAATCGGCAGAGCTTCGTTCTTGGCGTCCTGATCGGCCATGGCGACGATATTATCCACCGCCATTTTCATGCGTGTCGGGAAATCCTTCCCGCTCTGGAGAACGGCGATGTTCTTTTGCCGTGCTTCGACCGGATTGTTGGTTTCGCCTCCAGGAGGGCTCATCACCAGCGCAGGTGCTGGTATCTCGGAATCATAGGCATAGGTGAAGGCGCCATCCGGTGTCTTCGTCGCGGCTGCCTTTTCCGTGCAGGAGGGCAGGCGGGTCTTGGCGGGAGCCGGGTCGAGCGAGACAGCGCCTGCAATGGTCGCATCGGGCGAATCCGAAGCGGCGGCATAGGCGATGGTCGCGCCTTGTCCGATGCCGGTCAACACAGGATGGAAATAGACGTCGAGATCGAGCCCGCGCAGTGCTTCCTTGGCAATGGCCTCAAAATCGGAGTCGAGATAGTTGCACTCGCCGTCTTCCTTATCGAGCGAAGCGCGCCATGGACCGAGTTCAACCGGCAGAACGATCATGTTCTTGGCCAGCAGCGCATCCGTATAGGCGCGTTCCTTTTCGCCGATGCCGGCCTCGTCGCTGAGCAGGATCGTAAGCCCGACCGGGTCACCGTTGGGCATATAGACCGGGATGTTCGACAGCCGTTCGGCGCTTGCATGAATGACCGGCTCTTCGGAACCCGTGAGCTTGGTCCACATGCGGGCGATCTTGCCGGTATGCAGCGAGCCGTAAACGCCCGCCGCTCCCAACAGCGCAAGCCCGACCACGGTAAAGAGGACGCGTTCTTTCTTCATTTACGGATGAACTCCAATGGGCTGCCATTAATCAGGGTTGTCGCATCGAGCAGGGCGCGTGGTGTTTCCAGTCCGCCGGGGCAGACCATGTAATGCGGGGTCCAGACAGGATCGAATTTCTCCTTGAAGGCTTTCAATCCGTCGAAATGATAGAGATCGGCACCGCGCTTGTAGATGAAGGAACCGAGCCGGTTCCAGCGCGAGGCGAGCCTGCTGCCGCTCAAACCGGAAAGCGGGGCCGCGCCGAGATTGAACCATTTGTAGCCTTCGGCCTTGCTGTTCATCAAAAGCTTGGCGAACAGCGCGTCCATCAGCAGCTTATGCACATTGGGCATATAACGCATCAGGTCCACGGTGATTTCGTGCTTGTCGGCACCGCGCCACAAATTGGCGAAAGCGACGATCTCGCCTTCCTGTTTCAACACGGCAACGTCGAAGCGCTTCATATAGTCGTCGTCGAAATAGCCCAGAGAAAAGCCTTTTTCGCTGCCGGACTTGAAGTCGAGCCAGGCATCAGAAATTTCACGCAGACGCGGAATGAGCGGTGCAACTTCGGCAGCCGGGATGATTTCGAAGGTGAAACCATCCTTGTCGATCTTTCGGTCGGCATAGCGGAATGGCTGGCGGCGTGGTCCTTCGAGCGAGAAGTCAGTCAGGTTCACGCGGGCGACTTCGCCCAGTTTCAGCGCGACCAGCCCCATATCCAGAAACAGCGGCAGGCTTTGCGGGCCAACGCCGTAGAAAACCGTGCGAACGGCCAATTTGTCGGCAAGTGCGTGAAACGACCATGCCGCTTCCTTGCCGGTTTCAGGATTGCCAATCGGCTCGCCGAGCGCAATCAGACTGCCGCCGGACTGCGCATACATGATGAACGCGCTGTTATCCGGCGCCATCAGGAATTGCTTGTCGCCCAGCATGGCCAGTGCGGCATCTGTGTGCGGGCATTCTGCAACCAGATTTGGAACGGCTTCCGGGATCGAATAATCGACCTTGCGCCTGCGGTGGCTGTTACGGTTGATGATCGAATGCAGGCCGACAGCGGCGACCAGCGCAAAGACCAGCACGGTCGCACGCAGGAAGCGGGGCGCATTGCCGCTCCATGCAAAGTCCCACCACAGGTCGCTTGAATATTCGACATGGCGATAGACAAAGAAGCCAAGCCATGTGGAAACAAGCACTGTCGTGCCGACAGTGGTGATCCAGTTCCAGCTTAGCTCGAATGGTCCGGATATCGGGCGGCGATAGAAGGAATCGCGGAAGCTCCAGAGCGTCGCGGCGAAGATGCAGAGAATGACGGCTTCTTCCCAATCGAGGCCCTTGGCGAGCGAAAATACAGCGCCGCTGAGCAGAAGCGCCATGGCCGCCACCCATGCTCGCTCCAGCCGCTTGGAAAGGCCGCGCGCAACGATCAGCAGCGCGACACCCACGAGGCTTGCCGCCAGATGCGACATTTCCATCAGGAATTCTGGCACGATGTCGGAGAGCAGTTCGACGCGATAGCGCAAATTGGGCGTTGCGCCTGAAATCAGCAGGATGATGCCGCCCAGAAAGATGATGCCAGCGGAAAGGCTCGGCACCAGCGGCTCGAACAGCCGTTTGGCGAAGGCCGCCTGCTTGCCCAGCATCTGCCGCCGCCGCATGGCTTCCCAGACGAGAATACCGGCGGTAGCGACGACCAGCGGCATGACCGTGTAAATGATACGATAAGCGAGCAGGGCGGCAATGGCGTCCGGTTTTCCGCCAAGGCCCAATCCGGCGATGATGGTCGCTTCGAAAGCGCCGAGGCCGCCGGGCGCATGGCTGGCAATGCCCAGAACAATGGCGATCACATAGACAAGCGCGAAGACGGCAAAGCTTGGCACTGCTTCTGAAGGCATGAGGACATAGAGGGTGGCCGCGGCAGCGCCGACATCGACCAGTCCGGCGCAGATCTGGATCAGCGCGCCCTTGGAATTGGGAAGGCGGAGGCTGAACGAGCCTATTCTGACGCTGCGCTCGCCATGCGACAGCCAGTAGATCAGCCAGCCAATGCCGCCGAGGATGACGACGCCAGCAATAATATCAATGCGCGAATCGATGGTGGACAGCCACGGTACGTCCTGCGGGTCGATGAGGAGTGCAGCGCCGACCATGATGATCAGCGCGAACCAGATCGCAAACCACGATGTGCCGACAATCTTGCCGATATCCGCAAGGCTGACGCCTTCGGCGGCATAAATGCGGTATCGCAGAGCACCACCGGTCAGAAGCGAAAAGCCAAGCGCATTGGAAATCGCATAGCCCGCAGCACCGGCGACGGCAGCAATGCGGCGCGGTATTTGATTGGGCGCGATGGTATCGACTGCGACGACGTCGTAAAGGGCGACGGCTGCATAGCTCAGTATTGTGAAGAATACGGCCAGCGCCAGCGTCGTCCAGGAAATGCTATGCAGCGCCGCCAGCGTTTCCGAACGCGACGTATGCTGGAGCATTGTCTCCAGAACATAAATCGCCAACAGTGCGATGGCGATGCCCGCCACCGGAAAAAGAAAATGCTGGTATCGTCTCACCCAGCCAAAAGGTCCGGGCGATACTGTTGTCGGGATGGAAGGTGCATCATCATCAATCAAGCTCATCGGTGCATCGTTCCGTTGGAGCAATCAAATAATTTATATTAAGGCGCGGAATGATCCTGATTTAGGGCAAACTTGTGATCTAACGAGATGTTCCATTGAAAATATTCAATGGTAATCACAACTTGGTCTATATAAGCCTTCGGATAGCCGGGGCAGCAAGCAATTTGACGAACGAATGAGGTTATCGTGCTCGATGTTTCCTATATGACGGCGGCTGGTGCGGGAGCTCTGTCTTTTCTGTCGCCCTGCGTTTTGCCGCTTGTGCCGCCTTATCTTTGTTACATGGCTGGTGTGAGCGTTGAGGACTTTCGCGCCGATAAAGCCGCCCGGGTCGCCGCCGAGCCTTCAGCCCGCCGTTCACTCGCCTTTGCCGCAATCTGTTTCGTGCTCGGTTTTACCACTGTTTTCGTAGCGCTTGGCGCTGGCGCATCGTCCATCGGCGCATTCCTGCGCGCATGGCAGCAGGAGATCGCCATTGTCGCCGGTCTCGTGATTATCCTGATGGGCCTCAATTTCCTGGGGCTGCTGCGCCTGTCGTTCCTGTCACGTGAGGCGCGTTTTCAGGCGCGCAATGCCCCGGCTTCGCCGCTTGGCGCCTATGTCATGGGGCTGGCCTTCGCCTTTGGCTGGACACCGTGTATCGGCCCGGTTCTAGGCCCAATCCTGACACTGGCTGGCGGCAGCAGCACCGTAGGCGAGGGCGCGCTTCTGCTTGCAATCTATTCGCTGGGGCTCGGCATTCCGTTTTTGATCGCAGCACTCTTTTCCGGCGCCTTCATGCGCTTCCTGTCCCGCTTCCGCGTGCATCTTGGCAAGGTGGAAAAGGCAATGGGTGCGCTGCTGGTTGTTGCAGGCATCCTGTTCCTGACAGGCGGTATGCAATCCTTCTCATTCTGGCTACTGGAGACGTTCCCGGTCCTCGGGCGGCTTGGCTAAATCCGTAAGCTTCCTTATACGCTTTCGTGATAAAGCGGATGAACACCACGTATTTCTGGACAATGTCATGACAGATCGTACTTGCCTTTCCATCGTGCTTGCTGCCGGCGAAGGCACGCGCATGAAATCCAGCTTGCCGAAAGTGTTGCATGCGGTCGCGGGATTGCCGCTGGTCTGTCATGTGGTCAAAGCCGTGCAGGGAACAGGCAAGAGTGATGTCGCGCTGGTCGTTGGACGCGGTGCGGAAGATGTGCGCGGTGCGGTCGAGAAGATCGCAGGCCCGGTTTCAGCATTCGAACAGACAGAACGCCTTGGTACGGCCCATGCGGTGCTTGCTGCGCGTGAGGCGATAGCAAATGGTTATGACGATCTGCTGATCGTGTTCGGTGATACGCCGCTGATTGAAGCGGAGTCCCTGCAAGCGGCGCGTGCGCGCCTGGCCGATGGAGCGGATATCGTGGTGATCGGTTTCCGCCCGGCCAGCCCGCATGGATACGGTCGCCTGATCGAGGAAGGCGACCAGCTGGTCGCTATTGTCGAGGAGAAAGAAGCGACTGATGCTCAGAAGCAGATCGGCTTCTGCAATGGCGGCTTGATGGCCGTGCGCGGACGCGAGGCCTTGGCACTGCTGGATGCTGTTGGCAACGACAATGCCAAGGGCGAATATTACCTCACCGATATTGTTGCTATTGCACATGGCAAGGGCCTGAACGTAACGGCTATCGAAGTGCCGGTCGATAACGTCATCGGCATCAACAATCGCGCAGAACTCGCGGAAGCCGAGGCCATCTGGCAGAACCGCAAGCGCCGCAAGATGATGCTGGCCGGTGTCACGCTGATTGCGCCCGAAACGGTGTTCTTCAGCCATGATACGCTGGTGGAAGCCGATGTGATTATTGAGCCCAACGTGTTTTTCGGTCCCGGCGTGCACATTGCGTCGGGTGCGCTCATTCATTCCTTCTCACATATGGAAGGCGCGAATGTTGGTCCCAATGCCGAAATCGGGCCTTTCGCGCGTCTGCGTCCCGGCGCGAAGCTTGGCGAGAAAACCAAGGTTGGCAATTTCTGCGAAGTGAAGAACGCAGATGTGCGCAAGGGCGCCAAGATCAATCACCTGACCTATATCGGTGATGCGACCGTCGGCGCATCCAGTAATATCGGGGCAGGGACGATCACCTGCAATTACGACGGCTACAATAAATATAAGACGATCATAGGCGAAAATGCCTTTATCGGCTCCAATTCCTCTTTGGTGGCCCCGGTGGAAATCGGCGACAACGCCTATATCGCTTCGGGCAGCACGATCACCGACAATGTTCCGGCTGATGCGCTGGCTTTCGGTCGCGCGCGACAGGAAACCAAGGAAGGTCGGGGAAAGATCCTGCGGGAGAAGTATGCCGCCATCAAAGCGGCTAAAACCTCATCGAAGTAAATCGACTATCAGACGACCCGAGTGGTTACAGCTCGTCTTGCTGTTCTGCTCTGGAATCTTTAAACCGGCTGGCAAAAGCAAGCGATCCAGATCTGGAGCAGATGCATGTGTGGAATTATCGGTATTATCGGCAAGGATGAAGTCGCGCCGCTTCTGGTCGATGCTCTGAAACGACTGGAATATCGCGGTTACGATTCCGCCGGTATCGCCACTTTGCAGGGCGGCAAACTTGATCGCCGTCGTGCGGAAGGCAAGCTGGTCAATCTGGAAAAGCGTCTGGCCGGTGAGCCGCTTCCCGGCGTGATCGGCATCGGTCATACACGCTGGGCCACGCATGGCAAGCCGGTGGAGCGCAATGCGCATCCGCATATTACCGAGCGTCTCGCGGTGGTTCATAACGGCATTATCGAAAATTTTGCCGAACTGCGCGCCATGCTCGAAGCTGAAGGCCGCAAGTTCCAGACCGAAACAGATACGGAAGCCGTTGCGCATCTCGTGACGCGTGAACTGGATAAGGGCAAATCGCCGATTGAAGCCGTCCGTGATTGCCTGCCGCTGCTGCATGGTGCTTTCGCACTGGCATTCCTGTTTGAAGGCGATGAAGAACTGCTCATTGGCGCCCGTCAGGGACCGCCGCTCGCTGTCGGCTATGGCGATGGTGAAATGTTCCTCGGTTCAGACGCGATTGCGTTGTCGCCCTTCACCGATACCATTGCCTATCTGGAAGATGGTGACTGGGCTGTGCTGACCCGCAAGGGTGTCACCATTTATGACGAGAGCAACAATCAGGTCGAGCGCGCGATCCAGAAGACGCAGACCGCAAATATGCTCGTTTCCAAGGGCAATCATCGTCACTTCATGCAGAAGGAGATGTTTGAGCAGCCGGAAGTGATCTCGCACACTCTGGCCAATTATCTCGATTTCACCACCGGCAAGGTGCGCCAGGAAGCTGTTGGGGTCGATTTCAGCAAGGTGGATCGTCTGACGATCTCGGCTTGCGGCACGGCCTTCTATGCTGCATCGGTCGGCAAATACTGGTTCGAACAGATTGCCCGTCTGCCTGTCGATAGCGATATCGCATCGGAATTCCGTTATCGCGAAATGCCGCTGTCGAAGGATTCATTGGCGATGTTTGTTTCGCAGTCCGGCGAAACGGCGGATACGCTGGCGTCACTGCGCTATTGCAAGTCGCAAGGCTTGAAGATTGCCGCTGTTGTCAATGTCACTGGTTCGACCATTGCGCGTGAATCCGATGCGGTGTTCCCGACGCTTGCGGGGCCGGAAATTGGTGTTGCTTCCACCAAAGCCTTCACCTGTCAGCTTTCGGCCATGGCGTCGCTCGCTATTGCTGCCGCCAAGGCGCGTGGCGCGATTGACGATGCGCGCGAGCAGGAACTGGTGCGCCAGCTCTCCGAAGCGCCGCGTTTCCTCAATCAGGTGCTGAAGCTGGAAGACGAGATCGCGGCAGTTTGTACCGATCTCGCCAAGGTCAATCACGTCCTCTATCTGGGGCGTGGCACGTCCTTCCCGCTTGCCATGGAAGGCGCGCTGAAGCTCAAGGAAATCTCCTATATTCACGCCGAAGGCTATGCCGCTGGCGAGTTGAAGCATGGACCTATCGCCCTGATTGACGAAGCCATGCCGGTTATCGTGATTGCGCCGTCTGATCGCCTTTATGAAAAGACGGTCTCCAACATGCAGGAAGTGGCAGCCCGTGGCGGTCGTATCATCCTGATCACCGATAAGAAGGGCGCGGAAAGCGCCAGCGTCGATACGATGGCGACCATCGTTCTGCCGGACGTACCGGAATTCATCACGCCGCTGGTCTACGCCCTGCCGATCCAGATGCTGGCCTATCACACCGCTGTCCTGATGGGCACGGACGTCGATCAGCCGCGCAATCTTGCAAAATCGGTCACGGTTGAGTAAAATCAGCTCGTTAAAGAGCTCGCTTTATAGAGTAATTGAAATGGCCGCGTGAGCGGCCATTTTGCTATCCAGCTCTCAGCAGCCTTATCGCCTCATCGCGCCCGAAGAGATAGAGCAACACGCGCAATGCCTGTCCGCGTTCGGATTCCAGATCGGGATCGCTGGTCAGAACATAACGCGCATCCTTGCGGGCGATTTCCAGCAGATCGCCATGCGCTTCGATGGAAGCCAGACGGAAGCCCGGCGTGCCGGATTGGCGCGTGCCGAGCAACTCGCCTTCGCCGCGCAGTTTCAGATCTTCTTCGGCGATGCGGAAACCGTCTTCCGTCTCGCGCATGACCTTCAGTCGCGCCTGACCGATTTCGCCCAGCGGTCCCTTGTAGAGCAGGAGGCAGGTCGATGGCTTGTCGCCGCGCCCTACACGCCCGCGCAACTGGTGCAACTGCGACAGGCCGAACCGTTCGGCGTGTTCGATCACGATGATGGTCGCGTCGGGCACGTCCACACCAACTTCAATGACGGTGGTGGCAACCAGAAGCCGCGTTTCGCCCTGCTTGAAGGCGCGCATGGCTTCATCTTTTTCAGCACCGTTCATACGGCCATGAATAAGGCCAATCCGGTCACCGAAGACGGATTTGAGGTTTTCGAAACGCTCTTCCGCCGATGTCAGTTCAACGACTTCGGATTCTTCAACCAGCGGGCAGATCCAGTAGATCTTCTGGCCTTCCTGCACCGCTTTACGGATGCGCTCCACCAGTTCGCCCATGCGTTCCATCGGTAGGATTGCCGTGGTAATGGGCTGGCGTCCGGCGGGCTTTTCGGTCAGCTTTGATACGTCCATGTCGCCGAAAGCGGTCAGAACCAGCGTGCGCGGGATCGGTGTCGCCGTCATCACCAGCATATCGGGGGCGGAGCCCTTTGCCGTCAGCATCAGGCGTTGATGCACGCCAAAGCGATGCTGCTCATCGATAATGACCAGAACGAGGTCGTGATACTCGACTTTTTCCTGAAACAGCGCATGCGTGCCGATGACGATATCGACCTCGCCGCTCTTCAAACCTTCCAGCACGGCGTTCCGGTCGCGACCTTTCTCGCGGCCCGTCAGCAGGGCAGCTTTCAGCCCGGCTTTCTCGGCGAGTGGTGCAATGGTTGCAAAATGCTGGCGAGCGAGCACTTCGGTTGGGGCCATCAGGGCGGATTGACCGCCGGATTCTGCGGCATGTGCCATAGACAGCAGACCCACCACCGTTTTGCCGGAGCCGACATCACCCTGTAAAAGCCGCAACATGCGCTCGGGTGATTTAAGGTCTGCGATGATTTCGCGAACGGCCTGATCCTGTCCCTTGGTCAAGCTATAGGGCAGGTGGCGCATGATCTGGGCTACGATACGGCCTGTGCCTTCCAGCGGACGACCGGACAGTCGGCGTGTCTTGGCACGCACGAGGGCAAGGGCAAGCTGACCGGCCAGAAATTCATCATAAGCCAGCCTGCGCCGCGTAATGCCTTCAAGTGCGATGTCGGAGGGGTCTTCCGGCTGGTGCAAAGTGTTGAGCGCGTCCTGAAAATTCGGAAAACGCTCGCGTGCCAGCAAGGGGCCGTCTATCCATTCGGGCAGCGGTGGAACACGCGTCAGCGCTTCCTTGACGGCACGTCCCAGTGTTTTTGGCGACAGGCCTGCCGTCAGCGGGTAGACCGGCTCGACCATCGGCAGATTGGCGGCATCTTCGAGGCTCGCAATATAGTCCGGATGCACCATGGAGGCGCGCCCGTTGAACCATTCCACCTTGCCGGACACGATGACGGTTTCGCCTTCGGGCAGCATCTTGTGCAGCCATGGCAATTGCGCATGGAAGAAAGTCAGGGCAATCTCGCCGGTGTCGTCGTGGGCGAAGACGCGATGCGGGACATTGCCTCTGCCCGGCGGCGCTGGCTGGTGCTGATCAACCACCACTTCCAGCGTGACGATGGCGCCTTCCTGAGCAAGCGCAATGCCGGGGCGATTGCGCCGGTCGATGACGCTGTTCGGCGGCAGGAACAGAAGCTGGCCGACTTTCGGTTCCGCGCCGGGCACATCGGTGCCGAGAAGTTTACCAAGCAAAACCGCAACTTTCGGGCCAATGCCGGAAAGCGAACGGACGGAAGCGAAAAACGGATCGAGCATGGATGGGCGCATGGCGGGGAGCATTAACTGCTTCGCTGTCAGGTGCAAGCCTGCGCCATCATCTTTTCGTGCTCTTTTTGTTCTTGTCTCATAAACAGGTTCCCTGTTCGGTCCCAGATGCTATATACCGGCAGCGATTTTGATAAATGGAGCAGTTCCGACATGACTGGCAGCACACTTGCGGCGGGAAATCTGGATGTACGGCGTCGCAAGCTTTTGTTTCGCGCCTGGCATCGGGGCATGCGCGAGATGGATTTGATTCTGGGCCAATATGCGGATGAGTATATTGTGAGCTTCACCGATCCCCAGCTCGATGAGTTCGAACAGATTCTGGAAGTGCTGGATCGTGATCTTCTTAAATGGGTGACGGGTGAAAGCCCTATCCCGGCAGAACATGACACACCGCTTTTCCGCGACATCGTCGCTTTCCGTGACCGCATAGAGTTTTAAAAAATCCATGCCCGTTTTCAGCAAATTTGGTCTCAAGCCCAATACGGATACGAAAGCTGGACGCCGCATCGTCATTGATGGTGTTGCCGATGGCTTCGAGGCGTTCTGTCTCGCGCGTCTGGTGGATGAGATCGGCGAACGCGGGCCTATCATGTATATCGTGCGCGACGGGCAGCGCATTGCTGACCTTGAGCAGGTCTTGAGCTTTGTCGCGCCGGATCTAGCGGTGCTGCATCTGCCCGCATGGGACTGCTTGCCCTATGATCGCGTATCGCCCGGTGCCGACGCATCGGCGCGCAGACTGACCGCGCTCGGCGCTCTGGCGGCGCTCAAGAAAACACCACATCCGGCCATCGTGCTGACTACGGCCAATGCGGTGCTGCAAAAACTGCCGCCACAGGCGGCAATTGCCGAGCAGGTAATTTCGGCTCGTCCGGGCAACCAGCTTGACATGAATGACCTTGCGTCACGGCTGGAACGCAACGGTTTCGAGCGTGTGTCGACCGTGCGCGATATCGGCGAATTTGCCGTTCGTGGCGGTATTCTCGATCTTTATGCGCCGGGCGCGGAAGAACCTCTGCGCCTCGATTTCTTCGGCGATACGCTGGAAACGATCCGTGCTTTCGATCCCGCATCGCAGCGCACGACGGGCACACGCAAGGAATTCGTGCTGCAGCCGATGAGCGAAATCACGCTCTCAGCCGACATGATCAGCCGTTTCCGCAAGAACTACGTGGCTATGTTCGGCGCGCCGCAGCGTGACGATGCACTCTATCAGGCGATCAGTGAAGGCCGCCGTTTTGCCGGTATGGAACACTGGCTGCCACTGTTTTACGATCATCTGGAAACGGTTTTCGACCATGCGGGCGGCATGCCGGTGGTATTCGATCATCTGGTGCATGAAGCGCTGACTGAGCGCCACACCATGGTGGTGGACCACTACGAGGCCCGGCTGCGTCAGGCTGAAGGCAAGGAAGCCGGCAGCGATGCCGTTCCCTATAAGCCGGTCAAGCCGGAAACCCTCTATCTCACGCCGCAGGCGGTCGAGGATGCGGTGCAGGCAAGCGGGCTTCGCATCGACCTCACACCCTTTGGCGCGCCGGAAGTATCGAACCGCACCATTGTTCATGCCGATGCGCATAAGGGTCGCAACTTTGCCGAGGAGCGTGCAGCAACTGATGTGAACCTGTTTGAGGCGGCGGTGAAGCACATTGCTGATCTCCGAGCCTCCGGCAAGAAAGTGCTGGTTGCTGCCTGGACGGAAGGCTCGCTCGACCGACTGTTGCAGGTTCTTGACGAGCACGGGC
Source organism: Ochrobactrum sp. P6BSIII (assembly GCF_014138065.1). NCBI lineage: Bacteria > Pseudomonadati > Pseudomonadota > Alphaproteobacteria > Hyphomicrobiales > Brucellaceae > Ochrobactrum > Ochrobactrum sp. P6BSIII. The sequence goes on along the minus strand of NZ_JACGXB010000019.1, from coordinate 31,762 downwards.
TGGAAAAGATCGAGACGGTTGACCGGCTCTCAACTGTCAAGGCGCTGTCTCGCGACAAGGTCACCGCGGCGGTGCTGGCCGTTGAAAGCGGCTTCGATGCCGGTGATCTCGCCGTCGTTGCCGAACAGGATATTCTCGGCGACCGTCTTATCCGCCGGTCCAAGCGTCGCAAGCGTGATCAGGATTTCATCTCGGAAGTGGCGTCGCTGACGGCTGGCGATATTGTCGTCCACGTCGATCATGGTATCGGTCGTTTCATCGGCCTCAAGACCATCACCGCAGCGGGCGCACCGCATGATTGTCTTGAACTTCACTATGCGGGCGATGACCGGCTGTTCCTGCCGGTCGAAAATATCGAGCTTCTCTCGCGCTATGGGTCGGAAGGTTCCGACGCGGTTCTCGACAAGCTTGGCGGTGGCGCATGGCAGATGCGCAAGGCCAAGCTCAAGAAGCGACTGCTTGAGATTGCGGGCCATCTGATCCAGATCGCCGCCGAACGTCAGATGCGTGGCGCGCCGGTGATGACCCCGCCGGATGGGCTTTATGCGGAATTCTCTGCGCGCTTCCCCTATGACGAGACTGAAGACCAGATGACGGCCATTGAGGCTGTGGCAGACGATCTGGCGGCGGGCAAGCCGATGGATCGCCTGATTTGCGGCGATGTCGGTTTCGGCAAGACGGAAGTGGCGCTCCGCGCTGCCTTTATCGCGGCGCTCAATGGTGTGCAGGTCGCGGTGGTTGTGCCGACAACGCTTTTGTCACGCCAGCATTTCAAGACTTTCTCCAAGCGCTTTCATGGACTGCCGATCACCGTCGCGCATGCTTCGCGGCTGGTTGGAACCAAGGAACTGGCCGCGACCAAGAAAGGTCTGGAAGAGGGCACCGTCGATATCGTCGTCGGTACCCATGCGCTGCTCGGCAATTCGATTAAGTTCAAGAATCTCGGCCTGCTCATCATCGATGAGGAGCAGCATTTCGGCGTCAAGCACAAGGAACGGCTCAAGGAGCTGAAATCCGATGTGCATGTGCTGACCCTGTCGGCAACGCCAATCCCGCGCACCTTGCAGCTTGCGCTGACCGGCGTGCGCGAACTCTCGCTCATCACCACGCCGCCAGTGGATCGCATGGCGGTGCGCACCTTCGTTTCTCCGTTCGATCCGCTCGTCATTCGTGAAACTTTGCTGCGTGAGCGCTATCGCGGTGGTCAGAGTTTTTATGTCTGTCCGCGTATTTCCGATTTGGGCGACATCGAGGAATTCCTGAAGGAACATGTGCCGGAACTGAAAGTCGCCGTTGCGCATGGCCAGATGGCGCCGGGCGTGCTCGACGATATCATGAACGCCTTCTATGACGGTCAATACGACGTGCTGCTTTCCACGACCATCGTGGAATCCGGTCTCGATATTCCGACCGCGAACACCATGATCGTGCATCGCGCCGACATGTTCGGACTGGCGCAGCTCTATCAGCTGCGTGGTCGCGTCGGGCGCTCCAAGCAGCGCGCTTTCGCACTCTTCACGCTTCCCGCAGGCAAGATGCTGACACAGATGGCGGAACGTCGCCTGAAAGTGCTGCAATCGCTGGATACGCTTGGCGCAGGCTTCCAGCTTGCCAGCCACGACATGGATATTCGTGGCGCGGGTAATCTCTTAGGCGAGGAACAGTCAGGCCATATCAAGGAAGTCGGTTTCGAGCTGTATCAGCAGATGCTGGAAGAAGCCGTTGCAACACTCAAGGGTTCCGGCGAAGTGGAAGACAGCCAGTGGTCGCCGCAGATCGCTATTGGCACGGCGGTCATGATCCCCGAAGCCTATGTGCCGGACCTGCAATTGCGCCTCGGCCTTTATCGCCGCCTTGCCGATCTGGAAGAACCGCAGGATATCGATGCATTCGGCGCAGAACTCATCGACCGCTTCGGCCCGATGCCGGAGGAAGTGCAGCACCTGCTTAAGATCGTCTATATCAAGGCGCTCTGCCGTCGCGCCAATGTCGAAAAGCTGGATGCCGGTCCGAAGGGCGTCGTCATCCAGTTCCGTCACGCGACGTTCAACAACCCTGTTGGTCTGGTGAAGATGATCGGCGAGCAGGGTTCTATGGCCAAGATCAGGCCGGATCAGAGCATTGTGTTCATTCGTGATTGGGCGACGCCGGAAAAGCGTCTCAACGGCTCGGCTGTCATCATGACACAGTTGGCGAAAATCGCGGCGGGTTAACCCGCCGCTTCGCGTCTTTTAGCGATCTTCAGAAATTCCCGGTTCGAAGCCTTCCGCCGTCTGGCGGATGGCATCGGCCAGAACATCGGCGTTTTGTGCGCCCATAACGGCATATTTCTGATCGATGATGAAGCAGGGCACGCCGCGCACACCGATACGGTTGGCGGTGTCGATTTCCTCGCGGATTGTTGCCTTGTCGGCATCGCTTTCCAAAAGGCGGGCGACAACGGCTGCATCCATACCAACGCTTGCGGCAGCATCGACCAGCACCTCATGGTCGCCAATATCCTGTCCCTGCTCGAAATAGAGCGAGAACAATGTGCCGACGAGCTTGTTCTGCGTATCGGGAGCGGCCTGTGCAGCCCAGTGGATGACGCGGTGCGCGTCGAGCGTGTTGGGTGCGCGGGTGATCGCCTCGAAGTCGAAGACAATGCCGTTTTCGTCGCCCAATCCGGTTAGCTGCTTGTGAATGTCATCGATCTTCGAACCGTTGCCGAATTTCTCGCGCATATAGACACCACGATCCTTGCCTTGCGGTGGGAGCGTCGGGTCGAGCTGAAACGGACGCCAGCGAATTTCCGCTTCTACTTCGGGCAGCATGGCGAGAGCGTTTTCAAGCCGCTTGCGCCCAAGAAAGCACCATGGGCAGACGACATCGGACACAACGTCGATGGTGATTTTCTTTTCACTCGTGTTTTCGCTCATGGGGATGCTCCGTGTGGTTACGGGAGGCTGAGCCTCCCGCATCAATATCGCATTATATAGGACGTGGATTTAGGGCGAATTACGGTCTTATCAAAGAGAACTTGGAGCGCATCCCGAAAAGTGTGAAACGGTTTTCGGAAAAGATGCGCGTTAAAACAAAACCTTAGAGCGCAGATCTGATTCGATTAGATCTGCGCTCTAAGGCTGGGCGCGCCACCAGGTCGGCAATTGATAACCGTAAAGCGAGGTTTTTTCCGGATGGCCGATCCGGTCCCACCGCGCCACCCACTGGTAAGGCAGATGGTAGAGGGGAATGTAATAATCGCCCGATAGCAGTATCCGGTCGAGTGCATGCACGGCGCTGACAAAATCGGCACGGCTACGTGCAGCGAGCATCGCATCAATCATCGCATCGACTGCGGGATCAGCAACGCCCGGATAATTGAAGCTGCCTTGAGCATCGCGCGAGGCCGAACCCCAGCGCATCCACTGCTCGTTGCCGGGCGACAGCGAACTGGAAAGAGCGCCCAGGATCATGTCGTAATCGAAGGTCTGGAGCCGCTGCTGATATTGTGCATCGTCAGCTGTACGGATTTCCACCGTGATGCCGAGGCGAGCGAGATTACGCTTATAGGCAAGCCCAATCTTCTCCTCATCCGCCGAGCGCGTCATGATTTCGAATTGCAGCGGCTTTCCCGTGGAATCGACGGCCAGCCCGTTGTGGAACTGAAAACCGGCTTCCATCAGAAGATCATAAGCCTGTTTGGCAGGCGCACGGTCGTGGCCGGTTCCATCGGTAACGGGCGGATGCCATGTGCCATTCATCACATCTTCACGCACCGCATTGGGATAAGGAGTGAGCAGTTCCTTTTCACGTGCATCGGCAGGCTTACCGACTGAAGAAAGGTCGGAACCTTCCCAGAAGCTCTGGGTGCGCTTGTACTGGCCCGCGAAAAGATTGCGGTTCGCCCATTCAAAATCGAACAGCAATCCCAGCGCCTGACGCACACGGCGGTCAGCGAAGATCGGGCGACGCGTATTGAACACGAAACCCAGCATGTTTGCGGGTGTGCCCTTTTCAAAACTTTCCTTGATGACTTTGCCTTGCTGTACAGCCGGAAAATCATAGGATTTTTCCCAGCGCGTCGGATTGCCCTCAATGAAAACGTCGAGCAACCCCTTCTTGAAGGATTCGAACAGGGAGGTTTCGTTGCGATAATATTCGATGGTCAGCGTGTCGAAATTGTCCGTGCCGCGCTTGGATGGAATATCCTTGCCCCAATAGTCCGGATTGCGCTTGTAGATGATACGCTGGCCGGGTTGCACGCCGGACACCAGATAGGGGCCGCTGCCGATTGGCGGCTTCAGCGTTGAATTGCCGAAGGTTGCAGGGTCGATTGCGTGTTTCGGAAGAACCGGCATGAGCGATGCGATCAGCATCGGAAACTCGCGGTCGGATTTATCGTTGAAGTTAAATCGTACCGAGCGTTCGCCGGTCTTCTCGATTTTATCAATTCGACTCATCCGATTGTTGAAAGGAGGACGGCCCTTCTCGGTGAGAATCTGGTAGGTGAAGATAATATCATCCACCGTCACCGGCAGTCCGTCCGACCATTTCGCCTTGGGATCAAGGGTAAATTCCACCCATGTCCGCGCCGGATCAATAGCGACTTTTTCGGCGAGCAGCGGGTAGAGCGTGAAAGGCTCGTCACGCGAACGCTGCATCAATGTCTCAAAGACGAGATTGCCGAAGTCCCCATCGGTGAATAGTCCACGCGCAGTCGTTCGCATGCTTTTCAGCACAAAGGGATTGAGGCTGTCGAAAGTGCCGACAACGCCCATGGTGAGCTTACCGCCCTTGGGTGCATCGGGATTGGTATAGGGAAAATTCTTGAAGTCGGCGGGAAGCGCCACGTCCCCATGCATGGAAAGGGCATAATCGGGCGTCGTTGCTGTTTCGGCCTGCGCCTTGCTCACAGCGATTCCCGTCATCGAGACGGCAACCGCAGTCAGGAGCCCAAATTTGAGCCCCTGAGAAATTGTCGGCAGGAATTTTCTGCGCAAAAGAGCGATCAATCCGTTCAACTTCATTCGTCCATTGTAAGTAAGCGTGATGCGCTTGTTTTTAAGGAAATACGAAATAGCATTGATTCGTTGGGCGAAATTACCATGATCCTGCAATATATGGGCATTTTGGGCGTGTTCCCAACGTGACAGTACAAATGAAAATGGTGATTTTGCGAGATTCGGAGCCTTCCGAATGGAAACTGGTCTGGATTCGTGTTCGTAGTCGTTGTAACACCGCCCCGGAATAGGATGGAGAGTCCTTAAGGTCACGCTGTTGCCGCATTTTCAAACCAGTGACGGTCTATCGCTGACTAAGCCAGAATACGGGAACTAAAGATCAGAGCGTTGAAAGGAACCTGTTGATCATGTCCAGCACGAAGACAATCGCTGCCACATCGGCCATCGCTGGCGCGTTCGCCTTGCTTGCCTCCGCAACGATGCCTGCATCGGCCCAGCAGCCGCCGCAGGGTTGGTTCAAGGTCTGCTCGAAGCAGGAAGACAACGACATCTGCAACACGCAGAACATTGTCACTGCCGATTCCGGCCAGTTGCTGACGGCTGTTAACCTCATCGAGATCAAGGGCAAGATCAATCGCAAGATCTTCCAGGTCACCGTGCCGATTGGCCGCCTGATTCCGGCTGGCGTTGGCATGCAGATCGACAACAACAAAGCGGTAAAGCTTGAATACGGCATCTGCTTCCCGGATCGCTGCATTGCTGAAGCACCGCTGAACGACGATCTGATCAAGGCTCTTCAGAAGGGCAGCAAGCTGACGCTGACCTCTGTCAACTATCAGAACAAGCCGAACCCGATCCCGGTCGCTCTCACTGGCTTCTCGCAGGCTCTTACGGGCCCCGCTCTGAAGCAGTCGGAACTGGAAGACCGCCAGAAGGAACTTCAGGACGCCGTCCAGAAGAAGCAAAAAGATTTCGAAGCCAAGATGAAGGCTGAGCAGGACAAGGCCAAGGGCGCTGCCAACTAATCGGCAGAACCTCGATAATGACAAAAGGGCGCTTTTAGCGCCCTTTTTCTTTGAACTGTCGCTTTAGGAAACGACGTGAATTCAGTTGGAGTGCTGTGATTTCACGCGATAGGTGCCATTGTCGAGCCGGTCGAAAATCTCATCGATCTGCGGATGACGTAGAGGTTCGCCGCTGACATCGGGCAGCAAATTCTGCTCGGACACATAGGCTACATATTCGGATTCCGCATTTTCCGCGAAGAGATGATAGAAGGGCTGATCGCGCTGGGGACGCGCGTCCTCCGGTATGGACTCGTACCATTCTTCCGTATTCGCAAATTCAGGATCCACGTCGAAGATAACACCCCTGAACGGGAACAGCCGGTGTTTTACAACCTGACCGATTTGGAACTTCGCGTGTTTTATCTGTGTCATACCCATGAGACGTTATGTAGTTCACTGCCCGCCAAATTAAAGCGGGCGTGCAATATGAAGTTTTTGAAAGGAAGCTGTTATTTGCGGGCCGTGTCGCGTTGACGGTCTGCCAGCTTGGGGAGTTTTGGGAGAAAATGGGTGAAACCACTGCCCGGACGCAGGCCTTCACGCATGAAGAATGAACGCAATGGCGCGAAGGAACGCAGCATTTCCAGCCCGACACCGCGCGCAATCTGTGCAGGCAGCATGGGCGAAAGAAGCGAGCGGTTGAGTGCATCAACGGAGCCGGTACGAGCAAGAATGTCTGGCCGGCGCGCCCGATCATAAGCACGGATCACGCGGTCCGAACCCGGATCGACAGGATCGCTCTCGATGGCTTTGACCAGTGTTTCCACATCGCGCGTGCCAAGATTGAGGCCTTGCGCGCCAATGGGCGGGAAAACATGCGCCGCTTCGCCGATCAGGATGGTCCGTTTCGCCGCAAATGCGCTCGGGACCAGACCGGACAGCGGCCAGGCTTGCGGACGGACGTCAATCTCGATCTGTCCAAGCATCGACTGCATCATTTCCTCGACCTGCGCGGCAAGAGCCTGATCATCCAGCGCGAGCAGGGCTTCGGCGCGTTCCGGGTTCACCACCCAGACAAGGCTCGAACGCTTGCCTTTCAGAGGCACCTGCGTGAATGGGCCATGCTCGGTGTGAAACTCTGTAGAGATGTTTTCGTGGCCGATAGTATGGGCAAAGGACAAGACAACGGCGGTCTGCGGGTAGTTCCAGCGTCGTGCGCGAATGCCTGCGGCTTCGCGTGCACCGGAATTGCGCCCATCAGCAGCGACCAGTAGCCGGGCATGGAGCGTATCACCGCCCGTCAGTGTAACCGTTACATGATCACCATTGGGGCGATATTCGATAGCAGATACCGTATTGCGCTCGATATTGGCGCTTTCGGCGACGGCTTCGGCGAGTTTCGCATTCAGCACAGCGTTTGGAATATTATAGCCGAATGCATCTTCACCGATTTCACCGGCACGGAATGTGACTGTGGGGCTGCGGACAAGGCGCTGGGTCGCGTCGACAATGCGCATGGAGGCAAGGGGTGCCGCTTCAGGCTCAATGGACGACCAGACGCCGATCTGTTCAAGAAACCGGATGGCGGGCATCATCAGCGCCGTGGTACGGCGGTCGCCTTTATCTGTTTCGGGACCGAGAAGAACGGTGCGATAGCCTTTTGCGCCAAGCGCCAGCGCTGCCATCATGCCGGCGGGGCCGCCGCCGCTGATCACGATGTCAGTCATCGGCTTGTTCGCAACCAGATCGTTCATTTCGCTTCATCCTTCGTCGGGACGTATCGGCCAGAAGTGCAGATATGAAGATGATTCTTCCGGGCCGTTCTTAAGCAGCACTTAGACCGAAATGCAGGCAAAGGCCATTCTTCCGTGGAATTAAGGCTGATTTGCCTCACGCCTTACTTGCTCTTTGGAGCTTATTCGGGGAAAGCTTCCAGCAAGAACACGGCTTTTCTGGGATAGATCGCCTTACGATCCAACAGAACGGTTGGGGCGTCAGTTTGTTTGGTGTACATGCCCCGATGAGCCCAAGGTGAGCCCAGAGTAAGATTGAAATAAAATCGCTGTATCTTCTGCGGAAATTGCGCGGCGACAAAACGGAATGGCGGACAGCGTGAAAACCAAACTGACCGGAAAACTTAAAGCCAAGAAAGTCACCGCGCCACAAGCCAAGGCGTTCTCGGTCCATCTGTTGACGGCATCCGGGTCTTTTCTGGCGTTTTTGTCGATCGTCGCGGCAAGCGACGGGCGATATACCGCGATGTGGTGGTGGCTTGGCCTCGCGCTGTTTGTGGATGGTATCGATGGTCCCATCGCGCGCAAACTCGAAGTCAAATATGTTCTGCCCAACTGGTCAGGTGAACTGCTCGACAATATCATCGATTACGTCACCTACGTTCTGATACCCGCCTTTGCGCTTTATCAAAGCGGATTCATGGGAACGAACCTCTCCTTCATATCCGGTGCGATCATCGTCGTATCGAGCGCGATCTACTATGCCGATACCGGCATGAAGACGAAGGAGAACTTCTTCAAGGGCTTCCCGGTGGTCTGGAATATGGTGGTCTTCACCCTGTTCATCGTCAGGCCGGGAGAATGGGTGGCGTTCGGCACTGTGGTTGCTTCGGCGATCCTGTCGTTCCTGCCGATCAACTTCCTGCATCCGGTGCGCGTTGTGCGGTTGCGCGCGATCAATCTCACGGTGTTTCTGCTCTGGTGCGCCTTCGGTGCTATCGCGCTTTACTACACGCTGGATGCGCCGCTTTGGGTTCGCGTGGGCATTTCCGTCACCGGGCTCTATATCTATTTCATAGGCGCAATCATGCAGTTCTTCCCCGGTCTCGGGCGCACCGCCGCCGTTATTGAGGCCGAGAAAGCTGCAGCTGCAAAAAAGAGCGGAGACGTATGATGATCAATGCCATTCGTGTTCATCAGACCGGCGGGCCTGAAGTTCTGAACTATGAACAGATTGAAATCGGAGAGCCGGGGCCGGGTGAAGCGAAGGTTCGTCACGAGGCTGTCGGGCTTAATTTCATCGACGTTTATTTCCGCACGGGTCTCTACAAGGCGGCACAAATGCCGTTTACGCCCGGCAATGAAGGCGCAGGCACGGTTATTGCCATTGGCGCTGGCGTTGAAAATGTGAAAATCGGCGATCGCGTCGCTTATGTGGCAACGCCGGGCTCCTATGCGGACGAGCGCATTCTGCCTGCCGACCGTCTGGTGATTGTGCCGGACAGCATTGATCTCAAAACTGCCGCCTCCATGATGCTGAAGGGCATGACCGCACAATATTTGCTGCGCCGCACGTTTCGCGTTGAAGCCGGGCAGACGATCCTTTTCCATGCTGCGGCTGGCGGTGTCGGCCTGATCGCAGGGCATTGGGCCAAGCATCTTGGCGCAACGGTTATCGGCACGGCCGGATCGCCAGAAAAAATCGCGCTCGCGAAAAAGCATGGCTATGACCATGTCATCAATTATCGCACGGAAAATTTTGCCGAAAAGGTGCGTGAACTGACCAATGGCGAAGGCGTGGATGTCGTCTACGACTCTGTTGGTCGCGACACCTATATGGGATCGCTGGATGTCCTCAAGCCGCTTGGCATGTTCGCCTGTTTCGGTCAGTCGTCGGGCGTTATTCCGCCTTTCGACCTCGGTTTGCTGGCGCAGAAGGGTTCGCTTTTTGCAACCCGCCCGACGCTGTTCAACTATGTTGCCAAGCGTCCTGATCTTGAAAGGACCGCAGCCGAACTTTTCGACGTTGTAGGCAGCGGTGCGGTGAAGATCGAAATCAACCAGACTTATGCGCTGAAGGATGCCCGCAAGGCGCATGAGGAACTGGAAGCGCGCAAGACCACAGGAACCAGCATTTTACTCCCGTAATGACCTCTGATTGACCTTGTTATTGCAATGGGACTGAACGGCTAACTATCGCCGGTGTGCATATGTTAGGCAGAGCCTGCTTTTGCTCTTTTCAAGTGCAAAATTGCTGGATAAGGTCGATCAAAAATACATTTGGGGAATAATGTCAGCCAATTTATCCGACCGGCCTCTTCTGGATGTCCGCCGGCTCACGAAAGTATTTGGGCAGCTCAGAGCTTGCGATGGGGTTGATCTCACCATTGCCAAGGGTGAAATTCACGCGCTGCTGGGTGAAAACGGCGCCGGAAAATCCACTTTCGTCAAGATGCTGTTCGGTGCTTTGCAGCCACTTGAAGGCGAAATCGTCTGGAAAGGCCAGAGCGTCGTCATTGGTGAACCTGCCGCTGCAAGAAAACTCGGCATAGGCATGGTTTTTCAGCATTTTTCGCTGTTCGACTCGCTGACTGCCGCAGAAAACATCGCCCTGTCGCTGGATCATTCGCTGTCCTTGTCGGATGTGGCGAAGCGAGCGGGTGAAGTCGGCAAGACCTATGGCTTGCCAGTTGATCCGCAGGCCCATGTCGGCGACCTTTCAGTCGGTGAGCGCCAGCGCATCGAAATCGTACGCTGTCTGTTGCAGGAACCGGACCTGATCATTCTGGATGAACCGACCTCGGTTCTGACACCGCAGGAAGCCGATCGCCTGTTTGAAACGCTGGAGCGGCTGAAGGCTGAAGGCAAATCCATCCTCTATATCAGCCACCGTCTGGAAGAGGTAAAGCGCCTTTGCGACCGCGCGACGGTGTTGCGCCACGGCAAGGTGGTCGGGCATTGCGATCCGCGCAAGGAAACGGCGGCATCGCTTGCCCGCATGATGGTTGGTAACGACATCAAAGTCGTGGCCCGCAGCCCGATGGATGCTCCGGCAACACGGACCGAAGCGCTGTTTGATATCAAGTCACTGTCTCAACCGCCACGTGGACCGTTTTCCACGGCGCTGAAGAATATCTCGCTTTCGGTGGCGGCAGGCGAAGTTGTCGGCATTGCAGGCGTTGCAGGCAACGGGCAGGGCGAGTTCTTCGAGGCGATTTCCGGTGAAGTGCTGCAATCTGCGGCCTCGACCGTGCGCATTCGCGGCAAGGATGCGGGCAGGCTTGGCATCAGTGACCGACGCATGATGGGTGCTGCTTTCGTGCCGGAAGAACGGCTTGGCCATGGTGCTGTGCCATCGCTGCCGCTGACCGATAATCTGTTCCTGTCACGCTATAAGACCGACGCGAAAGCCTTCTTGCGTGGCGGTGCACTGAAATTGATTGCCGAAAGCGCGCTGCATTCCGCCGACCGGCGTATCATCGAGCGCATGGATGTGCGCAAAAGCGCGGAAAATCCGCCTGCATCAGCATTGTCCGGCGGCAATTTGCAGAAATTCATCATCGGTCGCGAACTTGACCGGTCTCCATCGGTCATGGTCGTCAACCAGCCGACATGGGGTGTCGATGCGGGCGCGGCAGCCCATATCCGGCAAGCCCTCGTGGATCTGGCGCGTTCCGGTTCCGCCGTTCTCGTCATCAGCCAGGATCTCGATGAACTCTTTGAAATCAGCGACCGGATTGCTGTCATGAATCACGGTCAGCTTTCCGAGCCTATGCCTGTTGCTGAACTGACCCTTGAAAAGATAGGCCTGCTGATGGGCGGCATTTCCGGTGAAGCAGAAGCGGGTGCAGCCTGATGCGGATCGAACTCGTCAAACGGCCACAGCCGTCGAAGCTTTTCAGCTCCTTGTCGCCCTTGCTGGCTTTGGCGCTTACTTTCATTTTTGGCGGGCTCGCTTTCGCCTTGATGGGCAAAGACCCATTCAACGCACTGTATGTGTTCTTCGTCGAGCCTTTGTTCGATATCTGGTCGTGGCATGAATTGCTGGTCAAAGCCGCGCCGCTGATCCTGATCTCGGTGGGCCTGTGCGTCTGCTTTCTGTCGAACAACTGGAATATCGGTGCCGAAGGGCAATTCATCATGGGTGCCGTCGCAGGCTCCATTTTGCCGGTGCTTTTTCCCGATTTTCAGTCGTGGATTGTTCTACCACTGATGATGCTGATGGGCATGGCGGGCGGCGCCGCCTATGCGTCGGTTCCGGCCTTCCTCAAGGTGCGGTTCAACACGAACGAAATTCTCACCAGCCTGATGCTGGTCTATGTCGCACAGCTCTTTCTCGACTGGCTGGTGCGCGGACCGTGGCGCAACCCGGAAGGCTACAACTTCCCGGAAACGCGCCAGTTTAATGAAAGCGCTATTCTGCCGGAAATCTGGAGTGAATCAGGCCGCGCTCATTGGGGCTTCATTCTGGCGCTGATTGCCGCCGTGCTGGTCTGGTTTATGCTCAAGCACACGCTAAAGGGCTTCGAGGTCAAGGTTATTGGCCAGAGCCCGCGGGCCGGGCGCTTTGCGGGTTTCAGCTCGGGCAAGCTGGTTTTCTTTGTCTTTGCCGTTTCGGGCGCGCTTGCCGGGCTTGCAGGCATTGCAGAAACATCCGGTGCTATCGGGCAGCTTCGTCCGGTTATCTCGCCGGGCTATGGTTTCACCGCAATCATTGTCGCGTTTCTGGGGCGTCTCAATCCGCTGGGTGCAATCGCAGCGGGGCTTGTGCTGGCGCTGTCCTATCTCGGCGGCGAGGCGGCGCAGGTAGCCATCGGCATTTCAGAAAAATCGGCGCGCGTGTTCCAGGGAATGATCCTGTTCTTCGTGCTCGCCTGTGATACGCTCATTCTCTACCGCATTCGTTTTGTCAGCGCGCGCAAAGCGGGAAAGGCCTGATCCGATGGAACTGACCCAGGCCATTCTCCTCACAATTGCCACTGCCGCAACGCCGCTGCTGATCGCAGCCATTGGCGAACTGGTGGTGGAACGTTCCGGCGTGCTCAATCTCGGCGTTGAAGGTATGATGCTGATGGGCGCTGTTTCCGGCTTTGCCGCAGCGCAGCTTACCGGCTCGGCTTGGCTGGGCCTTTTGGCGGGCATTGCCGTTGGCACCTTGTTTTCAGCCATTTTCGGTTTCCTGACGCTCACTCTCGTCACCAATCAGGTGGCGACTGGCCTTGCGCTGACCATTCTGGGCATCGGTGCTTCGGCCATGCTGGGTGAGAGCTTTGTCGGCATTCCGGGCGTTCGGCTCGAGGCCATCTATATTCCATATCTCACGGAAATCCCTCTGGTCGGGCGGTTCCTGTTCGGGCAGGATCCGATCTTCTATTTCTCGCTGCTACTGGTTGCAGGCGTGACGTGGTTCCTGTTCCGCACACGCGCGGGTCTCACCTTGCGCGCTATAGGCGATAGCCACGGCTCCGCCCATGCGCTTGGCGTCCATGTGGTGCGCACACGCTATCTGGCGGTGCTGTTCGGCGGGGCCTGCGCTGGCCTCGCAGGCGCGCAGCTCTCTCTCGTCTATGTGCCGCAATGGGTGGAAAACATGACGGCCGGTCGCGGCTGGATCGCACTCGCGCTCGTCGTTTTCGCCTCGTGGCGGCCATGGCGGGTGCTGATCGGGGCTTATCTTTTCGGTGCGGTCACCATTGGGCAGTTGCACGCGCAGGCACTTGGTTTTGGCATGCCATCGCAGTTGTTGTCGGCATTGCCTTATATCGCGACCATCGTGGTGCTGGTGATCATCTCGCGCAACAAACGCCTGACGATGATGAATACGCCCGCATCGCTCGGCAAGCCGTTCGTACCGGACAGGTAGGGGTTAAACGAACGCTGCTCCCAACAGCTTTTGTTTTGAATATTGGGTGTCAACAAGGAGTGCAGGGAACATGAAAAAGACGCTTATGGCCTTCGCTACAGCTGCGAGCTTTATGCTCGGCGGCGCGGCGCATGCGGAAGAAAAACTCAAGATCGGCTTCATCTATATCGGACCTCCGGGCGATTTCGGCTGGACCTATCAGCACGATCAGGCGCGCAAAGAACTGGTCGAGGCTCTCGGCGACAAGGTTGAAACGACCTATCTCGAAAACGTGCCGGAAGGTGCTGATGCCGAGCGCTCCATCGAACGTCTGGCACGCGCTGGCAACACGCTGATCTTCACAACGTCGTTCGGTTACATGGACCCGACGATCAAGGTCGCCAAGAAGTTCCCCAAGGTGAAGTTCGAGCACGCCACCGGTTATAAGACCGCCGACAATGTCTCGGTCTATAATGCGCGTTTCTATGAAGGCCGGTATGTTCAGGGACAGATCGCCGCAAAGCTCTCCACCAAGGGCGTAGCAGGCTATATCGCCTCCGTGCCGGTGCCGGAAGTGGTGCAGGGCATCAACGCTTTCATGCTGGGTGCGCAGTCGATCAACCCGGATTTCAAGGTCAAGGTCATCTGGGCCAATTCGTGGTTCGATCCAGGTAAGGAAGCCGATGCCGCCAAGGCCCTGATTGATCAGGGCGTCGATATTCTGACACAGCACACCGATTCCACTGCCGCCATTCAGGTTGCAGCCGAACGCGGTATCAAGGCCTTTGGTCAGGCTTCGGACATGATCAAGTTTGCGCCGAAGACGCAGTTGAGCGCAACCATTGACGAATGGGGTCCATACTACATCGACCGCGCCAAGGCCGTTCTCGACGGCACCTGGAAGAGCCAGGACATCTGGTGGGGCATGAATGAAGGCCTCGTCAAGATGGCGCCGTTCACCAACATGCCGGATGACGTGAAGAAAATGGCCGAGGAAACCGTGGCCAAGATCAAGTCCGGCGAGTTGAAGCCGTTCACCGGTCCGATCAAGAAGCAGGACGGTTCGGAATGGCTCAAGGCTGGCGAACATGCTGACGACAAGACCTTGCTCGGCATGAATTTCTACGTCGCGGGCGTAGACGACAAGCTGCCACAGTAAGCCCTTATACAGGCTAAAAAAGAAGGGCGCGTCGGGCGCCCTTTTTCTTTTGGATCAAGATGACTGTGCTGCTTTCTTAAAGCGCATCCCGAAAAGTGTGAAACGGTTTTCGGACAAGATGCGCGTTAAAATAAAGGATTAGAGCGTCGATCTGATTCAATCAGATCGAAACGCGCTCTAGAGCGACAGTTTAAGGCCTTCATGGCTGTCGGTGAAACCGAGCGACTGGTAAAAGCGCAGCGCATCGGAACGGGATTTATCGGTCGTAAGCTGCACCAGCCCGCAGCCCCGTTCGCGGCATTTTTCGATGGCCCATTCGATCATCTGACGACCGATACCACCGCCGCGAATATCGCTTGCGATACGCACGCTTTCAATTTGGCCGCGCCATTGACCCATGCGAGAAAGGCCCGGAATGAAGCTCAGTTGCATGCAGCCGATAATCCGCCCGTCATGCTCGACGACCGTCAGAAACTGGTTCGGGTCGGCATCGATGGCTGCAAAGGCGTTCCTGTATTCGTCGCGTAATGGCAGGCTGGCGTCTTCGCGCTTTGCGCCAAGCGCATCATCGGCAAGCATGGCGACGATCGCCGCCACATCTGCCGATGTTGCTTTTCTGATGGCAATGGCTGCCGAAGCCGCCATTAGACCGCGATGCCGTGCAGATCGTATGCGTCGCTCGCTTCGACCTTCACAGTAACGATATCGCCAACGCGCAGCGGACGACGCGACTGGATATGCACGCTGCCGTCGATTTCCGGCGCGTCATAGCGGGTGCGACCCTTGGCGACTGTGCCATTCGCCTCGTCGATAATGACGGGCAGGCGCTTGCCGACCTTCTTCTTGAGAAGATTGGTGGAAATCTGCTGCTGCTTGGCCATGAAACGATGCCAGCGCGATTCCTTGATTTCTTCCGGCACCTGTTCGAGGCCGAGATCATTGGCCTTTGCGCCCTTGACTGGCTCATATTTGAAGCAGCCGGCGCGTTCAATCTTGGCTTCATCGAGCCAGTCGAGCAGCAGCTGGAAATCTTCTTCCGTTTCACCGGGATAGCCGACGATGAAAGTCGAGCGTACAGCCAGATCCGGGCAGGTTTCGCGCCATGCCTGAATGCGGCGCGAGGTCTTTTCCTGATGCGCCGGGCGGCGCATGTTTTTCAGAACGGCAGGCGAAGCATGCTGAAACGGAATGTCGAGGTAAGGCAGGATTTTGCCTTCCGCCATCAGTGGAATGACTTCATCGACATGCGGGTAGGGGTAGACATAGTGCATGCGCACCCAGACGCCCATGTCACCCAGTTCGCGCGACAGATCGAGGAACTTTGTGCGGACGGTGCGGTCCTGCCACATGGCTTCCTGATACTTGATGTCGAGGCCGTAGGCGCTCGTATCCTGCGAAATGACGAGGATTTCCTTGACGCCGGCTGTCACCAGCTTTTCGGCCTCACGCAGCACCTGATCGATCGGGCGCGAGACGAGATCGCCGCGCAGCGCCGGAATGATGCAGAAAGAGCAGCGGTTGGAGCAGCCTTCGGAAATTTTGAGATAGGCGTAATGGCGTGGCGTGAGCTTCACACCCTGCGGCGGCACCAGATCAACGAACGGATCATGTGCTGGCGGGGCGGCTTCGTGCACGGCGCTCATCACGCTTTCATAGGCCTGCGGGCCGGTGATGGCGAGCACGTTCGGGTGACGTTCGCGAATGACATCCGGTTCCGCGCCGAGGCAACCGGTAACAATCACCTTGCCGTTTTCGTTGAGTGCGAGGCCGATGGCGTCAAGCGACTCGTCGCGTGCAGAATCGAGAAAGCCGCATGTATTGACGATTACCAGATCGGCGCCGTCATGCTTGCGGGAGATTTCATAGCCTTCCGAGCGGAGGCTGGTGATGATGCGTTCGGAATCGACCAGCGCCTTCGGGCAGCCAAGTGAAACGAAACTGACGCGCGGTGCGCTCATTGGGGGAACCTTGCAAATTTCGGAAATTGCGGGCGCAATACCACGACAAAGGGGCCAAGGTAAAGCTTGGATGCCATGAGTGGTTGCCGCAGCGCGGCAATAAAAAAGCCGGGACTGGAGGTCCCGGCTTCGGAGCACCTGGAAAAACAGGCTTATTCGGCTGCGTCCGCAGGAGCGGCGTTCAGCTGGCCGTAGCGCTCTTCACCGATTTTCGCCAGCAGGTCGAGCTGGGTTTCGAGGAAGTCGATATGGCCTTCTTCGTCTGCCAGAAGCTCGTCAAAAAGCTGCTTGGAAACGTAGTCGCCGAGCTGATCGCAGATTTCACGCGACTTCTTGTAGGAAGCGCGGGCGTCATATTCACCGGCAAGATCGGCTTCCAGAACTTCCTTGACGTTCTGGCCGATGCGCAGTGGTGCGAGAGTCTGCAGGTTTGGGTGACCTTCGAGGAAGATGATGCGGTCGATGATCTTGTCAGCGTGATGCATCTCTTCGATGGATTCTTCACGCTCTTTCTTGGCAAGACGCGTGAAACCCCAGTCGTTCAGCAGGCGGTAATGCAGCCAATACTGGTTGACGGCACCGAGCTCAAGAAACAGAGCCTCGTTAAGCCGCTCGATGACCTTTGGTTCGCCTTTCATTCCATGAACTCCCGAATTTGTCGCGTAGAGAACGTACACGATCCATGAACTGGATGACGTTTTCGTCCATTTGGTTGTGACGAAGATGATACTCTTCAGTCACCCTTATGATCGTTTCTACGACGTTTGGGAAGCAGCCGCAGCAGCGGCCGCGCTTGGACATGGCATTATAGAGGGTGCCGGGAACGATAAGTTGCCAGCAGTCCTGATCGAGAAGTTCGATCACAACTGCTTCGATATCTTTATCTGTAATGACGTTACAGCTGCAAACTAGCATGAGACGAATGCTCCCATGCCATTCTGGCAGTAAAAAAATGACGCGGAATGCGAAAAATGGAGGAAGTTTACCTGATTGCCCGGTACTTCTACTTCAAGACGGCTGCTGGAAACGCGCAGCGTTATTTTACTGGTGGCGCGAGGCCAAGATGAACCGGACAATGGTTCCTCCAATTGCAAGGGTTAAAGGCCCGAACATTAAAGGTCTATTTAGGCGGTCTATTAAACTCACCAAACTAGGTCAGGTTATGGCTGGGGAGCAGGGTATCTGTCAAATTCTATGTTTTTGAAATGTTCTAAAAAACAATTACTTAGAATCATTCTAAATATGAGTTAACTACCCATGTTTACACATGAATTGGGTGTTTAAATGCTTCGTCGGCAACGATGTGAAAGCGTCACCGACAGAAACTGTGCCATTTCGCCGCACCTTGTGGAAAAGGTGGGCGAGACAGTGACTTATGCGCCTTCGACGGCACTGAAGCCTTCAAACTGCGGCGGTCCGAGATAGAGAGGCTTATTGGTTCCGGCATTGCGGTGCGCGTCGCGGAACTGTTCGGACTTGGTCCAGAAGGTGAAATCGTCACGGCTGCGCCAGACCGTATGGGAAGCATACAGCGTATAGCCTTCCTCTTCATTGGTCGCGCCGCGCAGCAGGTGGAACATTTCGAAGCCCGGAAGCTCGGAAAGCGTGGAATCGCGGTTTTTCCAGACAGCTTCGAAATCGGCCTCGCTGCCGATACGTACCTTGAAGCGATTCATGGCTATGAACATGGCTCATCCTTTTCCATTGGGTTTGGACTGGCTTTTGATCGACTATAGCGGGTTTTCTGGTTGGCATGGCCAGAAACCTGAACTCGTATTTCCGGCGCGTGCGGTGGTAGGGCCGCACGCGCCGCGTCACATCTCGGGATCAGAAGGCCGCAGCCGCGGTCAGAGGTTGGCCAGCCTTCAAAGATGCGACGGTTAGATCATGTCCGGGGCACTTGCCTCGGATCAGAACTGGAACTGTGTCGCCACGAGGAACGTACGTCCCTGACCGGAGCCCGACGTGCTCAGGAATGGGGTGTAGCTCTTGTCGAACAGGTTGTTGACCTTCAGCGTCAGGTCCACGTTGTCGGTGAACTTGTAGTTGGCGAACACATCCACAAGGCCATAGCTGTCGGACTGGATAACGCCGGTGTAATCGACCGTATCGCCGCCAGAAACATAGGAGTAGCGACCGCCAACCGTCAGCTTGCGTTCGAGGAAACGCGCACCACCGCTAACCGAGAAGACATCATCCGGCATGTACTGACCTGCACCGAGACCTGCGGTCTGCGCCGGAAGATCCGACTTCGAGTGGGTATAGGTAATGCCGCCGAAGGCCATGCCTGCGTCATACATCGCTTCGAGTTCGAAGCCGCGCACCTGCGAAGTGCCGTCGATATTGACGAACTGGTACTTGCGATAGGTCGGGTTGAACGTGGACGTGATGTAGTCCTCGACATCCATGTCGTAATAATCGGCCTTCAGGCGCAGCGAATCTCCGGCAAGAAACAGATCGTCTTTCTTGAGGTTGACGCCGATTTCCCAACCCTTCTGGGTTTCAGGCGAAAGGGTCGGATTCGGCAGGAAGCTGACGCTTGTCGAACCGGGATGGTTGCCGCCCAACATGGTTTCCTGAAGCGTTGGCGAACGCATGCTCTGGGAATAGGTCACGTATGGCTGCAACCAGTCGGTCGCGTTGATCGCCAGCGTGATTTTTGGATCGAGACGCTGCTTGGAAATATCGACGTCATAGACGCCGTTTTCGCCAAAGCCAGCCAGTCCAGTGTCGGCGCTGCCCGACGTTTTGAAGAAGTCGTAGCGCAGGCCGGCGATCAGGTCGACAATGCCGTAGCTGAAGGTGGTCTCGGAGAAGACTGCGCCGTTGCTGCTGCGCCCGTCGACTGGATTGACGCCGGAATTGTCGCCCGAAATATTGTCGCGGAAATATTCGACGCCGTAGTTCCACTTGACGCCGACTTCGCCGACATTGAAGCGCGATGTGTTCGAAATGTCGAAACCATAGCCCTTGTCGGTGATGCTACGGCCTGTCGCGCTGCCCGGAAGGCCCGTGGACAGGCTGTTGTAATAGGTCATGTCGAGACGGTTGTAGTAAGCGTTGACATGCAGGTCGATCAGGTCGTTATCCGACGGGTTGTAGCTGTAATTCGCCGTGAACGTCTTGTTCTTGACGTTCTGGTCATAGGAATTGGCGCCAAAGTCGTTGTTGTAGAAAACGCCGCCAAGCGACAGCTTGTGATCTTCGCCGAAACCAAATTCGGTCTTGACGAGACCCGAAGTCAGTTCCTGTCCGGTATCCGACTGCTCGACGCCATCGCCATCCTTGTAGTTCTTGGAATCGCGGCGGCTGATGGCAGCGGCAACGCCCATCGAATTGACACGCGCACCGGCGGCCAGCATTTCAGAGAAACCGACGCCGTTGCTGCCCCAGGAGGCGCGTCCGAGGACACCATATTGCTGGCCCTGACGGACGATATCGTCCACGCCGAGCGTGCGGAAATTGACGCTGCCGGCAAGTGCGCCGCCGCCGGTGCCAGTCACTGCGCCGCGTGAAATGTCGATATCGGCGAGAAGGTTAGGATCGACATAGGTGAAGCCCTGTGCCTCGTGGCCTGTGAAGCGGAAGTTCTGACGAACGCCGTCAACCATCATGTTAACGCGTCCGGAACCTTCAAAGCCGCGAATATTGACGGCAACACCCGGCTGGGAGCCGTTCACGCGGGTGAAAATGCCCGGCTTGTCGCGCAGCACATCGTCCAGCTTCACATCGCCATTACGGCGCAGCTCTTCACTGGAAACGGTGCTGACTGCGGCGGGCGTATTGTAGGTCGCATCGCCCTTTGCACCATCGCCCTTGATGGTGATCGTCTTCAGCTTGACGTCGCTTTCGCTCTCGGCTGCTTTCTGTTCCTGCGCGAGTGACTGCGATGCCATCGCGACAAGAATGACGGCGAGCCCGCTGCTCGCCAGGAATGAACGCTTGTGTACCCCACCAGTCGCCCGCATTGCTGTATTTCCTCTGCGCAAGTGTGCTCCCGCCGACCTGAGAATCGGCAGGAAAGCCTAAGAATTCAATTGTTTAGAATGCTTCCAATATGGAGGCTGCTCTGCTGGCTGGCGAAGACGAATTCTTCGTGGCTTGCGCTGGAAGGGCGAGATTTAAACTTGACTCGATTAATCCAGTAATGCAGTGATTAGTAAACATGACTAACGATGTCAACAAATCAATTTCGTCACTAACAGACGGATATCGTTTTGTGAAAAACGTGGCTTCCCAGCGAAGCTTTTAAGTCAAAGGCAGGCAGGAAAATGAACAGGCGTATTCATATAGACATGCAAGTGCGTTTGCCCCGCGGGCACGCCGCCGACCGTTCTGCCAACCGCATGATCGACGGTCCGGCGATCGATAACACCGGTGAACGCGCCGCGCCGACGATTCGCGCGACCCTCAAGGAAGCGCAGATCAAGACTTATGGTAGCCGCGAACTTTTCGACGGCTCCCGCGAGGTAGGGATAGAGCACGGCGGATCGCTCTATCGCCTCAAGATTACCCGCCAAGGCAAGCTCATTTTGAACAAGTAGGCACGACTCTCATGACGCAACATTCCAAGCCCTCCCCAGAGCAGATTCTCCAGGCACGGGCGGACAACCCGAAGGCGCGCGAACGCGATTTCGCACAAAGCCTCGGTATTTCTGAAGCCGATTTCGTTGCTGCCCATTGTGGTCTCAACGATGACGCCGCCATCTCGGCCCGCCGCATTCGCGCAGATGTCGAGACCTTGCTCAAGCGCGCTTCGAGCCTCGGCGAAGTTATGGCGCTGACGCGCAATGAAAGCGTCGTGCATGAAAAGATCGGACCATTTGAAAAAGCCGTTTGGGGCCCGCATGCGTCAATCGTGCTTGGAAAGCAGATCGACCTGCGTATTTTCCCAAAGCATTGGGTGCATGGTTTTGCCGTTCGTAAGAAGGACGGTGAAGAAGTGCGTCGCAGCCTTCAGTTCTTCGATGCGTCCGGTGAAGCGGTGCACAAGATTCATCTGCGTCCGGCATCCGATGTTGATGCCTATGAGGCGCTCGTCACCGAACTTCTGCTCGATGATCAGTCGGGTTCTATCGAAACGACTGCGATTGCGCCGAAAGGTGCAAAGGCCAATGTTGCGCTTGTCGATACCGATGCCTTCCGCGAACGCTGGAGCGCTTTGACTGATGTGCACCAGTTCATGGGGCTGTTGAAGGATTTTGGCGTGGATCGCCATCAGGCTGTGCATCTTGCCGGACAGGATTTCGCGTGGCGCGTTGATCTTTCATCCGTGGAAGCCATGATGAATCATGCTGTTCAGCAGCAGTTGCCGATTATGTGCTTTGTCGGTAATCGCGGTTGCATCCAGATCCACACCGGGCCGATCCATGAAATCAAGATGATGGGCCCTTGGCTCAATGTTCTCGATCCGACATTCCACATGCATCTTCGTATCGATCATATCGCCGATGCGTGGGTCGTGCGTAAGCCGACCAAGGACGGTCACGTGACCTCGCTGGAAGCTTATGATGCCAATGGCGAACTGATTATTCAGTTCTTCGGCGAGCGTCATGAAGGCGAGGTGGAACTGGCCGACTGGCGCATGATTGCCGAAAATCTACCGCGTCTTCCCCGGTCGACCGCTGCATAGGACGCGTATCATGTCTGTCATTTCAGCACGTTTTACGCGCGTTGCCGCTGTCGCCGCTATGGCTTGGTCAATCGGTACCGGCATTGCCGGTGCGGATACCGTCGAACGGTTTGCCGATACATCACGCATTGTCTCTGTCGGCGGACCGCTGACGGAGATCGTCTACGCGCTTGGCGCGGAAAAGATGCTTGTCGCGCGCGACCAGACCAGCACCTATCCGGCGGCTGCCGAAGCCCTGCCGGATGTCGGTTATATGCGCCAGCTTGCACCGGAGGGGGTGCTGTCGGTCAATCCAACGGGCATTCTGCTCATTCAGGGCAGCGGGCCGCAGGACACGCTGGAGGTTTTGAAGAAAGCCTCGGTGCCGATGGTTATCGTGCCGGAAAACTATACCGGCGAGAGCGTCATTGCGAAGATCGAAGCTGTCGGCAAGGCGCTCGGTCTTGAAGACAAAGCCAAGGCGTTGGCGGATAGTGTCGCGGGTGATCTTCAGGCTGCCGAAAAAGCTGCTGCTGCTCACGAGCAGCGCAAGCGCGTGCTGTTCGTCTTGAACGGTGCTGGCGGACGCCTGATGGCATCAGGAACCGGTACGGCGGCTGACGGCATGATCAAGCTTGCAGGTGGTGTGAACGTCATTACCGAATATCCGGGTTACAAGCAGCTGACCGACGAAGCCATCGGCAAGGCTGCACCGGATATGATCTTGATGATGAACACCGGCGGCGATGGTGTCGGCCCGGCTGACCTTCTGAAGAATCCAGCGATTGCCAGCACACCTGCCGGGCGCGCCAAAAATGTCGTCGCCATGGATGCGCTTTATCTGCTGGGCTTCGGCCCGCGTACCGGCGCTGCCATTCGTGAACTGTCGGCGAAACTCTACGACACGCCAGCAGGACAATAATCGGATCAGGCATCCGACATGAGGAATAAGCAAATGACCAGCCAAGGTCGTGTGGCAGGCGGAGAGCCCTTCACCATGCGTCATCGAGCCGGAGACAGTCGGAAAAACACTGGTGCAAAAGAGAAGGCCGGGGATCGCACGCAGCGCGCGCGCATCGTGCTGGTCGTGCTCGGCGTTGCGCTGTGTCTTACAGCCGTGTTCAGCCTTACGGCTGGTGCTTCGGATGCGTCCATTCTTACACTGCTGCGTGGATTTGTGAGCGGTGAGGGCGCGGAGACCTTTCAGCGTGATCATCTGATCATCATGGAAATCCGCCTGCCGCGTATCATCCTCGGCATGTTGATCGGTGCGGGACTTGCCGTGTCCGGTGCCGTTATGCAGGGGTTGTTCCGCAATCCGCTGGCTGATCCCGGTCTGGTGGGTGTAGCGTCGGGCGCCAGTCTCGGCGCTGTATCGATGATCGTGCTCGGCGGCAGCGTTCTGGCGCCGGTTATCGCGGTTCTGGGCATCTACG
The DNA here is from genome assembly GCF_014138065.1 of Ochrobactrum sp. P6BSIII. Lineage (NCBI taxonomy): Bacteria > Pseudomonadati > Pseudomonadota > Alphaproteobacteria > Hyphomicrobiales > Brucellaceae > Ochrobactrum > Ochrobactrum sp. P6BSIII. Next base: position 8,073 of record NZ_JACGXB010000019.1, on the reverse strand, counting down.
CACTGCCATTGGCGGCCTTCTTCGGCGGGCTTGCCACAACCTTGTTGCTATACCGGGTTGCGACGCGGCGCGGGCGCACATCGGTTGCCACCATGCTTTTGGCGGGCATTGCGCTTGGCGCATTGGCGGGTGCTGCAACCGGCGTTCTGGTCTACATGGCTGATGACCGCCAGTTGCGGGATTTGACTTTCTGGGGGCTTGGTTCGCTTGCAGGCGCGACCTGGAGCAAGATTGGTGCTGCCGGGCCGATTATCGCCGTGGTGCTGATTGCTGCGCCAATGCTGGCGCGAGGTCTTAACGCGCTTGCACTGGGTGAAGCTGCTGCTGGACATCTCGGCATTCAGGTGCAGCGCATCAAGAATGTCGCCATCGTCACCGTTGCTGCGGCCACCGGCGCGACAGTTGCGGTAGCCGGTGGCATCGGGTTTATCGGAATCGTGGTGCCGCATATGCTGCGTCTCAGCATCGGCCCGGATCACCGCTATCTTCTGCCCGCGTCGGCGCTGCTGGGCGCTATCCTGCTTCTGCTTGCCGATGCGGTCAGCCGCACCATCGTTGCACCGGCGGAACTGCCCATCGGTATCATAACCGCCATGTGCGGTGCACCGTTCTTCCTCTGGATATTGCTGCGTCAGCGCGGCCTTCTTGATCTGTGAGGTTGCCATGATTGAAACCAAGTCACTCAGCGTTCGTCTTTCAGGCAAGTCGATCATTGAGAATATCGATTTCACGGCGCGCGCCGGTGAAATCACGGCAATTGTCGGCCCGAACGGATCGGGCAAGACGACACTCTTGCGCGCACTGTCGGGTGATGCGCCGTTCACGGGTGAAGCGCTGCTGGACGGTCGGCCCTTTGCGAATTTCAAGCCGTGGGAAATGGCGGCCCGCCGTGCGGTGCTGCCGCAGGCCAGCGCCTTGTCCTTTCCTTTCACGGTGCGTGAGATCGTCGGCATTGGTTTGACCGGCGGTTACAGCGGCTTGTCGCGTGATCTTGAGACCGGCTTGCCAGATCTCGCCTTGCAGCGGGTAGATCTTGGCGGCTTTGGCGGCAGGCTCTATCAGGAGCTTTCCGGCGGCGAACAGCAACGGGTGCAGCTTGCCCGCGTGTTGTGTCAGGTCTGGATGCCGGTTGTTGACGGCTCCGCACGGTATCTTTTTCTGGATGAGCCGATTTCAAGCCTCGATATCCGGCACCAGATCGTCGTGATGGAAATTGCGCGGGATTTTGCCGCTGAAGGCGGCGGCGTGATCGCCATTCTGCATGATCTCAATCTCACGGCGATGTTTGCCGACCGGATCGCGGTCATATGTCAGGGCAAGCTTGATACAATCGGCACGCCGCAAGAGGCGCTGACCGACGAGCGGCTGGAGCGTGTTTATGAATGCGCGCTGCGGGTAGGGGTGCCGCCTGCGCGGGGCGTGCCGTTCGTGTTGCCACAATCGGCCTATCGAGCCGCCGCCGAATAAAGGCAGGCACATTAAAAAAGGTCCGGTTTTCACCGGACCTTTTGATTTGCGCTATCTTATGAGCTTAGCTCGCGACACGCTGTTCTTCCATCTCTTCAAGACCGAGCAGGGCGCGCACATTCGGACGGGCCTTTACGAGGTCTGAAATGCTGTATTTCATCAACACGCCGAAGAAGGCGTTCAGCGCTTCACGCAGAGCCGAGTTCAGGGCGCAGCTATCAACCAGTGGGCACTCGGTCGCATCGTTCTCGAAGCATTCCGCCATGGCGAAGTTTTCTTCGGTGACGCGCACGACATCGAACAGGCTGATGTCGTTGGCTGCACGGCCAAGACGCACACCGCCATTGCGGCCACGTACAGTTTCAACCAGCCCATTTTCCACGAGTGGCTGTAGAATCTTGAAAAGAAACAGCTCCGAAACGCTATAAGCGCGAGCGATTTCCGGAATGCGGCTCAGCTTGCCTTCATTCGCGGCACAATACATGAGTATCCGAACGGCATAATTCGTCTGGCGAGTAAGGCGCATGAGAGTTCCTTTCAGCACGTCCCAGAGCATTTTCAAACCCGACCAAGTCAGGTCGGAAAATGCCCTCGCTCTTATATTCCGGTTCCAAAATCTGGACTGAAATTCCGGTTTCAGTTCCACATCACCTGCGTCGATAACGCTCTCCGCTTATGGCATATGTATGGAAGCCGGATTTCCTTGATGATCCAGTTTAGAATCGTTCTTAATATATAGAAAGTCTTTTCCCATATTTAAAGTGGAAAAAACGAGTCGAATTTTTTCGCATAGCGAGCCCTCCCGTGCCCGGTTTGAGTTTCACTGGCAAACGTCGATCCATTCGGCGGTGACCAATGTTGCCATCCTGTCTGGTGCGATACGAACCGCGCTGTTGGTTGCCCCCGCCGCCGGAACCACTTCCTCGTAAGCCTTCAGCGAGACGTCACAATAGACTGGAAGCGCGCTTGGCAAGCCAAAGGGGCAAACGCCACCCACCGGGTGGCTGGTCTCGGCGAGCACGGTCTCAGCATCCAGCATACGCGGCTTGGTGCCGAAACGATCCTTGAATTTGCGATTGTCGATGCGCGCATCGCCGCGTGTGACAATAAGAATGGTCTGGTCCTTGGTCGAGAAGGAAAGCGTCTTGGCGATCTGGCCCGGTTCCACACCATGCGCTTCTGCAGCCAGAGCTACAGTGGCAGTGCTGGTTGGCAATTCGATGATTTCGACTTCCGGCGCCTTGTCAGCGAAAAATGCCTTTACCGATTCCAGACTCATGGCTTGCCTTTATGGTGACAACTTAACTCAAGTTTACGTCTCATTAACGATGAGGGCAACCCTAGAACAGTTATAATTTTGATGGAATTGGCTGAAAGCAGAGAAAATGCAGATGTCACGCATTTCTGATTGCTGCGGGGAGGGTTTTGCGCTGATTTGAGCGAAGTCTTAATCAGTCGTAGCGATGAGGGGCGCGAAATTGCTGTCAGCCGGCGATCTGTCGCCGGCCGGTGTTTTATTGAACGCACCCGGCGCGAAGCTCTCCGGTGAAGACCGGAAAACATGCAGGGCTGCGACAATCCTCATGAATCCCGATTGCGCTCGCCCTGTACGCTCGATTATTTGTGCGGAACGTTCTTTTTGTCAGCGCCTTTGTCCTGGGCCTTGGGATCGGCCTTCTTGGTCGCTGCGGACTTCTGGTCCTTTCCTTTTTGTTCTTGCTTCAGGGGCAGGACGCCCTGCGCGGCAAAGGCTGCCGGTGTTGCAAGAAAGGAGACGGCGATGGCTGCTGCAATGAACTGCTTCATATCTAATATCCTCGTTAGTCTTAGCGAGGATTGGATAGAGCAATAGAAAGGCCAGTTTTGGACCGTATTGTAACAGAATGTTTCTGAGATGATGAAATAACAGAATATAATATGATCGGGAAATTCGGATTGATGCAAGAACTATAGAAATATATGGAAATTAATGAGAGCGAATATCATCAATTTGATTTGGTGAAATCGTCATAGAAGGTCGATAGGATTAGGAATTGCGTTTCCGGTTTTCTTTTATTTCGTTCATAGTGGCGATTATTATTTTCGTATCCTTGTCGGCACTGGCAATGTTTGGCGCTGAATTAGGCTGGATAAGAAGCTTCGCCGGGGATGTGGTCGCTGTCATTTTCGTCTATGCGGTTCTCCGCACTGGTATTGACGGCAACCGGTTCATATTGGCGGCTGCCGCATTTTTCGTCGGCGCTTTTGTGGAGTTTGGGCAATATCTGGCCAAGGTCAACGATGTTCAGATTGCAAATCGCGCGTTGCGAATAATTCTTGGCGCAACACCTGATTGGCTTGATGTCCTGGCCTATGGGATTGGTGCTCTTATCATCGTGGCCTATCTGGGATTGCACCGTTACTATGTCGCGCGGGCAAGACCGTGATGGTGATCAGCGCTGTCATGGGTATTATTTTTTGCGCTGTGGACTTGTTTTGAACACATTGGCCACCTATATCGCTGTCATCGGCATAGCTTAAGAGCGCTGGACGCGTCTGTTGCTCGCTATAGCCGCCATCGTTTGATGCTTTTGACCACGGATGTACTGGCACTGGTAGGAAAGCGATGGATCAGGAAGGTCGGTGCGTTTTCGCCCCGGCCTTTTTTGTTATTTGGGCGTGACGCTATCCACCTGAGAGATCGTACAGAACGGCTTCGAGCAAGTTGACGCGGCGATAAAAGCTGCTAAGAAGTCAGCCATTAAGTGACTGGTTGGCAAATCACTGATTTGCGGCTTTTCCCGTCTCAAGGAAAAGAAATCATAACAATCACTTGGAGGGGTGGCCGAGCGGTTTAAGGCACCGGTCTTGAAAACCGGCGTGCAGGAGACTGTACCGTGGGTTCGAATCCCACCCCCTCCGCCATTGTTTCCACTTGTTTGTTTCTGTTACGCGCTCAAAGCCAGTTTTGGTTTCAATGGCAGTTGTCTGAATGACGATCTGAATTTTATTCCCGTATTATAAGTTCAAAATGATAGTTGATTGCACAGAAATACAAAGTATTTCTATTTATATATTTTATATACTAAAATATCATATATCGATTTTGAAATTTTAAGATTATAATTCGGATTATTTCTTGAATGAGAACATTGATTTTATTTAATGATTATTATTGTTTCCATTCATTTATTTTTCATCGCGGGTTGGGTAGCGTGAGTTCATCACGAAAGGAGAATATCATGTTCAAGAAGATCCTACTCGCAGCCGTTGCTCTGTCGTTCATTGGTGCGCCTTTGGCGCAGGCTCGTGATAACCAGCCTCAGCGCAAGCCAGCGGTTCATCAGGTTCAGGCTAAGAAGCAGTCCGCCAAGGGCTGGTCTAAGGGGCAGCGCTTCAACAATTCGCGTCATAGCCAAGTCACCGACTACAAGCGCTATGGACTTCGTGCTCCGGGCAAGGGCCAGCATTGGGTCAAGGTCGACAATCAGTATCTTCTGATTACTGCGGCGACCGGTCTTATCGCTGGTGTGATGGCTGCTCGGTAATTCGAGCATAGAATTAGGACGGTGAACGCCGTCCTCACTCAATGATCAGCGCCCGGGTTCTTCTTTGAACTCGGGCGCTTTTTATGACCGGATTGGCAATTAGCGCGATTGTTTGCGCATGAGCATGATGAAGAGCGGTGTACCGATAAACGCGGTTACGATGCCTGCCGGAATTTCCTGCGGTGCGAAGATTGCCCGGCCCAGCATATCGGCCAGAACTGTTAGCACTGCGCCGATCAGCGCCGTCACTGGCAGCAAATGCCTGTAGCGCGCGCCGCAACAAAGGCGCGCTGCATGCGGCGCAATCAACCCCACGAAGCCAATCGCTCCAACAGCGGACACCGCCCCCGCCACGGAAAGGGCGGCAAGCACCAGCATCCACAAACGGGTGATTGCAGTGTTGACGCCGAGCGATTCAGCCGCATCGCGACCGAGCGTCAGAATGTCGAGGCGTTTGGCGAATGCCATTGAAACGGCGATGAGCATAAGCCAGGGGGCAAGTGCTGTCACATCCTGCCAGTTGCGCCCATGTGTGGAGCCGGCGAGCCAGGCAAGTGCTTCGGCAATCTGGAGCTTTGCTTCAATCACCACAATTGTGCTCAATGCTGAAAGGCTGGCCGCGACGGCAAGTCCGGTCAGTGCTGTGCGTGTGGGCGACAGGTTTTTGCCGAGTAGGCTCAACAGCACAACCACAAGGCAAGCACCGCCTGCCGAGAAAAGGGCAAAGAGTGCGCTTCCGGGAATGATACCGCCGAGCAGTGCGACGAGGCTTGCAAGCGCTGCGCCTTGTGCAAGGCCCAATGTCTCCGGACCGGATAGTGGATTGCGGGTCACGGCCTGCAACAATAATCCCGCCACTGCGAGCAAAGCGCCTGCGCCCATGGCCACGAACACGCGCGGCGCGCGTAGCGCGTCGACCGCCTGCCAGTCGATGTCGCGTCCGGCAATTCCATCGCCGAAGAGAAGCCCGACCAGAAGAGCTGCGACAAGAAGTGCGCCGAGGCTCGCATAAAGCGCGGTCGGCCGCTTGAATATGGTTTTACCCAGAATCTGTGCGGGGCTGGCCGTTGCTTCAGTCTTCATGCGGCGCAATACGAAGATCAGCGCCGGTGCTGCAAAGCAGGCAGCCAGAATACCTGTCGGGATGATTGAGCCCGCGCTGCTCAGCCATTGTGCTGCAATGTCGGCTGAAAGCAGCGCAACGGCTCCCCACAGGCAAGCGGCAGGCAAAAGCACATTGTGTCGAACCATGCCAGTGGCGCGCAGCAAATTGGGCACTGCCAGACCAATGAAGCCGATGGGCCCGGCGATGGTGACGGCAGCACCCGATAGTACGATTGTTGCAAGAAGGCCGATCAGTGCCGTCGCTTTGCCCAGCCCGAGGCTTGCCGCCATATCGCTGCCGAGCGCCATAACATCGAACTGGCGGGCGAGGGTAACGAGCAGCAGAATTGCGGCGACGATAAAGGGCGCGAGCGGTCCAACCTTGCTCCAGCCGGTTTGTTCCAACATGCCTGACGACCAAAGGATGATGCCGGATGCGCGATCATCCGCAATCAGGATGATGGCGGAGGAGAGCGCGGAAAAGGACAGTGAGACCGCTACACCCGCCAGTGCAAGCCGAACCGGTTGTGCGCGTAATCCGCCGCCGACCAGCAGGCATAATGTTCCACCAAGCGCACCGCCGATGATGGTGGCGAGAAAGCCCGGAAAGGCAAAGGGAAGCAGCAGGCTGGAAATAACCAATGCCAATTGCGCGCCGCTGGTGACCGCCAGAATGTCCGGTGCGGCAAGTGGATTGCGCAAAATGGTTTGCATTACCGTGCCTGCGGCGGCAAGGGCTGCGCCGACCAATATGGCTGCAACTGCGCGGGGCAGGCGAATGGTCTCGATGATGATCTGCGCCAGGGATTGCGGGCGCGATGGTGACTGCAAGACATCCTGTAAAGTGACATTGCCACTACTGATGACAAGCTCGAACGCTGTCAGCGCGATCAACAGCAGGATTGCCAGAACAACAATGCCTACAGTGAAGGTCGCCGTTTTTGTCTGGTTCGATGCCAGAGGCTGCGCAGTCATTCCGCGTTCCGCGCATGTTCGGCGGATGGCTGAACCGTTGGATCATTGACCCAGCGGGGCATGCAGAACGGGATCGGCAAAACCGGATGCACTGTCACCTCGATGTCGAAGTCGAAGGCTTCCCTAAGACGCTCTGTTGTGAAAACGCTTTCGGGACTACCGGAGGCCATCAAGTGGCCTTTGCGCATCAGAATAACATCATCGGCCAGTTCCAGCACCTGATTGAGATCGTGCAGAACGGCAACAATGGTCAGGCCATGGTCGCGGTTTAGTTGCTTGAGCAGCGTCAGCAGTTCAGCCTGATGGCGAATGTCGAGAAAATTTGTAGGCTCATCGAGAAACAGGACTGACGGTTCCTGTGCGAGAGCCAACGCCACCCAGGCGCGCTGGCGTTCGCCGCCGGAGAGAGAAGCCACCTGACGATGACGCAGGGCATGCAGGCCCGTTTGCGTGATGGCGCGTTCTATAGCCTGGCGGTCGTGCTCGCCGAGACGGGAAAACAGGCCGCGATGCGGATGACGCCCGTTTTCGACCAGCTCTTCTACGGTCAGGCCAGCGGGGACTTCCGGCATTTGCCCCAGCACGGCGATCTTGCGGGCGAGATCAATACGTTTCAGACGGTTGATGTCTTCCCCGTCGAACAGAACCTGTCCGCTCGTTGGCGTCTGAAGGCGCGCCATGCTGCGCAAGAGCGTACTTTTGCCCGAACCATTGGCGCCGCAAATGACGGTTATGCGTCCGGTCTGAACCGAGGCATCGACCGAATTCAGAGCCGTCGCGCCGTCAAAACTGACGGAAACGCCAACCGTCCTGATGATTGCTTTGTCCTGCGTGGCCATCGGCTTCCAAACGACATGTTCTTTGATGCCGTGTGATAGACAAGAGGATACGGCTCCGCAAGTTTTCTAGGGCGTAGACTCATAAACTGATGCACCAGATGCGGACAGCGATCAGTTTGACAGCAGCGAGGAAATTGTCCGGGTTCTTGTCGTAACGCGTG
>NZ_JACGXB010000018.1:0-98491 GCF_014138065.1 Ochrobactrum sp. P6BSIII | reverse complement strand
TAGCGGCGACGTGACATCAAAGACCTCCAAATCCGAGGCCTTTCAATAACTAATCCATTCAAATAGCTAGCCTATTTATGAGTGCACGGCCTAGCCGAAAGCAGGACAGCGATCATAATGATCGTCGCTACGCCGACAAGCCTGCTCCCAATCCTTGCAATAGCCCATCCTGATACCGGCAGCGAGATCAACAAGCCTATCGTCAATGCGAAGAGCACGCTTCCAAGCATACTATCCGACATCGAAAGCGCGTCTCTGACCGATGCAATACGAGAACTCCAGCTGCCAAAGCATAGTCCCAGCATGAAGAACATACTGGATATCGCAATGTTTCTTTCTTTCATCTGTGTTTCCGGTTTCGGGTTTCGCGTCGGGGTGACTGTTTTGGGCGGCTAGAATGAAATGCAGGCACACGTGCGCTATCGAAGCTTGTTTGGCTTCTGGTTCAGGGATAGGTCTGGTGCCGATCCATCGCGCCGCTCTACCACGTGCCGCAATGATCTTATGTTTAGGGTTCTTGTTTGTGTTCAGCGCGTAAGCTGACACAAACTGCGCTAGCCCTTTGCAAAAGCGTCAACACCTGTGTGCTCGGCTGAGACTCTCCAAAGACGTTTCGCCTCGTCCGTGTCGGTCGCATAGGCTTTCACGCCTACCAAAGGTGGCGTCGTATCATTGGCGCGAATGGCCACGTCACAATCTTCACAATAAAGGCCACCAAGACCGTCAAGTTGCGGTGTTGTTGCTGCCCAGACAGCCGTCGCGGCACCTTGTTCGGGTGACTTGAGTGGAATAAGTGGATTTCCATCGGCATCGATCCAGCCAGCTGCGAGCATTTCTTCCATCGTCAGATGTCGTTGCAGTGGGGTAACAATATTTCCGGGATGCAGCGAAAAGGCTCGAACGCCTTCTTCGCGTCCAAGATTATCTAGCTCCAAAGCAAAAAGTGCATTGGCCGTCTTGGACTGACCATACGCAATCCATTTATCATAACCATCTGTGAAATTAAGGTCATACCATCGGATCGGCGAGAAGTGATGCCCGGCTGAAGAGACCGAATGACGCGTGCACCGCCGGATAAGACCGGCCACAGGTGGTTTGCCAGCGCAAAATGGCCAAGGTGGTTGGTTGCGAACTGCATTTCCCAGTTCTGTCCAACCCGTGTCTCGGGCGCAGCCATGACGCCAGCATTGTTGATGAGAATATCGATATGCTCGCTGTCCTTGAGGACTTTTTCAGCAAAGGCCTGGACGCTCTGCAAGTCCGACAGATCGAGTTGTTCAACCGTGACTTTCGGAATGTTACTGGTCGCAGTGCGTGCTTCCTTGACGTTGCGGGATGCAACGGTCACAGCCGCGCCAGCTTTCGATAGGGCTATGGTTGTTTCGAGGCCAAGACCCGAGTGTCCTCCGGTCACGATTGCACGCTTGCCCGAGAGGTCAACGCCAGAAATGACATCCATTGTTGAACTGTCTGCGTTGAAGCCGGAATGAAGCGGTTTTTGGTGATCCGTCATGTTTGCTCTCCAATAGATGTTGCTTGCCCTGAATGGCTGGTACAAAAATAAGAGGTGCGGTATGAACAATCCATGTTAAGAAGTACTGGTTTGTTACTAGATCGTTCGGATTTCAGGTATGGACCCTCTCTCCAATGCGCTTTCTTTACTGAAGCCCAAAGGCACGCTGAGCGTGGGCCTTGAGGCGGGTGGAGACTGGGCAATCAGTTTTCCCGCCCATGAAGGCATAAAATTTAACGCGGCAATGAAAGGCTGCTGCTGGCTTACTGTCGAGGGTGAGGTGGAGCCACGTTGGATTGAGGCCGGAGATTGTGTGCTGCTTACACGCGGCTATCCCGTTGTTGCGACAAACAAGCTCGGACTGCCAGCGATTGAGGCGGCGTCGATTTATGACGGTGCTGAAAATGGGGTGGCCACATATAATGGTGGCGGTGATTTTTCTCTGATCGGCGGACGCTTCACTTTTGAGAAAGAGCGCTTTGATCAGCTATTTGCATCTTTGCCGGCGGTAATCCACATTCGCGGGTCGTCCAGACCGGCCGATGTACTTAGATGGTCACTTGAACAGCTCGTGTTGGAATTGGCCCAGAACTCGCCTGGCAGTGCGCTGATGACCGAGCACCTGGCCCATATCATGCTCTTGCAAGTATTGCGGCTCTGGCTGGATTCTTCAGATGAACATAACGGTTGGCTGGGAGCGCTCGCCGATAAACGGCTCTACCGTGCGATTGCTGCCATGCATGCCGAGCCTGCAAGCCGTTGGACGGTTGCAGAGCTTGCCGGGATTGCCAACATGTCCAGAACGACTTTTGCCGTACGCTTTCGCGAAGTGGTCGGTCAAACTCCGCTTGATTATCTTACGAGCTGGCGAATGCAGCTTGCTGCGGATTTACTCCAATCCACGGAGACCAATGTAAGAAACATTGGGTTCTCCGTCGGGTATTTGTCAGAGGCGGCTTTCTGTACAGTCTTCCGACGCGTGCTTGGTTGCACGCCCGCACAGTATAGACGTCGCATAGCCACCCGATTTGCCGATAGCTTGCTGGCACACTAAAACTTTGATGGACGATGGTGCTGAAACAAAATGATTGTTAGCAACCAGTGTGTTTGCTGAACAGTTGACACTGGGCATAGAGGTGGAATGCTTGCTCCCGGAACTGGGACGGATGCTGGTCTAATCTTCTCCGCCTTTATTGTCCGACATAGCGCGCGCGGGGCCTGATGAGTTTGTCGTCCAGCTTCTGTTCCAGGGCATGAGCTATCCAGCCAACAGTGCGAGCAATGGCAAAAATTGCCAATGCGGAGCCGCGAGGCAAATTGAGACTTCGCCGTAGGCTCACCAGTGCCACATCACAGGTGGGCAATTGCCCGGCGGTGTCATTCATTACTTGCAGAAGTTCGTCACGCCGTGCATTCGGCGGAAGATGGGGGAGCAGGCCTGTTGCGCGTGGATCACCATCCGGATAGAGCGGATGATGAAAGCCGGGAATGGTTTCACCCCGACGCAAACGTTCTTCGATTACCCGTTCTATGTCGCTATTCTGATCCAATTCATCGAATAGCAGCTCAACAAGGCTGGTCATACCACCATGCAAGGGACCACTCAGCGCAGAAAGCCCTGCATTCAGGCATGCCCCCAGAGAAGCGCCCGTTGAAGCAACAACCCGCACGGCAAATGCCGATGCATTAAGCTCGTGATCTGCTTGTAGAACCAGTGCGCGACGGATCAGATCAGCACCCAGAGCATCCGTTTGCCAGGCATTGGCGAGAAACAGGTGAGCCGGCTGGGTATTCGGCTGGCTTGAGGTGCAGGCTCCGGCGACAGCCCGCAATATGACCGCAGCGCCAGACCATAGACGCCGGTTGTCGCGCCGCCATGCGGTAAGGCGACCGGCTTCCACAAGGGGAAGAAGTGTCTGACATCGTTCTGTCAGCGGCAGATTTCTGGCGAGGTCTAAAACCGACTGTGGCCATGACGGAGGAGAAGCCTTCGGATCGGTAAATGGATCCGCTTCGCTGCAATTCCATAGCAAACACGCCACCTCTTCCAAGGTCGCTTTTTGGGACAGATCAAGAGCGCTATGACCGCGATAGCGCAAGGCGCCTTCCGCGATTTCGGTAATGGCCGACTCCAGAACAGGCAGTCCCCAATCAAGCGCGTTGGCAGCTACCCGTCCCGGACGCCGTCCAACGGCCTTCCTTTTCTTCAGCAGCTCAATGTCATGTGCGCTGTAGAGTTTGCGGCGAGGGTCATCCGAAGCACTGCTTGTGCGGATCAGCCCGCGGCTCACATAGGCATAAAGTGTTGCTCGGCTGATACCAAGCTCGGCTGAAGCACGATCAGCAGTCATGAACTTGTCGGGATACTGCATTCTGATCTCGTATTGATTATATGAATCAAGATTGACCATATATATACACGGCGGCATCCTCAACTGTATTCGCGTTGAAACGAGGAGAATGACATGTCCGCAACCCCTGCTATTGTTCGCCAGACTTCGGCTCCAGGCCTTGATGATGTTGTCGCGGCGGAAACCATGCTGAGCCATGTGGACGGACAGGCAGGCGAACTGGTCATCCGAGGCCATCACCTGGCGGAACTGGCTGACTGGTCCTTCGAGCAGGTGTTGGAATTGCTTTGGAAGGAGCAAACCTCGCCAATCGTCACTGCACGGGACATTCGCGACCAACTGGGAATAGCGCGGCAACGCGTCTTTGAACTGATGCAGCCTTTGCTTCCAGCTCTTTCGCACCTCTCTGCCGTGGAGGCACTTCGCCTTCTCCTATCGTCACTGCCGGATGATGAAAAAAGACCACATCACATTATTGCTGTTGCAGCCGTCCCGGTCTTTGCCACAGCAATCATTCGCAACAAACAGGGACTTGCGCCGATTGCGCCTGATGGCTCACTCGCCCATTCGGCAGATTTCCTGCGGATGCTCTCCGGTGTGCGGCCTTCGCCGGAGAAGGTACGGGCGCTCGATACTTACATGACTACGGTTGCCGATCACGGGCTCAATGCCTCCACTTTCACTGCCCGTGTGGTTGCCTCGACGGAAGCCGGGCTATTTTCGTCAGTTGTCGGTGCGCTCTGCGCTTTGAAGGGACCGCTCCATGGCGGAGCACCGGGCCCGGTGCTTGATATGCTGGATGCGATTGGAACCGATGCAAATATCGAGCCGTGGTTGCAGGATGCGCTGGCTCGCGGGGAGCGCCTGATGGGCTTCGGCCACCACATTTACCGGGTTCGTGACCCGCGAGCCGACGTCTTGAAGGGGGCTCTGTCTATCCTGAACGATGGCTCCGCGCGCATTTCTTTCGCGAGCAAAGTGGAGGAGGCCGCATTGGCTCTTCTGAAGGAGAAAAAGCCGCTTCGTCCTTTGCAAACCAATGTGGAGTTTTATACTGCACTGGTGCTCGAAACGGTTGGTTTCCCGCGCGACAGTTTTACCAATGTGTTCGCTGCCGGTCGTATGGCGGGATGGACTGCGCATGTACTGGAGCAGGAACGCACAGGAAGGCTTATCAGACCGCAATCCCGCTATACGGGTCCGCGGCCAAGCTGAAATTTGCCCGATGACTGAATATCAGTTCAGCGTGGGCGCTGAATCACGAAGAATTGAGGCCGTATATCGTCCTTGTCGGGGGCGGGGGCGCTCCTGTTTTTGCATTCAGTTCGCAAGATAGCCTGGGTAAAGTGCGTCGAATACCTTCGCCGCTTTTCGATCAATAATCTCTACAAGCTGGTCGTAACCGGAACGTGGAATCTCCGACGGGGGCCGAACAGTTGTACCTGCTTGTTCCATGACTTGCTGAAACGCTTGGACGCATCGCTTCGACTTGGCGTTAAAGGAACCGATTTCCTCCAGCAAGTCCTCCTCAACCGATGTCAAAAGGGCGCTGTCGGTCGTCTGGTGTCGGCTATATTGGTCTGGAAGCATTCTGAATAGGTCGAACAACAAAAAGAGACCGTTGTGCAGCCGATCATATTTCAGCATGTCGGCCAAGTTACTTTCTGCTTCCGTCGACGTCGAGCCGGAAGATTGCCAGTATCTAAAAGCGGATACAATAAATGCTTCGTCACTGGTCAGATCAGAAAAGCCAAGTGGGGTGAATTCTTCGGTTTCCATGAATCCAGTCCAATAGAGAACGTCTGATCTCGTTTTAGTCGATAAAACTTGACTAATAAACACTAGTTTTATTGAAATTCAGTATCTTGTCATGCGGCCCGTGTTGGCGTACTCAAACCCCGGTCGATTAGAAATATCGTTCAGTAGCGGTGCATTTCGGCACCTCAAGCCTCATGATGTTGGAATTGCGATGAATCTTTATCTGGATTACTTGGCTGAAATCGAAAGCAGAAAAAATCAAGGGCTTGCTCCCAAGCCGATTGACGATGGCAGGCTAACCAGTGAAATCATCGCGCTGATTGAGGACGCTGGCAGCGAATATCGGAAAGATGCCCTGCATTTCTTCATCTACAACACGCTGCCGGGCACGACGAGCGCTGCTGGCGCCAAGGCTGCGTTTCTGAAGAAAATCGTGCTCGGTGAAACCGCCGTTCCTGAAATCACACCCGAATTTGCCCTCGAGCTTCTGTCGCACATGAAGGGCGGGCCTTCGGTCGAAGTGCTGCTCGACATCACGCTTGGCGACAATGCCGCGATTGCCGTGAAGGCCGGCGAGATTTTGAAGACCCAGGTCTTCCTGTACGATGCTGACATGTTCCGCCTGCGCGATGCCTATAAGGCTGGCAATGCCGTCGCCAAGGACGTTCTCGAAAGCTATGCCAAGGCAGAGTTTTTCACGAAGCTTCCGGACGTTGAAGACGAAATCAAGGTCGTGACTTTCATCGCCGCAGAAGGCGATATCTCGACCGACCTTCTTTCTCCGGGCAACCAGGCACATTCGCGCTCCGACCGTCAGCTTCATGGTCAGTGCATGATCACGCCTGAAGCGCAGCAGGAAATTGTAGCGCTTCAGAAGCAGCATCCTGACAAGCGTGTGATGATGATCGCCGAAAAAGGCACGATGGGCGTCGGCTCGTCGCGCATGTCCGGTGTGAACAACGTGGCACTGTGGACCGGCAAACAGGCCAGCCCCTATGTGCCTTTCGTCAACTTCGCTCCTGTTGTCGCGGGCACCAACGGCATTTCGCCGATCTTCGCGACCACCGTCGACGTCACCGGCGGCATCGGCATCAATCTTAAGAACTGGGTCAAGAAGCTCGACGAAAACGGCAAGCCGATCCTCAATAATGACGGCAACCCGATCCTGGAACAGAAGTTCTCGGTTGAAACCGGTACCGTTCTGAAGATCGACGCCAAGAACAAGAAGCTGCGCGACGAAGCTGGAAACGAGCTGGTCGATGTCGCTTCCTCGTTCACGCCGCAGAAGATGGAATTCATGAAGGCGGGCAGCTCCTATGCTATCGTCTTCGGCAAGAAGCTGCAGACATTTGCGGCCCAGACGCTTGGTGTCGAGGCAACGCCGGTTTTTGCTCCGAACAAGGAACTCTCGGTTGAAGGTCAGGGACTGACGGCTGTCGAGAAGATCTTCAATCGCAACGCCGTTGGCGTAACGCCTGGCAAGGTATTGCACGCCGGTTCCGACGTGCGCGTGACGGTCAACATCGTTGGTTCGCAAGACACGACCGGTCTGATGACCGCGCAAGAGCTTGAGGCGATGGCGGCTACGACCATCTCGCCACTTGTGGACGGCGCTTATCAGTCGGGCTGTCATACGGCGTCTGTCTGGGACAAGAAGGCTCAGGTCAACATCCCTAAGCTGATGTCTTTCATGAACAATTTCGGCGTTATCACCGCGCGTGACCCGAAGGGCGTCTATCATTCGATGACGGACGTCATCCACAAGGTGCTGAATGACATCACCGTGGATGACTGGGCGATTATTATCGGCGGTGACAGCCATACCCGCATGTCGAAGGGCGTCGCCTTTGGCGCAGACTCGGGCACCGTAGCGCTGGCGCTTGCCACCGGCGAAGCGACCATGCCGATTCCTCAGTCGGTCAAGGTCACCTTCAAGGGCACGATGCAGCCCTATATGGATTTCCGCGATGTGGTTCATGCCACGCAGGCGCAGATGCTCAAGCAGCATGGAGACAACGTCTTCCAGGGCCGCATTATCGAAGTGCATATCGGCACACTGCTTGCCGATCAGGCCTTCACCTTCACCGACTGGACGGCCGAAATGAAGGCCAAGGCGTCGATCTGTATCTCCGAGGATGAGACGTTGATCGAGTCGTTGGAAATCGCCAAGTCGCGTATCCAGATCATGATCGACAAGGGTATGGATAATGCTGCCCGCACATTGCAGGGCCTGATCGATAAGGCGGATACCCGCATTGCGGAAATCCGTTCGGGCGAAAAGCCAGCCTTGAAGCCTGACGATAATGCGAAGTATTTTGCAGAGGTCGTCGTCGATCTGGACCTGATTAATGAACCGATGATCGCTGACCCGGACGTCAATAATGCCGACGTTTCGCGCCGCTATACCCACGATACGATCCGTCCGGTTTCCTACTACGGCGGCACCAAGAAGGTGGACCTCGGCTTCGTTGGTTCGTGCATGGTCCATAAGGGCGACATCAAGATCGTTGCCCAGATGCTCAAGAATCTCGAAAAGGAACAGGGCAAGGTCGAATTCAAGGCACCGCTTGTTGTTGCTGCTCCGACCTACAACATCATCGACGAGCTGAAGGCCGAAGGTGATTGGGAAATCCTGCAGAAGTATTCGGGCTTTGAATTCGATGATCTGAAGCCGAAAACGGCAAACCGCACCGAATACGAGAACATTCTCTATCTCGAGCGTCCGGGCTGCAACCTCTGCATGGGCAACCAGGAAAAGGCCGAAAAGGGCGATACGGTTCTCGCGACCTCTACGCGCCTCTTCCAGGGCCGCGTCGTTGAAGATACGGCTGAAAAGAAGGGTGAATCGCTTCTCGCTTCCACCCCTCTGGTAGTGTTGTCGGCGATCCTTGGCCGTACGCCTAGCGTGGAAGAATATCGTTCCGCCGTTGAGGGAATAAATCTGACAAAGTTCGCCCCACCCAAGGCTACACTGATCGACTCACTGTCGGTCCATTACTAAGGGCTAACTCCAGACTGGACATACATACAAGCAAATGCGAGCGAGTATGGAGTCCAAGCTGGAGTGTCCGCATTCGTACAGCAACGATTGTAGCGAATGCGCTCGGAACGAAGACATGGCTGGTTTGAACTCAAACGCAGCCATGTCTCTGAACAAACGCAAGGGTGGGGTTGCGACCGTTTAATCGTCACCCCGATATGCTGCGAGCGATTTGACGCCTCAAGGCAGACGGGCTGACGCCGTAAAAATTGCGAAACACTCTGCTGAAATAGGCTGGGTCGTCAAATCCTGAACCATATGCAATCTTCGCTATGGCGGATACATCCCCATGCAGTATCGCAGACCGTGCCATATCAAGCCTGCGCTCAAGCAGATAACGCGAGAATGTCGTGTTCTCTCTTTTAAATAGCTTTTGGATAGCACGGGGAGTTATCCCCTCGGACTGGGCTAGCTCCATTATCGAGAAGCCAGCATCTACGACCCGGGCGTCAATCCGGTCTTTTATAGCTCCCATTCGTCCGGTCAGGGTCTGCTTTGTATTCCGTGCCTGCAAATTTGCTACCAATATGGGTAGCAATTCATAAAAGTGATTGACCATAATCTCGGCATCACTTTCCGTCTGATAGTCTTGCTGCAAAAGATAACCTGCATAGGTTACCAGCAATTGAAAAGGTAAATAGGTGATAGGAAGTGGTTGCCAAAACAAATTTGAAACTTCTGCTTTCATCTTGGAGATCGCTGCCGATGGCAGATAAGCGCAGTCCAGACGCCCACCATCGGGAAGGATTAGCGAGAGCGGCACATCCGATGGCATGAAAATGGCTTCGCCTTTTGCGAGATCGAGCCGGGTCTGTCCTTGCTCCACGTGTACCGGGCCACTCATTGCGCGCAAAATTACGATGCCCGCATCCCGAGAACCGGGTGCCGACAGACGTGTGCGGACCAGCGGAAAATAAATCGTGGTCAGCACCAGTAACGCATGGTTCCAAAATAGTCCGCGTACCTGTGACAGATCACCCCGCGCCGGCAATACAGATGGCATGCCCATCATGTCTCGCAATATCTTGAGGCACGGCTTTAGCCCATCTGTCGCCCTTGAAGCCGTGCTGCCAAATTTTACCGGTTTAACGCTTCCCATCGTATTCAATGCAAAAGCCCTTCAAGGTTCGCTTCAATCCATTTCCGGTTCGCTCATCTCCAAGCTATCTGTCTTTTAATAAATTAAACATGACGAGAATAGTCCTGTTTATAAAATACTGGATAGTTGGCGGAAATCGTGTCGCTTATGTCCTTGGAGAAATTCATGCATAACAAATATCTCGGGATTTCGGTTGCCGCTCTGGTTGCGACCGGCAGCGTTGCCGCACAGGCATTGGCGCAGACCGCGACCGAAGTAGATGCCGAGACCAATAAAGGAACGGTACTGAACGCCATCACGATTACGGGTAGTCGCGGTGGGCAACAGATTTCAGAGACGGCTCGCACTGTCTATGTCGTTGACGCGCAGCAGATCCAGATGCGCGCACGTTCCGGCGAAACCATTCAGCAGATTCTGGCGCAGGAAATACCGAGTTTTGATCCGGCCAGCCAAGGGGCTCGTACTTCGTATGGGCAAAACCTGCGCGGACGCACCGCTTTGGTGCTCATCGACGGAATATCGATGAACTCCGCCCGTGGACTGAGCCGTCAGTTTGATTCTATCGACCCATTCAACATTGAGCGGATTGAAGTTCTTTCTGGTGCGACTTCACTCTATGGCGGCAATGCCACCGGCGGTATCATCAATATTATCACCAAGAAAGGTAAGAACGCGCCGGACGGTTTGCATGGCGAAGTTACGGCTGGCATAGAAAGCGGGTTCCGCGCTGGCAATGACTTGGATCGCAACGGCGCTGCTGCTGTCACGTATAATAGCGAGGCATGGGACGCCCGCTTGTCGCTCGCGGGCAATCGCAGCGGCGCGTTTTACGACGCTGACGGCACAATGGTCGTGCCAGATATTACCCAAACCTCGACCGCTTTTAACCGGCGCATCGATCTTATGGGCAGTGCGGGCTTCCAGTTTGACCCGGATAGACGGCTGGAGGTGAGCGGACAATATTTTAATTCGGAACAGAAATCCGATTATAGCGTCTACTTTGGGCAATTTCTCGCTGGGCTGCGCAATCCAAGCCTCATCGAAACACGGGACGGCTACAATTCGGATTTCAATCCACGCACGCGCCGATCCATGTTTAATGCGACTTATACGGACAATGACTTTTTCGGCCAGCAGTTGCTCTTGCAAGGCTTCTATCGCAGCGAAAAGATCAATTTCCATCCGTTCCCAAGCTCGACCTACTTTTATGGCAGCGCGCAGGATACGGATTATTACGGCATGAAGGCCGCACTCATCTCGGAGCCGCTTGACGGGTTGCGCATTACCTATGGTGTTGATGCTGACAGGGATTCGCTTTCTTCAAACCAACACATCTTCGATATGAGCAAGGCCTTGCAGAGCGGTGCGATGGATTTCCAGACTGCAGGCGTCACGGGCCTTTATCCCAAGATTGACGTTACCACCTTCGCTGGCTTCGCAGAGGCCTCCTATGAAGCAACGGATCGTCTTACCTTCAATGGCGGCGTGCGCTATCAGTACACCAAAACGGAAGTTGGCGACTTTGTTGGCGCGGCGCAACAGATCGCTATTCTTAATGGGACAGCGACTTCGGCCGATTCAATTCCCGGCGGCTCGGTCGATTACGACGCTTTCTTGTTCAATGCTGGCGCTACTTACAGTCTGACAGACACACAGCAGGTCTATGCGAATTTCAGCCAGGGCTTTGAGCTTCCCGATCCGGCAAAATATTACGGTTATGGTGCTTACTCGCTCTCAGGTGGCCATTACGCGTTGATGAGCGGCGTAAATGTTGCAAATTCCGCTCTTGAAGCGATCAAAACCGATTCATTCGAGATCGGCTACCGTCTTGATGACGGCACCTATAATCTGGAGGCCGCAGGCTTCTACTCCACCTCCGATCGTTCCATCGTGCTTAATCGCACGACGCTTGCAGTCGAGCTTGAGGATAATGAACGTCGGGTTTATGGCATCGAAGGTAAGGCGGGTATGAAACTCGATCATGGCTTCGATGTGGGCATTCTTGGCCAGTGGGTAAGCACTGAAGTCGATCAAGACGGTGACTGGGTCAAGGATACCATCGGCTCGGCCAGTGTTTCCAAGCTTGGCGGTCATGTAGGCTGGGGCAATGAAACACTCAATCTGCGCCTGCAGGGTCAGCATATCTTCGATCTGGAAGACAACTCCGGCTACAAGATCGAAGGTTACACGCTGTTTGACCTCATTGGCTCCTATCACGTTAAAAAGGCCGACATGACGGTGAATTTCGGCGTGCACAACCTGTTTAACGAGGAATACAACACCGTGTGGGGATCGCGGGCCAAGGCGCTTTATGGTGCCCTCGCGCCTGACGAAATCTTCGACTACAAGGGCCGTGGCAGGACTTTCGCCCTCGCTTTGAGCAAAACCTTCTGATGATTGCGCAACAAGACGAATTATCGACACAGAAGATAGGCGCCAATGCACGCCTTTATACCGTTCTCGGGGGGCTTTATCTCGCGCAGGGCATTCCGACCTATCTTCTATTGGTCGCGTTGCCTCCCTTGATGCGCGAAAGCGGTGCCTCGCGCACGGCTATCGGGCTTTTCTATCTTCTGATGATCCCATTGATCGCAAAATTCGCGATTGCGCCGTTGGTGGATCGTTATCCCCTCATCGCAAGCTGGGGACATCGGCGAAGCTGGGTGATTGTCACTCAGCTTCTGGTTTCTTTCGGCATTGCCTGTATGGCTTTCGTAGAGCCTCAACAGGCGGGTGCACTGTTTGCGATCTGTCTTTGTATAACGCTTCTGTCTTCTTTGCAGGACATTGCCACCGATGGCTATGCCGTCCGTCATCTCAATGACAAGACGCGGGCCACAGGCAATGCAATCCAGGCCGGTGCAGTTGCACTTGGTGTGATCGTGGGTGGCACGTTGGCCCTTGTGCTCTTCCACAAGATCGGCTGGCGTCCGACGATTTTTATTGTTGCCGGCCTTTCGCTGCTGCCGCTTCTGGCAGGGTTATGGATGGATGAAACAGGTGAGCAGAAACAGCGCCGGGACAAGCCGCACGCCAGCCTAAAACGTTTCTTTCAACAGCCGAACGCCTGGCTCATCCTTTGCTTTGCTCTGACCTATCGGGCGAGCGAAGGTATGGTAAGGGGGATGGAAGGCAGTTACCTCGTCGATATCGGGCTGCCGTTGTCATGGATAGGCTATCTTTCCGGGGCTGCCGCTGCGAGTGCTGGCTTGATTGGAGCCGTTTTGGCCGCGCTGCTTATCCGCTGGACAGGGCTTTTCTCTGCGCTCGTTCTGCTTGGATTATTTCGCAGTCTTTGCTTCCTCGCGTTCAGTTTCAATGCTGCAGAAATCTGGCCGGGGGTCACGGTTGCTATGACTGTGTCGGCGATCCAAACCTTTTTGCGCTATATGGAACTGGTCGCGATCTACTCACTGTTCATGAAGGCATCGTCCTCCGATCAGCCGGGCACAGATTTCACGATCCTCGCTTGTGCCGAACTGCTGATTTATCTCGTTGGCTCTTCAGTCGCTGGCTTCCTTGCCGATAAGTTTGGCTACGCCCATCTTTTCACGCTCGCAACAGTGCTCTCGTTACTGGGGATCGCATTGACATTCTATATTTTGCGAAGATTACGGGGCAATGGACTTTCCCTATAATCAACAATGCCGGTGTCTGTAGTGAATGCCATGTGAAAAATGATTGGATGCGGGAGAATGCATATCCCGCATCCACAGTTGTGGGTTAATGGTGTGTGGGCGGGATATGCTTGCGCAGGATCAGAAAAGCAAATCCTGATATCGCCATCGCAATAAACAGCAATCCAAAATAGCTTTGCGCACCACCACTCGCAATGACCGCTGCTCCGGCAAATCCGCTCGATATCGCGCCCAGGCGTCCAATCACCAGAGCTGCTGCAGTTCCGCTCGCGCGGACCTCAGTCGGATAAAGATTGGCAGCGACAGCAAATGCTGTCGATTGCACAGCGTTAACAAACAGACCATGTAGCCCGATCCCGATGATCAATATGGTTGTTGCTTCCATCTCATTGAGCTGGCTCAAGTAAAGCGCTGTAGCCGCCGCCGCGAATGAACAGGCTACAAGCGGACCGCGAGAACCAAACCGGTTTATTGCGACCGCACAAGCTAGTGCGCCAATCACGCCTCCAAGATTGTAGGCCGTTAAACCTGAACCTGCCAAAGAGAGGCTCAATCCCTCCGATGTCAATAATGTCGGAAGCCAGCTGAAGGTCAGGTACACCGACAACAGCGTGGTGAAGAACGCAGTCCATAGAGCGACTGTACTCAAGGCTCTGCCGTCAGTGAACAAAGTTCCAATCCCGCTTTTACCGCTGATCCGCTCCGTGGGGTCGACAAGTCGCGCGCCGACGGGGACAGGGCGCTCAATCCGGGCAAGCAGATCTGCGAGAATTTTCGCTTTGGTCGGCTGACGCGATAACCAGCGTGGGGATTCTGGAAAATAGGCGATCAACAAAGCAGAAAAGAGAACTGAAATTCCACCACCTGCGACGAACAATGTTCGCCATCCAAATGTTGGTAATATCCAGGACGCGAAAATCCCCGCAAGCATGCCTCCAAGCGGAACGCACACGATGGTCGCGGTGACTGCAACGGTTCGGTATTTGCGTGGCGTATACTCAGCGGTCATGGTGGTCGATGTTGGAAGCGCCCCACCAATGCCAAGTCCGGCGATGAACCGGAACAGGGCAATAGTCCAAATTCCCTGCGATAGACCGATGGCCATCGTTCCCAGTCCAAAGGTGATGACAGACAAAATCACGGCCAGTCTTCTTCCGAAGCGATCCGCAATAAGGCCTGCAAAAGCGCTGCCGAAAGCCATCCCAAATAGGCCAGAAGCAACCACCGGAGCAAAATCAGCACGCGAAACGTCCCATTCTTGAATGAGCACGGGGATTGCGTATCCGATAAGCTGACCGTCAAAGCCATCAAGAACGATTGATAGTGCTGCGATCAACACCACAATACGTTGTACGGTTGTCCAAGGGCCTTCATCGAGCAACTCGCCGATGTCGACTTCTCCACTTCCCACTGTGTGATGGATGTTGTTCATGACACCACCTCCACAGGCATGCTGCTTCCTCTTCCCATAGTTTCCTCCCGATTGTGACCTGGTGATATTCCTTTACAATTAGTTTGGACTCCAACTATATGGAATTTATGCCCTATGATGCTCATTCACACAAGGGCTGAGTGGAGGTCGCGTGATCCAAAGCGACTTACCCAAAATATGCACTGGGCCAACCGCACATTTGGGTCGTCTTCTGGAAAGCTCCTGGTCTTGAAATAAGTCCGCATTCTGCAACGAAGATTGGCAAAATTTCGCGCGCGGCTGGGCGGCACACAGTTAAGATCAGGGCAAAGGCTTTTAAGGTTTCCCCATCCCTGGAATTTGTGTTTTGCTCAACTTGATGGAAAGCCACTTATCTGAATCCCGTGACCAGCCAACGACCAGACAAAGAGGTACTTTTCGTCAAGATTGAGAATATCAGGAATGAAACGGAACCAGCCTATGCCCCATAATTCGTCTGACGAGGATTTCGCCGATAACATCGCGTTCATATTGCGTCGGGCGCAAGAAGCCTCGTTTGCCGCCTATGCCTCGATTGTTGACCAACGAGGTCTTCGCCCGGGCCACTATGCCGTGCTCCGGATCATCCATGATCAACCGAGCATATCGCAGACAGAACTGAGCCGTCAGGTGGGCCGTGACAAGACCACCATTACGCCAATCCTGCAGGAGTTTGAAAAGAAGGAAATGATCCGTCGCGATATCGATCCCGTCGATCGGCGGGGAAGATTGCTCAGCCTGTTGCCGGCCGGTGAGAAGTATCTGTCGGAATTACGCGCATGCGCATCAGCACACAATGCGTCACTTAATCAGATTGTTGGACCAGACAGGCAGGCGCTGCTGGACACTCTGATGCGCATCATCATCGGGCTTGACCGACATGCCAAACTACCGCCCAAAAAATGAGAACAAGAGGGCCTGAATGTTTCAGGCACCGTATGCATTGTCCCTGCAAACTGGCACAGGCTTGCGGTCTCAGTTGATTACGGTGAACCAAGAGAGACCAGCTCTCCTTGCTGCCAGACCGCATGAATTTTGCGCGTGTTGGTGATGTCATCAAGAGGGTTGGCATCAAGGACGACGAGATCGGCGCGCATTCCATTGGCGATCTTGCCCCTGTCGGTCAATTTCAGCAATGCTGCGGCCTGTTCGGTCGCGATGCCGATTGCCTGAGCGGGTGAGAGGCCAGCATTGACCAGATGTTCCAGTTCGCGGTGTTCGGCAAAGCCGGGAATACGTTCCGGGAACGCACCTGCATCCGCACCAAAACCGAATTTGACGCCGCCAGCCTCTATCAACTTTGCCAGATTGCGAAGATTCATTTCGACATCGCGCCGCGCTTTTTGTGCCCGTTCATCGGTCGTCGTCTTCTCTCGCCATTCTGCGTCGGCAAACTGGTTTTTCAGTTCCGGGCTTAACGCCGATTGCAGGAAGGGATCTTCCAGCATCGCTGGCTGGTCGGCGAAAATATAAGTCGCCTCATCCATGTGCACTGTTGGAATATACCACGTGCCCCTCTCACGAACGGCATCGATAAATTCCTGATCAATCTCAACGTCGCGAACGCCATGAGCAAGAATATCTGCACCCGCAGCCACTAGTCTTTTTGCGTGGTCGAGCGTGTAGACATGTGCGGCGACGGCAAACCCCAATTGATGTGCCTCATCAATAGCTGCGCGAAAACAATCTTCGCTCATGGGTTCAATGGCCCCGAATGTATCGATCCATAGCTTAATAATATCGATGGGTTGCTGCGCCATTTGGCGAACGACCTGCCGCGCTTCCTCCGGTATCTGCGGGCGCGGTGACAGCCCATCGGGCGCATATATTCCCGCACCTGCCGTCATGAAGGACGCGCCATATTGCGGGTTGTTGCGCATGTTATCACGTGTTGTGGGCTCAGGCGTTGGTGTCATGCCGAGCGATACCACAGTGCCGATACCGTAAGCCTGAAATTGGCGCAGCGCCGCATAGGCGTTCTCGGGCGTGAAATTATGTCGTCCGCCCGTCGTACCCTTGATAAGGCCGACATGGGCATGGTTGCAGGTGAAGGCGGGGATAAGGTATCGCCCCTGATAATCGACAACCTGAGCATTTTCCAGAACCGATGCTGTATTATCCGTTTCGGTCAGGACTGCTGAAATAGCACCATTCTCGATCAGAATAGTGCCGGGCGGCGAGATCTCCTGGCCAATGAGCATGCGTATATTGGTCATTGCCAGTTTTGTACCGCCACTACCGTAATTGCGGGCATAGGCTCCTTTCGGTGCCATGCCACCGGCGATAAGCGTGCCAATAAGAGTATTCACATTGCGTCGGGTCAATTTGGTCATCGGAATACCACTCCTGGGCTTGATTGAGGGGTAGGACGCCTTTGGCGAACAATGTTGCTGGCTGTGATGTGGGTAGGTGCTGTGCCTTTGTTCCGACTGGGGGTGGAGCCGGAGCCATATCACCTCTGGTATGGCTCCGGTTTAGTACAGAGAGGTTAGAATGGATAATGCTGCTTTGGGTCTTCAATCGTGATCCATCGCAGATTGGTGAAACTGTCTATGCCCGCAGAACCACCAAATCTTCCATAGCCACTGTCTTTGACGCCGCCGAACGGCATTTGTGGTTCATCTCCCACCGTTGGTCCATTGATATGGCAAATGCCTGCATCGATTTTACGCGCAACCTTGAGCGCGCGGTCTATGTTCTGGCTGAACACCGCTGAAGACAGGCCGTATTCCGTGTCGTTGGCCAGTTCGATGGCATGCTTGTCGTCACGGGCGCGTATCACGCACACGACGGGTCCAAATGACTCCTCGCGGAACAGACGCATTGCCGGTGTAACTTTATCGACGATGGTTGCCGGCATGATCGTCCCATTTGCCGTCCCACCGGTTGTGACGGCAGCCCCTGATTTCTGGGCATCCGCAACGAGTTCCAGCACCCGGTCAACCGTGCCTTGCGCGACAACGGCACCCAGAGCCACCTTTTCGCGTGGGTTGCCGCTCGGCAAAGCCGAAGCTCGTGTCGTAAATCTGGCCACGAACTGATCGGCTATTTTCTCATCGACGATAATGCGTTCAGTGGACATGCAAATTTGTCCCTGATTCATAAAAGCGCCGAAAATCGCCGCGTTGACGGCGCCGTCCAGATCAGCGTCATCCAATACGACCAATGGCGCCTTGCCTCCCAGTTCAAGAAGCACGGGCTTGAGGTGCTTGGCAGCTTCAAGAGCGATGATTTTCCCAACCCGTGTGGAACCGGTGAAGTTAATGCGCTTAACGAGGGGATGCGATACAAGCGCGTTGACAACTTCGGGCGCGTCTTCAGCGCTGTGGCTGACAATATTGAGAACACCCTTTGGCAGGCCCGCTTCGATCATTACGTCGCCCAGCATTCGATGCAGGCGAGGGCACATTTCGGACGATTTGAGCACGACCGTATTGCCACAGGCGATGGGCATCGCAAAGGCGCGCACGGCCAGAATGACCGGGGCATTCCACGGCGCCATTCCAACCATGACGCCAACGGGTTCGCGTACGGCCATGGAAAGGGTTCCAGGCTTATCCGACGGAATAATCTCACCCTTGATTTGGGTTGTTGCAGCAGCGACTTCGCGCAGGATTTTCGCGGCGAGCCCGACGTTGAAGCCAATCCACGGGGCTGTCGCCCCGGTTTCGGTGATGCCGCAGGCGATGAAGTCACCGATCTTCGCTTCGAGAATATCTGCCGCCTTAAGCAAGATGGTTCGACGCTCGCTCGGACCGACTTCGGACCATTGTATGAAGGCCGTTGCCGAAGACTGGACGGCCTTGTCGACATCGGGCTGCCGGGCCGCGGGCGCTGTAGTGGCTTCATCGCCAGTGACAGGATCAATACGGGTAAAAGTCGCATTGCCTAGCGCCGCGACATCCTGGCCATCTATCAGCAGTCCAATATTCATTTAATCCTCCCGTTTAATGGAATTGAGGTGTGTTCAACTAGCTTGAGCTGCCGTGCCGTAGAAGGCGATCTGCACTCTCTGTGCTGCAGCACGGAGCCTGGCGGCAAGGTCATTGGCGATCAGCGGTTCCATCCGGCTTTTTGAACTGAAGACAGAAAGGCCGCAGATCATTTTACCGGACGGATTGAGGACTGGCACAGCCAGCGCATAGACATCAGGTTCGCGTTCACCACGATTATAGGCGAGGCCTGTTTTCCTAATTTCATGGAGTTCGGCGACAAGGCCTGACCGGCTTGGCACAAAGCCGTCGTTGAGTGTTTTCAGTTCAACTCGGTCAAGATAGGCATCAAGTGCGGCGTCGCTTAAATGCGCCAGCCACAATTTGCCATGCGCGCTGGCATAGGCTTCGAGATGGCTGCCAAGCTGAATGGATACGAACATCGGTCGATCAGGCAGAGCGCGAGCGATACAGATCGCACTTTCCCCGTCAAAAGTGGAAGCAAGTGTCCCTTCGCCAACTTCCTTTGTCAACTGATCAAGAACAGGTTGCAAGGCGCTGCGCAGATTGTCCGCACCAGCCGCGCGTTTGCCCAATTCGGCGAGTTTGTATCCCAGTCGATACTGACCACGCGACACAGCAACGAGTGCGCCGGCGGCTTCAAGGGTTTTTAGAAAACGGTGCGCGGTAATGGTATTCAACCTCAGGCGCGAGACGACATCGCTCGTTCCAATCTGAAGCAGTTGATCGTCGAATAAGTCCAATATCTGGAAGGCTTTAATAACCGATCCATTGGCCTGGCTCATGTCGCATCTTTCTCCCGACCGGACGCGCTGATCATAAAATATCAAAGCATGTTGACATGAGAAGTATAACGGAACTAGCATTAATAGCAATAAGTATTTCACATATAGAAATATATGCTGAGAGCAGAACTGGATGCGAAATTCTCAGGAGGAGCAAGACGCATGGATGTTCGATACCAGACTGGCCATTCCATGACTGCAGGAGGCGCGCTTCTGGCGCGGCTGAAAGCTGTTGGCGTGGACTATATTTTTGCCAATTCCGGTACCGACTTTCCTCCTATTATCGAGGGGCTGGCTGAAGCCAAGGCTAACGGCATTGCATTGCCGGAAGCGCTTGTCATTCCTCACGAGTCCGCCGCTGTCGCGATGGCGCACGGATACTATCTCGCATCAGGTCGCCCACAGGCGGTGATGGCGCACACCAATGTCGGTCTTGCAAATTGCGCCATGGGCGCCATCAATGCCGCAGCTGAACAAATCCCCATGCTGTTGTTGTCGGGGCGAACGCCAACGCTTGAAAAGGGGCGTTTTGGTGCGCGCACAGTGCCGATCGGCTGGGGACAGGAAATGCGCGATCAGCATGCGCTGGTCCGCGAAGCTTCCAAATGGGACTATGAACTCCGCTTTCCAGAGCAGATACCAGACGTCATTGACCGGGCATTTGCCATTGCGAGTTCCACACCACGAGGCCCAGTCTATGTGAGTGTTCCACGCGAAGTGCTGTGTGAGGTCGTTGAGTATGAAGGCTTGACCGCACCCAGCCGGGTGGCGGCTTCCGTTTCTGCGCTTGACCTTGATGGCGTGAGCGAACTAGCGAAGGCCATCCATGCTGCGCAGCGCCCCTTGTTCGTAGCACAGAGAGGTGCTGGGACACAGCAGGGTTTTGCTGCTCTGGATCGGATTGCCTGCAACTGGGCTATCCCTGTCAGCCAGTATTGGGCGGTACAGCTTGCGCTTGCGACCGATCATCCCTTTTCAACTGGCGACGAAATTGCGCCGTGGATTGAAGAGGCGGATCTCATCGTCGTGCTGGATTGTCTGGCGCCTTGGTCCCCCGCCATTCACGAACCGAAAGCAGATTGCCGGATTTTTCAGGTGGGTGCGGATCCGCTTTACGAGCGGTTCCCCTATCGGAATTTTCCGTCGGACCGGACCATTACCAGCGAGCTCGGCCCGTTTCTTGTTGCATTGGAAAAGGCGCTGGAGGAATTCGGCGTCGAAGGCAACCGTAACGTCGATGATCGTCGCGAAGATGTACAGGAACGCTGTCGCACGCGACGGAAAAAAGTCCTTTCCAGGGCTGAGACCGGGCAGAACTCCGGCATAACGAAAGATCACGTTAGTCTCTGTCTTTCGCGGGCTGTTCAGGGTCACGAGGTATCAATTCTGTCGGAGCTTGGCTGTCTGATGGAGACAGTGACATTGAACGGGCATGGAAGCTGGTTTCAGGAACCGCATTCGGGTGGTCTTGGCTGGTCTTTCCCCGCTGCTCTCGGCATAAAACTGGCAAAACCTGACAGGCTTGTCGTCGCGACGATGGGTGATGGCTCCTATATGTTTGCTAATCCAGTCGCCTGTCATCAGATCGCGGAAGCTCTGGGCCTTTCGATCGTGGTTGTGGTGGTCAACAATTCCGAATGGGGCGCGGTGCGCCAGTCGGTCGCCAATCTCTATCCGGAAGGTTATGCAGCGCAGGCCAATATCATGCCATTGACTTCGCTGGGGCCTACACCCGACTTCACGATGATCGCGCAGGCCAGCCGCGCCTTTGCACAGCGCGTCGATCGAGCGGACGATCTGCCCGCGGCATTGGAGGCTGCTGTCACGCACGTATCAGCAAACAAGGGCCTGGCGTTGGTCGAGGTCAGTGTCATTCCGTGAATAGCTGTGATGTATTGACGGCGGCAAAAGGGAGCTGACGACATGGATAGGCTGGTAAACGCGATTGAGCGCGCAATACAATTGCACAGCCAAAAGGCTACCCGGCCACTTGGTTGTGCACACTGAAAGTCGGCGGATCAATCGCGTTACCAATGAAGTTGATCAATGCTGCAGGCCCCGCCATTGCTTGCGGGGCTTGTTGATCTGCTTAAGAGGCGGTGTGAAAACGTGATGCGACACCTATACGTCGCGGGTCGCTCCGGTGTTCAATAATTCAAAACTTGATTGTCAGCCCGGCGCGATATGTACGGCCGGGAGCTGGCATAAAACTTTGTGCCAATGCATCTAGATAGTACCGGTTTGTGATGTTCTGGACCGATGCGTTGAAGATGGCATCGTCTCTAAGCTTGTAACTCATAAAGGCATCGAAAATCGCTACCGGGTGATAAACGAGCTGCGGCGTCGTCGCACCGGTTTGCCAAGGCTCGCTTACTTTCTCGGTGGGGCCGGATGTATAGGTCATTCGCCCTCCCAGGATTAGCTTTTCCTCGAAGAAGCGGCTGCCCAAGGTCAGATTCACCGCATATTTGGGCGGGTTCTGTGTATTGGTATAGGAACCCATGAAGCTGCCCGGCGTGCAATCGGGTGTATTCTCGGTATGTTGATAAATCCCCGCGGTTTCGCGCAAGTATGACGCAAATGCGGGATCGCATGTCTCGGTTTTGAAATAATAGGTGGCCGACAGATCGGCAAATAGTTTACCATTGTCAAACTTGGACTGAAACTCAAGGCCGCTTGTCTTGTAACTTTCTGCGTTTGAGAAAGTCATCACGCCGTTCGTATTTGGATCATAGTAGCGGGTGATGTAGTCTTTGACATTGGAGTTAAAGTAGGCAAGCTTTAACGAAGTCGTGTCGCCCTCGCTTAGCAGATTATCAAGTGTGGTGCTGGCTCCAATCTCCCAGTTGCGTGAACGTTCCGGCTTCAGCCCACCTGTCGGCTCTACCTGAAGTGTTCCCAAGGTCGTCTCAAAAAGCGAAGGCATGCGCATGCCTTCTGCATAGCTCACATAAAGGAAGGTCTCCGGCGCAATCTCGTAATTTGCACCAAAAGCAGGGGTGAACCCGCTGTCTTTGGCCGACATTGGAGACCCTCGGTCAAAGCCGACAACGGTTTCCGACCAACGGGGATCAAATGCGTGCGTATAGGTGGCACCAAAATCATTGAAAGGCACTCCATCGAATGGATTGTTGCTGTCACCAAAGAGCAGTCCATTGTTCAGGCGAGGGTCTGTGGCATCGCCAAACACACCATTTGCATCCGGTCGCCAGAACATATAGCCAGAATCTTTGGAGTTGGATGCATATATCCAGCGGCCAAAAACCTCCTCCCAACGCGCTTTCGACATAGCATTGCGGTCTTTAGAGCGAAACATACTGTAACGACCGCCACCCCGGAATTCGAGTGTATCAATTGGCCGATATTGAAGTTGACCTGAAAGGCTCATCTCCGTTCTCGAACCATCACGCAGAAACCGGTTGGTGTTAAGATCGTGCTCGGTAATAACAACACTGTCTTGTGGCCGGATATCCTCGTGCTGGAACGAACCACCGAGCGTGAGGTTGAAATCGCCAAACCGGGTTGCAAAATCCGATTTGTTGGAGACATCACCGCCAATACGACGATTGGACATTCTGACCCAACTACGATCACTTGCGAAATACTGTGACTTGGGACCTGTAACGCCGTTTATCTGACTGCTTTGTGCATCTGTCCACCACAGATTGGCCTTGAGATTAATCCAGTCATTGTCGGCGGGATCAAACGCGTAACGTGTGGAAGCGGAATTGATCAGCATCTCACCTTGCGGATACTGATAGACGCCAGCTGTTCCGGAGCGGAAAATATCGGATGGCATGATTTCGCCGAAGCGACCGTCGAAGCGACGGTAGCTAAGTTCCAGTTCCTGTTCATCCGTTGGTCGGATTGTTGTCTTCAATAGAATGGATTCTGTCTTGGCAGATGTATTGAGAACTTCTTCGCC
Organism: Ochrobactrum sp. P6BSIII; assembly: GCF_014138065.1. Lineage (NCBI taxonomy): Bacteria > Pseudomonadati > Pseudomonadota > Alphaproteobacteria > Hyphomicrobiales > Brucellaceae > Ochrobactrum > Ochrobactrum sp. P6BSIII. The sequence goes on along the minus strand of NZ_JACGXB010000018.1, from coordinate 74,979 downwards.
CAGCGCATAGGATGTCGCCGCAGAATTTTGCTCATAGCCGGAGCTACCAAATATACGGTATTTATCGTGGCCATGACGCCCGGCGATGTAGTTGCCCTGATTGCGGCGGGCATAGGCTGCGATGAAATCGAAATTGTCCTGCTGGAAGGCAAAAGCTGCACTGCCTGACCTGGCATCGGAGTCAAACAGATTGTCTTTGCCTTGCTGAGGCTTGGCAAACAACTCACTGCTGCTTTCTATCTGGGAATTGCGATGCGGTGGCTTAATACCGTTGTCCCACAATTCGCCCTTCAATCGCACACCGATATTCTTGCCAGGACTGAGAATGTCTTCGGGACGCAAGGTTGTGATCGCGACAGTGCCGCCAATTGCGCCGGCTGCACCGGCAGCCAGTCCCGGCCCCTTGCTTATGATCATGTCGCTGACGAGATCAGGGTCAAAATAGCTCCGCTGTTGCGTGCCCGCGTAGCCGCGGTAAACATTCAGAGCCTGCTGCGATCCATCCACGGTGACCGCCACGCGGCTTTGTCCCTGCATCCCGCGAATATTGACGTCCACGCCACCGCCGTTCCTGCTATCAGCGACTTGAATACCAGGTAGACCCTTGAGAGTGTCCGCTGGGGAGAGGGGGCCATAGCGGCCCAGTTCCTCGCCGGAGACATAAACGCTGGAGCGAGGCGCAGTATAAACCGAAGCGGCTTCCGTTATCCTTGAGTTGCTGACTACGATTGTCTCCAGCAAGGTCGTTCCATCATTGGGCGCAATAGTGGTTGAGTTTTCAGGGGTGGTTGCCCTGCGATCAAAGATGCTCACCGTATGCGCATCGATGAAACGATGGTCTAACCCTGATTTCGATAGCAGTTGGGTCAGTGCAGCATTGGCAGACTGGCGACCTGTGATAGCAATGGATGGCCCCTGGATAGGATTGCCGTCCTGTCTCACTATCTGGATACCGGTTACCTGCGTGAAATCAGCAAGAGCCGACAGAAGCGGCTTCGACGGAATATTGAAAGCGAACATGGAGGGTTCGTTTTGCAAACCCATATCCTGCGCCAAGACTCCTGGCGTTCTTGCGACTACCAGCGCGATTAACGAAATGCTGCCCACGGCGAGCGCTGTTCTGAGTGTCTTTTCCATGAACCGTCCCTGTTCAATTGCATGGGCATCAAGCCCTTCATGCAAAGAACGGACGAGACCGGGAAAACCCGTAAAAATAATCCGTAATTTCTACAGAAAGCAGTTTAGCGGTAGATAAACGTCAGCAAACCCGGGATTTTTCTGACTTTTAGGCCTAGCACTGATTGCAGTGCTGCGAATATTGCATCAGTATCATCTGTACGGAATACACCCGAAAGCTGTAGGTTCTTGATGTTTTGGCCCGAGACTACAATCCGACCCGTCGTATAACGCGAAACTTCTGACAAGACGGTTTCGAGTGGTGTCTGGTTCATAATGATGAGCCCCCGACGCCAGGAACTCATCCTGTCGATCTCGGCATTTTCCAGCTTGTGAAGACCGCCGGGCGAAGCTGTTGCAACATTGCCTGCTTCAAGCTCGATTTGGCTGTCTGCGGAGTGAACTGAAACCTCGCCGCTTTCCACGCTGACTGTCGTTTTATCGCTTTTCTCGATATCGACGGTGAAAATTGTTCCGAGAACGCGGACGGTTGCGTTTTGTGTTTCGACATAGAACGGCCGGTTTTCATCGCGCGCTACGTTAAACCATGCGCGACCACGGATGAGTTTAATATGACGTTCGTCGGCCAAAAACGTCGTATCCATGGCACTGTTGCCATCCAGATAAATCTTGGTTCCATCCGAAAGTGCAACTTCACGGTGGGTTCCAGGCGATGTGGCATAGTCCGCAAATCCTCGGGCTATCAAACCTTCATCGCGCCAGATTGCGCCCAAGCCAATGAACAGGACGGCCGAGGTTGCAACGGCCGTCCATTTCAAGACCGGGTAAGAGACAAAATATTCAACCCGCCCAAATTTGGGTCCGCTTGATCTGGCGACAATCTGAGCCGGTGCTTTCAAGTCACCCCACAGCTTGCAAATGCTGTCATAGGCGTCCGAATTAGCGGGACTGTCTTGCAACCACAATTGAAATGAGCGCTTTGTATCCTCCGTCACCGGATGACTGCTCATACGGACAAACCACGTCGCGGCTTCATCAATCGCTACGTCTTTCGACTTTTCGTGGTTGCCAGATTCCAACATACTTTTGCTATTTAAAGTTAGGACACATGAAACGCAATCAGCCATGGGACTGCTGCCACTTATGGCAAAAAGCTATGGCGGCGGCCATTTCTTTCTCGACGGTGCTGATCGAAACGTCGAGCGTTTGTGCGATTTGTCCATAAGCCATGCCATCGACGCGCGCGAGCAGGAAGATTTTCGCACGGCGGCGCGGCAGGTGATTGATCGCTTCGAGCAGAACAGCGAGGTCACGTTTCGACGAAACGATACGTTCGGGCTGGATGTGCTCCACAAAAATCTCGTCACTCGCTGGCTCGCCGCCAGCGTCATGAACCTTCCGCCTGCGAATGTGATCGAAGGCCAATGTTGTCAAAGTACGAACCACCAGTCCTCTGTCACCGTCTGAAAGTTCGCGCGAAGAGAGCTTGATGTAGGTCTCCTGAAGGATGTCGTCGGCGTCGTGCGCATTACCGAGAAGTTTTACGGCAAACCGTTTCAGACGCGAACGCTCTCGTACAAAGAAACGTTCAAAAACGGCATTCATCGAAGACATACACTTGATCCAAAGACACATTCAGAAATATGAGTTATTTAGTCATGTTTTCGACGAAGGGCAACTCCGAATAGAGAACTTTCGGAATAGACTAACTAGCCATTCATCAACAGCAGATGCGGCGCGAGACGCTCAGACGCCAAGTTTCAGCCGTCGTAGCCGGTATTGGTAATCATTTTTTTGCACGCATTGGCATTCCAATGGATCATTCAATGGGAGAGAATAATATTCTAGGCATTGGGGAATAATCAGAAATGACGATAATTCAAATCAAGTTCTTTATATAAAATTATTTTTTGATTCAAATTTCCGTTGTAATCAAAAATGTATTTATTTGATTAATACTGATCAGTAAAATCTACCATTTATATTGAATTGCATTGTTTAATATATCAGTGCCTTTTGCACTGGTGGTAATGTCTATTTCTGTCGTATAAGCGAAGAAATTTATCCAGGAAATAGACTTCCGCCACCAGGTGATTTCAATTCGATGCCGTCGAGACGTTCACGAGTTCTACTTTTGGGAACTCTATTCACACTGATTGTCGGTTTGATACCATTGGGCTTAAGCGTCTTTTGGTCTTACCGCTCTGCTCTGCAAATTGAAGAACAGAAAATCGATCTTCTTGCGCAGCAGGCTGTTGAGCATTCGACGTCGATTTTCGATGAGGTTCGACAGGTTCTAGTGGACTTAAGCAAGTTGTCTTTGCCTGTCTGCTCGCCTGAAATGATGGCTCGTATGCGCAGCCTGACTGTTGTCTCTGATGTGATTGAAGACATCGCCTACTTTGAGGGCACTCGGCAAAAATGTACATCTTGGCGCCTGGGGCCGAGGGCCATTAAACGCCCGGATAGCAGTTACAAGACCGCTGAGGGGGATATCATTACCCTCAACTATAGGCCGACCCCTAGTTTTCAAAAAGACATGATTGGAATCTGGACCGGCCCTTTTGAAGCGTTGATGCTGCCCACACGCCTTTTGAATTCTACGGTCATCGAGGGCGTTGCCGTGGTGCTTCTGAATAATCAGGGGACCGTGATCAGTGAACGTAACGCTACTCAGGATCAGCTTTCAATCGCAAAACACAGGTTGGCGCATGATGGGGTGGGCAAGGGCTGGCTCTCCGGTATTGCGCGTAAAGATGATTTGGTAGCCGTTGCGCTCGAAAATCCCTCTGTGATTTGGCCGCAATTCAGGGAGAACCTTGAACAGTCTTTGCCCATTGGTTGTATGCTCTCTCTGCTCGTCATCGGTCTGTCGGTCAAATACTGGCGAAATCGGCTTTCAAAAAGAATGGAGCTTGAACTTGCCATTCGTAACCACGAGTTCATCGTCTTTTATCAACCGATTATTCGATTGCACGATGGCATTTGTGTTGGCGCCGAAGCTCTGGTGCGTTGGAAACGGCCAAACGGTGAGATCATTGCGCCCGATTCATTTATCCCCCTTGCGGAGGAAACTGGTCTCATTGAAAAGATCACAGACCAGGTGATCGATCACGTCATTCAAGATCTGAACCATATACTTGTTAATGACCGTTCGTTGCATGTTACGATCAATCTTACGCCGGAGGACATTGAAACCGGTCGTGCTTTGAATACGCTCGATGCGCTTCTACTTTATAGTGGTATCGAAAAGCGCCAGATCTGGCTGGAGGTGACAGAACGCAGCTTCATCAATGCGGAGATTGCACGCGAAACACTGATGGTTGCGCGAAACGCGGGGTACGTTATTGCCCTTGATGACTTTGGGACAGGCTATTCCAGCTTGCAGCATTTGCAGGGATTGCCGTTGGATGCATTGAAAATTGATCGATCCTTCGTGAGCGCGGTCAAAGAGCCTTCTACAAGTGGGTCACTCACCCAGCACATCGTCAATATTGCCAGAGATCACCGGCTGTTCAGTGTGGCTGAAGGCATCGAAACAGGGCAACAGCTCGAAGCATTGCGTCTTATGGGCGTTGAATTCGGGCAAGGCTGGTTGTTTGCGAAGCCATTGCCAATAGAGCAATTTCTAATGTTTCTCGCCACCTGCAAAGCCAGTCGTACGTCCTGACTTCACTAGAACTGGGCAATCGATGCAAGGGAAATGCACCAAATGGTAGACCGCCGCGATGGAAGCTAGTTTTGTGTGGGGTCGCGCACAGCTTCCAGGCTGGTGCCAGCCTGGTTACTTTTCGTAGAAGCGATAAGCATTGCGTCCGGCTGCCTTGGCCGCATACAGCGCCGTATCAGCCATAGTGAAAATCTCCGTGTCAGTTTCGTCGATAAGCAGAGCTAACCCTATCGAGCCGGTGATGGAAATACGATCTCCGTTGAGTTCTACCGGCATTCTGAATTCGGATAACAATCTTTCAGAAAGGCTGATAACTTCGTCACGACTGGTGATCCCGGGTGCCAAAATTGCGAATTCATCCCCTCCGATACGCGCTACGATATCTGATTCACGACAGGCATTCTTGATGCGACTGGCTGTTTGTACGATGCACGCGTCTCCTGCCAAATGCCCCAGCCGATCATTAATATCCTTGAACCCATCAAGATCAATCAGAAGCAGGCACCCTCTGATGCCGTCATGATTTGGCATCAGGCAGAAATCTTCCAAGCACTTGTTGAATCTATACTTGTTCACCAAACCCGTCAGTTTGTCATGCTCTGCATCGTGGAGGGCCCGATCAAACATGAGCTTTTGTGCGGTAATGTCCTGCTTCATGCCGTACAGTCTGACCGGAACATCGTTCTCGCATTCCACCGAAGCGGTCAGGCGCACCCATTTGTGTTCTCCGGTTGACAGCACAATTTCTGCATCCAGTGTGAAGCCGCTTCGATCGTTGATGGCCTGTGTTCTTCTAAGTTCCAGTTCTTTGCGCGATGCTTCGGTGTAGAGAGCCAGCGTATTTTCTCTTGTTAGCGGGCTACCGCGCTGCAAGCCAAAAATATCATACACAAAGTCGGTCCAATGCAATCTCTCATTCGGGAGAGTGCATTGCCATATCCCGACCTTGGCAACTTTGGCAGATTGCTCGAAAATCAGGCGCATGTCCTGTAGAGCAAGGGCCTGTTCGACAAGCATCTTCTCCTGCGCTTCGAGGCGCTCGCTTAACCGCGATATCTCATCCAACAAATCTGTATTTTTCCTTCCGGGGCGAGCTCATCGCAAGCGCTGCTGATATTGTCCATTTATCCTCGCGATGGAAATGTCTTGATATTGCTTCATGCGATTTTGTCTTCGAGCATAGACAATATCTAAATCTGAGTTTGCTAATATGCAATTTCGTAAATCATATAATTGCAAAATATTTCAGCGCGTATGATTTTATTTCAAATATGAAGGAAAGCGTTATAATTATTATAATATATAATTTGATGAGAAGAGTTATCCCGTAATTTATGTATAATAATGATTAGTTTATTATAATTAATAAAATATTTATCTATATATTGGCTGCCTGCATGCGCGGCAATCGATATTTGCGATGCTATGAGCGCGCGCCAAAACTGTTGGTGATCTTTTGGCTGTTGTTTGCCCTCGGCCGACTATTGCCGGGGAGAGGCATGGCGCCTGTTCGAATGCTGGCCATGGGCTACATCGACCTGTTTCGCGGACCTCCTGCGGTGGTCGTCATCTATCTGATTTGCTTCGGCCTACAACGCCGAAATATTTCGCACCGGGATTGAATCCGTTCATCCCAGCCAGTACTCGCCGGCTCTTTCACTGGGGTTGCCGCCGCGGAGCGCGCTGTTACATGTGATCCTTCCTCACGGAATCGGGCGGGTTGTCCAACCACTGCTTGGCGGCTTTGTTGCACTGCAAAAGGACACGGCTCTCGTCAACATCGTTGGGATCATCAACGCGCTCGCGCAGCCCAAAATCTATGCGACCAACCACTACAACCTATCCGCTGTCACGACCGTCTGTATCTTCTTTATCCTCATCACAATTCCGCAGACGCGCTTCGTCGATTACCTTCTCGCACGGCGTGCCAGGAGCGCAAATGTTGGCTCATCATGAGCGCGTTCATCGAGATATCAAACGTGTAAAATCTTACGGAACATTTGCGGTACTCAATGGCATCAATTTCTCCGTCGATGCCCACGAGGTCTTCTGTCTGGTTGGTGCGCGAACTTGCCAGAATGGAATGACTATTCTGATGGCCACGCATGAGATGGCGTTTGCGCGAGAGGTTTCGACCCGCATCTGCATTCTTTCAAAAGGTGTGCTGGTTGAGCAAGGAACGCCCGATCAAATATTCGACAATCCACGCGAATTTGAGACGCGCAATTTCGTTCGTTCACAAATCAGCTCTGTAGCATGGTAAGGCAACACCGTTATGGAAAACTCATTTGGAGCAGTTGTCCCGCTGTCTTGTACGTACCCGTCCGTGTCAATGGCCGGAGAGTACAAGTGTGCGTACCGGCAACATGACCGCTTGAATTCGCAAAATCATGGCGTGAACCAGTGCCGTCGCGTCGACAGCATGTAGGAAGATCGATCTCATCGTCCCGGCCTTGCCCGATTGAAGCTCCTCGTGATTGCTGGTGTAAGCATTGGCAATGCAGCTACTCCCAGGGGGGATATCTGCGAGCTGACCTTCGTAAAGTGGTTCAAGTGTGACCGTGATTGTCCCGGGCGTTGAGAGCTGCTTTACATCAACAAGTTGGTCACTTGCGCGGACTTGTCCACCTGCAATTACATCCTGCACTTCGGTCACAACCATTGGGATGATTGTGAAGGGTTTCCCTATGCACGTCGCTTCCGCGATCATGCCTGGCTTCATGACTTGAGCTTCGATCTGCCCAAAACCAGCGACAAGTCCGAGCCTGCCCGCCGTTTCAGGAACCAACACCCCGGCAGGTCGAAGTAACGGATTGACGACTTCACCGACCCTCAGTGTAAATTGTTGCACAGTGCCGGTAACGCCCGCCTTAACGATGGTTTTATTGAGTTCCACTTTGGCTTGCTCGGCGGAGGCCTCGACGCTGGCCTTTTGGGCCGGAAGCAATGTGGCAAGTTTGGTTTCGAGCGTTTGTTTTGTGGCTGCGGCTGCTGCAAGCTCACTTGCTTTACCATCAGCAATGGATTGGAGCCTTTCGACCTCGTTGCGGGCAGCCACATTGCGACGTTGCAGTTCGGTCTGGGTGTTTACATCATTCTTCGCTTGTAGGAAGGCGGCCTCGGCCTGCTTGATGCGCGCGTCGGCTGCAACGAGATCACTTTTGGCAACGAGCATCTCAGCATCTATTTCAGCAATGCGCTTTTGTGCTGTTTCCAGTGCTGCCTTCTGCTGACTGCTATCCAGTTTGAATAATGGTTCTCCGGCATTCACTTTTTGATTTCGGGTCACGTAAACCTGGTCCACGCGGCCACTGATTTCAGGGAGGATTGTTACCGTTCGAAATGCTGCAGTGGCGTTGGATGTTGATGGATGGAAGTAGAAGATCATGGTGATCAAAGAGACGGTAAGGATGATGCAGGCAGTAATCCCCCATCTGAGTTCGAACCAGACGGAGTAGATCGTAATTTCTCTCCCTATCCGTTTTCCTTGACGGAATCTCCGGAACAAATAGTCCGGGAATATCGTGATCAACGAGCAAAGCAAAAACTCCAGCATTATTGTTACTCCTGCTTTTTCTCGTTGATTTTGTCAGGTGCAGAATTGACAACTGGTGCGGCTCCGGCGGTATTCGCAATGGATGCCGCAGGGATGGTTGTGTGCGCCGTGTCGTAATTGGAAGGTGTGCTCATCTGGCTCATCGGTGTAGGCGCAAGCCCATGTCGGACTATGATGCGTAAAGATCTGGCCATAGAAGTTATTGGAGAAAGGAAATCCGGTAGCTCTGCCATCGCAATCAATAAGGCTGCAATCCAGAAGAGCTGATTGTGGGTGAAGAGCGAGATCAGTCCCAGAACCGCAACTAACTGAATTTGGACCTTATGCGTCCGATGCGCGATATGTTCCGGTAAGGCGTGGAGCCTTAAGTAGAGAACGCCGGTTAAAAACACAACGAACACCAGAAAGACAATCACGATGTTCAGAAGTACATCGGTTTGCCCCGGTGGTGTGATAAACGGAGGTAAATGCTCAACCCCCGCTTTATGCACGGCATCCGCTACTTGATCCATGCTGATCCAGCTCCTCATTGTCGGCACATGCCAAGCGCTTCATCAAAGATGATGACAATAAGGAGCGCCACGATCCGCCAACTCTTCTGCTCGAGAATGCCAACGTAACCAAGTTATTAAGTAGAGCTGATAATATAGTCTAAAATTATGGTTCCGTATAGCGGGAGTTTTTTATTGCACCGCGTAACGGTTGGGGCAGGGAAGAATGGAATGGTCGAGCAGCTTAATCATCCCAAGGGTAATCGTCGGCCAGGTTTACGTGTGCCCATGAGCGCGGTGTACGCGGATAGGAGAGAGCATTCGGCTCGGCCATCTATCTAAATATAAGCTATTAAAAATTCAGAAATACATTATTCTGTGGTCAACACGCGAACGAAATGCCATTCTTGGAATAATCGCTATTTTACTTTCTTTGATGTTACTTGTCGCCTTATGAGCGGTTCAGGCTTCTTCTTTCGACGGCTTTGAACACGCAAAGAGAGGAAGATCGGGGTGGCGCACCATGGTTTCTCGTGCAGCGCAGTCGTCGGGTTAGCCGACGTATCGGGTAAGGCTTACGCTTCGTTTATTCGGTCAGAGGTCAATGCTGCAGCAGGCGCGGAGAATTGACGATGGAAATGTTGGTGGCTTTGCGAACTGGCGCGATAATGTTGGTCACATTGATCGCGTTGTCCATTTTGCAAATCCCCGGTTGGGCGCAGACAGCTCATTCCGAGGTGCCACCCGAGAAAGTCAGACAGCTTCTTGATGTGCTCAATGAGCCGGACGTTAAGGCCTGGCTGGAAAGCAAAGCTGCCCCGCCCCCGGTTGCTGAGCCCGCGCTTTCCGATACGTTTGCAAGCTGGGAAACTGCGGTTCGCAACCGTATAGTACGACTTGTAGATGCGGTGCCTCGTATCCCTCAAGAACTGGCGAACGGGGCCGACAGGATCGCCCGTGACGTCAACGACGGTCGGCCGGGCCTTGTGATCTTCATTCTCGCCGTGCTGATGGCCGTGGGGTTCGGTGCTGAATGGCTGGTTCGGAAATTGTTACCGAAGGAACCACCATCAGCCTCGGGGCGGGATTTTGTTCCGCGGGCAATTCTGACCAATCTGGCTGCGTTGCTCACCTTTTCATTAGCGAGTGTCGGGTCATTTCTGGCGTTGGAATGGCCGCCATTGTTGCGGAGGATCGTATTGACCCTCCTGGTAGCCATTATTGCGTTTCGCGTGGTGCGGGCTATCTGTACGCCTGCCACTATCCTCCTGGCCACCCAGCCTTCGGCTTCATCAGATCAGTTGTCCGACGACGTGATGAAAGAGACAGTTCCCGTACAATATATGGCTGCAGATAGTGTTGAGACGGCGCGCTTCTGGCGCCGACGTATCAGCATTTTGGCCGGAATTTTCTTGTTCGGCTGGGCAATCGTCAGCGTCATGCGCGCCATCGGCTTTTCGCCAGAAGTTGCACAGATCGGGTCATATTTGCTGGGGCTTGGATTGCTGGCAGTCGCAATCGAAGTGGTTTGGCGCCATCCTGATCGCCACCCATCGGCTTTGAAAGGAATGTTGCTGACCCTCTTTCTGATCGCTCTTTGGCTGGTCTGGGTCGGCGGGATGCTGGGGCTGTTGTGGATCGGTATTTATGCGCTGGCGTTGCCGCCCGTCCTGCGTGGTACAGGCCGCGTTGCGCAGGTACTTGTCGGTAATGACAAACGAGCTGGCGCGGTCGGCGTTATATTCGATGTCATCGTCGCCAGAGGAGCGAGAGCGCTGGTCATCGCGGCGGCGGTCTTCTGGCTGGCTTATCTATGGAAATTCAGCGCCGCAGCCCTTTCGGGGAATGGGCTCGGTGAGCGCTTGGTCAACGGCGCATTCAACGCCATTATAATTCTTGTTGTAGCGGATTTGCTCTGGCAGTTGGCGAAGGCATTGATTGACTATCAGTTGAGGCCCATCGATCCAGCCGACAGCAGCGGCGCGGCGATGGCGCGTTCGGGCCGGCTGCGTACCCTGTTGCCGATATTCCGCAACGCGCTTGCCGCATTCATTGCCGTTGTGGCTGTGCTGACAATCCTGTCGGGCATGGGTGTACAAATCTTGCCGCTGATCGCCGGTGCCGGCATCTTTGGCGTTGCCGTCGGCTTTGGCGCACAAACGCTTGTGAAAGATATTCTGAGCGGGGTTTTCTATATGCTCGACGATGCGTTCCGCGTCGGAGAGTATATCCAAAGCGGATCATACAAGGGAACGGTGGAATCTTTCAGTCTGCGTTCGATCAGACTACGGCACCATCGCGGGCCGGTTTTCACCGTTCCGTTCGGCCAGCTGGGTGCCATCCAGAACATGAGCCGTGATTGGGTGATTGAGAAGATGACAATTGGCGTCACGCACGATTCGGACGTGGAACTGGCCCGCAAGCTTGTCAAGAAGATCGGTCAGGAACTGGCGGTGGACCCGGAATTTGCGGCAGACACGATCGAGCCCTTGAAGATGCAGGGTATCGATAGTTTCGGCGAGTATTCGATCGTGCTTCGGATGAAGTTGATGACCAAGCCTGGCACACAGTTCGGCATAAAGAGGCGGGCCTTCATGATGATCAAGAAAGCTTTCGAAGAAAACGGTATCAAGATTGCCTATCCTACAGTTCATGTCGAAGGCGGCAGCGAGACGGCTGCTGCCAGCCACGAGATCATGCGCAAGATGCAGGCGGAAGCCGCGGCAACAGAGGAGGCAAAAGCATGATTGCCAGAGATCGCACGAACGCAGATCTGACAAAGTGGAGTTGCCGCACCCTTGCATCAGTCGTTGACTGGGCGTTGTTGGACGTTCAGGACTTATGATTGACTGAGTATCGAGCCTCAAACAAGAATGATTGCAAATGACGAGTAAGAAGCTTGTCTTGCGGCTTTGCTCGGGGCAGAATGAAAAAGCGCTTCAATTTCAAGTGGATTTCAGCATTCAGGGCATTGATTGACATGGCAGCTACGACCGAATTGATGATGCCATGAAAATCGCTTTCTATTCTCCGTTAAAATCACCGCACCATCCGGTTCCTTCTGGAGATCGGCTGATGGGGAGGCTGTTGATTGCAGCATTGCGGCGTGCCGGTCATGAGGTGGAAGTCGTATCGGAATTCCGTAGTTTCGTGAAAGTGCCATCAGTCGAAGCTTTCGCCGCACTCGAAGTGCATGCCGAACGGGAGATCACGCGGATTTCGATGCTTTGGCGGGGCAATACCGTCCCCGATTTGTGGCTGACATATCATCCCTATTACAAGGCTCCTGATTTGCTTGGACCGGTGCTTTCGGCCTCATTCGCCATGCCTTACGTGACAGTCGAAGCATCGTATTCTGCAAGACGCAACACGGGGATTTGGACACAAACTCAGCAAAACTTGCTAAAAACTGTCGAACTGGCAGCCGTCAACATCTGCCTGACTGAGCGCGATCGCAGCGGATTGAAACAGGCGCTGCCCGAGGCCCGCGTTGCGATGCTGGCACCGTTTATCGATTGCGCCGGGTTTGCCGAGGTGGTGCCTCATCCCGAGCGTGATCGGCTGATAACGGTGGCGATGATGCGCAGCGGCGACAAAATGGACAGTTACCGGATGCTGGCGGGATCGCTGGCGCTGCTCAGTGATGTTCCATGGACACTTTCCATCGTGGGTGATGGTGCTTGTCGAGCAGAAGTCGAGACGTTGTTTGCCGGTTTTTCGCCGGAACGAATTCGATGGCACGGGGAGCTGGAACCATCGGAAATCGCCGAGTTGTTCGCGCAAAGTGCTCTTTATGTCTGGCCCGGATGCGGGGAGGCTTATGGGCTGGCCTATCTGGAAGCACAGGCCGCTGGCCTGCCAGTCGTGGCTCAGGCCATTGCCGGGGTGCCGGAAGTCGTGGTCAACGACCGTACCGGTATTCTCACACCGCCGGGCGACGTTGTTGCATATGCTCAAGCGATACGCTCGGCGCTGGCGAATGCCAAAATCCGCGACGACATGGCCTTTGCGGCTCGACAGTTCGTGCGAGACGAGCGGTCACTGGAAGTGGCGTCTGAGCGTCTTGACGAAATCCTCAAAAATCATGTGGGCAGCGCGTAATGGGAACTGACATTTGGCAACCGTTGAAAAGCGAACTGGACCGATGGCATAAGGCTGGCAAAGTCGCGGACTTCTGGTTGCGTGATGACGATGCGGTTTTCCCGACGCCAGCGCTGGCGCGGCTGCTTGAGCTAAGCGCGCGCCATGCTGTTCCCGTGGCGCTGGCTGTGATCCCCGAACATACGGGCCAGTCTCTTGCAGAGTACCTCGACGACTGGCCGCTAGCGACGGTGGTTGTCCACGGCTGGTCGCATACCAATTTTGCCGGTGAGCACGAGAAGAAACAGGAGCTTGGTGAACACCGGCCGATTGGCGTCGTCGCTGCGGAATTGAAATCTGGTTTGGAGCGTCTTGAGGCGCTCCATGCTGGCCGTTTCGCTCCAGTTCTGGTGCCACCATGGAACCGTATTGCACCGTCTTTGGTGGGCGCGCTTGCTGGTCTTGGGTTCCATTCCCTTTCAGTGTTTGGACCGGAGAAGCTCGGTCCATTGCCGATGATCAACACCCATGTCGATCTGATGGACTGGCATGGAACGCGAGGTGCCCGCGATCATGTGGCGCTGATTGATGATGTCGTCCATCGTCTGCGGGTGATGTTCGATGGCGGCGGTAGCATGGGGTTCTTGACCCATCATCTGGTGCACGACGAGTCCGCTTGGCAATTTCTCGATGCGCTCTTTGAGCAGACAGTGTCTCATCCTGCTAGCCGATGGGTGGCGCTGCCGGATATGCTTGCTCAGACTTAGAGCATTTCCCGCAAAAGTGCGTAGCGGTTTTGCGTAGGATAATGCGTAAAAACAAATAGATAGAGCGGTTCCACGATTCCGCTTTAACAGGAACCGCTCTAGACGTTGAAGGTCTGGCCTTCCCGGGCTGAGAAGGCGCCAGCAAACTGGCTCGCGGCTTGGCGATCGATTGCTTCGATTTCTGCGTCTGTGCGCAGCGGCGAATGATGGATGAAAGCAACATTCTTTGCGTTGGCCGCCTTGGCAAGCCGGATAGCGTGCTGCCACGATGAGTGACCATAGCCCACATGCTTGGGCATTTCCTCATCGGTATAGGTGGTATCGTAGAGGAAAAGGTCTACGCCTTCGATCAGACTCAACACCGCAGGATCAAGGATACCAGGTTCATGCTCGGTATCGGTGATAAGCGCTACGGAACGCCCGCCCCATTGCACGCGATAGCCGATTGCGCCGCCGGGATGAGTGAGACTACCGGTTATAATCTCAATACCGGGGTGGGGTTTCAGAACATCGCCGGATTTAAAATCCTTACAGATCATTTTTGCGGGGCAGACATCTATTTCAATGGGAAACCACGGGGGCCGTATAAACTCCGCGACAATCTCGCTCGTGCTCATCTTCCCGTACATATGCCCGGACCAGAGTTCTACCGTCGAGCGGGCATCAAAGAGTGGAGCGAAATAGGGCAGACCGATAATGTGGTCGTAATGGCAGTGTGTAAAGAACAGGTTGAAGTTGGAAATACCTTCGGTAAGCAATGATTTTCCGGCGGGCAACAAGCCGGATCCGGCATCGAACAACAATCTGTGCTCACCGCATTGCATCTCGATGCAGACAGTATTGCCGCCATATTGCCGGAAATCCGGTCCTGAAACCGGCAGACTGCCCCGAACTCCCCAAAAACGCACCCGAAACACTGTGTCGCTCTCACTTTCTGCCGTCGCGCAATTTCGAAGACCGCCGCTCCATGAGAGTGCTGGCTCTTCGGCAAGAAAATCAACGTTGTCCGACCGTTTCCGGTTTTGTCGCAATCATGGCATGTTAGCCAGACGGTGAAACATATGCGAGCGTAGATTCTAGCTTACTACTAAATATGTAGCATTCTTGTCGGTGGTATGAAGCGTGAGAAGTTGTAAAGGAAATCTCTAAGGGATGACATCAGAGTTCCCGTCCATTGCCGTGATTGCCGACGCGCACTTCCACGATATTTTCGGCGACTATGGCACTGCCGGGGTCACGGTGAACAAGCGGACCATGGCATTGCGTCCATTTGCCAACACGGTGCGTTCGACACGCGTGTTCAACGAGAGTTCCTCCGCGTTGCGATACACGCTGGATGACGTAGCCGTGCAAGGAATTCACCACGTTGTCCTTCTGGGAGACTACTCGGATGACGGCCAGACGGCGACTATGACAGGCTTGCGGACCCTTCTGGACGATTACGCCAGACGCCATGGAATGCAGTTCTATGCGGTGCCGGGCAATCACGATATTTTTGGTCCCGGCGGGCGCCATCGGTCGAAACGTTTTCTGAATGCTCGCGGTGGCCACGATCTGATAACCAGCAATCCGGCGCGCGAGGCTTCGCCAGACGACGATGCCTTGATCATCAATGAAAATCTGCGTTGTGCTGGTTATCCGCTCGGCCTTCAGTCGCCGGGCGACGTCGGCTTTTTCAGAAAGCCGCAATATCTGCATTGGGAAACCCCGTTTGGCACTGAGGATCATCCATCAGCGAGGGAGTTCGAAATTCGTTCGACTGATGGCTTGACGGTTCGCACGCTCATGGATGCGACCTATCTCGTCGAACCTTTCGAAAATCTATGGATGTTGATGATCGACGCTAACGTGTTCGTGCCAGTGGGAGGAGAAACCGGCGATGCGGAGGAGGCTTTCGCCGACAGTACCGATGCCGGCTGGAACGCTATGCTGATCCACAAACGCTTCATTCTGGATTGGGTGAAATCGGTCACTGATCGGGCGCGAAAACTTGGCAAGACGGTCATCGCTTTTTCCCATTATCCGGCGCTTGATCCGCTGGATGGCACGCGTGAAGACGAATTTGCAGTGCTTGGGCAAACAAGCCTCATGGACCGAATCCCGGAACCGGATGTTGGCGATGCCTTGATTGATGCCGGTATTCGAGTGCATTTCAGTGGTCATCTTCATATCAACGATACCGCTCGCCATCGCAATGCCAATGGCTTTCTATTCAATGTATCCGTACCCTCGCTGGTCGCTTTTCCAGGTGCTTACAAGATTATACGCATCCAGCCCAATCGGCTGGATATAAAGACGATCAGCATTGACGACACGGCACTGGATGCTGACATCCTCTTTCAATATGCCGCCGAAGCCCGGATAAACAAGATCAATCCCGGTGAGTTGCTCAGCGCCGCAAACTATGGGGAATTCCTGTCGAGCCACCTCGCGCATCTTATCGGTAGACGTTTTCTGCGTCGGGAGTGGCCGGAAGCACTTGCAGAAGCAGTGAGAAACCTTGGAATTCTGGATTTGGCCGCTCTCGCACTGGTCGAGTGTCCCGTCACTTCCGGCACGCTTGCTGATCTTAAAGCGGCAATTGGCGATAGTGACATCCAGCGTCAGCTAGCCATCTCTGCCGTGGAATACGGACTTGATCGCGCCTTGCTGTCGCGGATAAGCGCAATGACGTTTCTGTGTGACTGGTATCGCGTCAGGATGGGCAGCGATCTGGGGTTTGATGCTGTATCTAAGCCGCACCTCGCTGCGTACAAATGGGTGTCGCACCTCTATGCTCGTCGTACTGAAACGATTGCGGTGGGATCGATGCAGGAAGCCTTCGGCAGGCTTTCCCGGATGTTTGACCGCTTCATTTCCGGTTTGCCATCACGAGACTTTGCCATTGATCTGATAACCGGCGAGATACATCCAGGATGACCAGCGCATTTCTGTATGCAAATCGGCCATAGGAATTGACCAGCAATAAATGTCTGGCCTACAACTTACCCATGATGGACACATTCGACGCAAACGCGACTACCATTGATTGGCATGAAAGCGCATTTGATATTTTGCGCGGTGTGGCGGCATACACATCGAGCCCGCTGATCAAGGGTTTGTCGCGGGTCGTCGCCCGCCACCCCGAGGCGGACCTTGGCAATGCCTTCAACCACAAGCAAGTGGCCTGCAAGATTTGGGCGCGGCAATCGCTGTTTGAAGCCGTTGGCGGAAAATTCGGCCGCATCGTCATACTTGGTGGCTGGTATGGCGTTCTGGCCGCGATGTTTTTCGAAGATCCGCGCTTTGAGATCGAAGCGATCGACAGTTTTGATATCGATCCCGATGTTGGCGTTGTCGCTGATACCTTGAACAGCGCGTGGATAGATCGATTTCGGGCAGTGACTGCCGATATGTATGATCTTGCCTATGCGAAACTCGGCGCTGATCTGGTGATCAATACGAGTTGCGAACATATTGCTGATCTGCCTGCTTGGCTCTCGCTGCTGCCAAAGGGAACCCGTGTTCTCCTGCAATCGAACGATTATTTTAGCGAACCGACCCATGTGAATTGTGTCGCGTCGCTGGATGAATTCATAGATCAGGCGTCATTGGGAACGATTGCATTCGCCGGTGCGCTGCCCATGAAGAAATATACCAGATTCATGCTGATCGGCACCGTCTAGCGTGCTGCCAGAAGACCATGCAGGATCTCTGCGGTGCGATGCGCGCCGTCGAGATCAAGATTGTGAGCTGGCAAACGAGGTGCGGCAAGTGCCTTGCCTATAGCATCGGTCATGCTATTCGCTGATAGCTCATCTTCCGTGAGAATCGACGCAAGACCGAGCTTCTCCAGATGTCGTGCGCGTGCCGTCTGCTCGGTTTCGCCACCCGCCGTAAAAGGAATGAGCAACGATCCGCAACCTGCACGCAGGATATCGCAAACCGTATTGTATCCGGCCTGAGAGACTGACAAGCGAGCCTTGAGCAGCAGGCTTGGAAAACCCTGCAGGAATCGGAAGATGCGGACATTGTTCGGTGCTTCCGCCGCGATATCGTCAAAATCCGATTGCTGCAGATTGGGCCCGGTCACGATGCACCAGGAAAGGTCAGGCGACAGGCGCTTTGCAGCCTCAAGTGCAGCGCGGATCAGGAGGGCGCCGACAGCACCGCCACCAGCCGAAACGACGATATCGAAGGTCTCCGCAGGCGGCGAGGGCGGTGGCGCGGCGACAAGGCCCGTATAGATAACCTTGTCGGCAATCTCTGCATGCAGCGGAAAACTATCCTCCAGACGGGCAAACTGCGGATCGCCATGAACCAGCACGTGATCGAAATAACGTTGCACCAGGGCTACACTTTCCTCGTCTCTACCGGGTTTGGCGCGTTCCTGCAGAATATCGCGCAGCGAGGCCAACACCAATGGTCTCGGCGTCATTGCGTTGATCTCATCAAGCAGCGGGATCAGCTCGAAGCGGACCTGCCGCCGTCCAAAAGGAAATGCCTCGATGATGACGATATCGGGCTGGACATCCCGAAATGTGACAAGCAGCTTGTCACGGCGCTCGGCTTTGAATTCATCGGTCAGCGGGTTGCCAAAGGCGTCGGCAAGACCGGAAAACCCTGCATCGCCCGAAGCAATCGCTGGTAATGCGACATGGCTTACTTCCGGCCCCGGAAATCCCGGGACAGGCATGCCGCCGGTGACCATGGTGACGTCGAAACCGTCTTGTGTCAGTGCACGGGCAATGCGACTGGCGCGCGCAAGATGACCGATGCCGAGCAGATGCTGGACATAGAACAACACGCGCGGTCTTGCCGTCGATTGTCTCATTTGCTCGGCTTCCATTCTGTTTCGAACAAGGATTTCAATTGACGGATGCTGTTGTGGAAGTTGAATTCTGTTCGCACCCGCTTTTCGGCGGCACGCCCCAGACGATGGCGGAAGTTCGCATCGCGGATCGCTGTTTCCATCGCTTTAGCCAAGGCTTGGGGATTCTCAGGCGCAACAAGCAGGCCATTCTCCCCGTCTATCAGTAATTCCGGTACGCCGGAAATGTTGGTGGAGACCGAGATCAGTCCCTGGCTTGACGCTTCTACCAGCACGTTCGGCAGGCCGTCCCTGTCTCCATCCGCGGTAACCCGGCAAGCGAGTACGAAAATATCGGCGGCTTGATAGCCAGCGAGGACTTCCTTCTGGTCAAGTGCGCCTTTCCATTGAATTTTTTCAGCGATCCCCAGCTCGCCTGCAAGTGCTTTCAAGCTGGCGATCCTGTCGCCATCACCGATGTGCTCGAACCGCCAGTGGAGATCATTAGGCAGCAGGCTGAGTGCTTTCAGCACAATGTCGTAGCCCTTTTTTTCGACAGCCCGACCGACACTCAGGATTCTGACAGGATCATCGGCCTCACTACCATTGCGGAGTGAGCGGCTTTCCTCGAATGGTCCAAACCGGGCAAGATCGAGGCCATGGTAGCTCAGATGCACATTGGACTTGGGGCCTCCAAGCTGGCGCAGATGGTTGAAGCCCGAATGCGTGCACGTTACCGTCCAGCGCGTGCTGGTGAGTTTGCCCTGCAATTCCCAATCCGGCGAAGTCCAGATGTCCTTGGCATGAGCGGAGCATGTCCATCCAATGCCGGTAATTTGGCTGGCATAGGCGGCAACGGATGCGGGTGTATGGATAAAATGTGCGTGAATCCATTCTGCTCCCTCGGGCCACTCCGCCGCAAGAACGGCGGCTTGTCCGAAGCGCCGGATACGATTGCGTGTCGGATCCTTTCGAAAATCCTTGAGAACAGCCGTCAAACCACGCCAGAAACCGGGTCTTGGCATACAGGCGATCAGTGCGGACAGAACACGGCGCGGTTCATCGCGTAGATATTCAGGCAGATAGTGTACTGGCGCACGAATTTCATCATGCACCGGATGGGTCTTTTTATCTGTTGGTCGCCGTAAAGCCACGAGAACCAGATCGAAACCCGACTGTTCCAACCCAAGCAATTCCTGGGCGATGAATGTTTCAGACAGGCGCGGATATCCCTTTAACACCACGACTGTTTTTCGGCGATATGACACGCGATTATCCCTTGACGAGTGACAGGTGGTTCGGCTGACGTCGATCCATCAGGTCCCCGACAATTTGAGAAATATGCGGCAAGCCCTCAAGCCTGAAACCCTTGAGTGCACTCTTGGAAGGTGCAGGTCTGCTGGGCAGGGCTTTGAGCGCGCCTGCCATGCGAACCGGGTCTTCGGATTCGCTTGGGAGCAGCATATCGATCAGTCCAAGCTCTGCGGCGCGCCGGGCGCGGATCAATTGTTCTTCACGTGGAAGGACGCGCGGAACGATCAGCGCTGGCTTGTCGAAGGACAGAATCTCGCAATAGGTATTGTAACCGCCCATGGCGACGACCGCCTTGGCGCCAGCCACCAGTTCTTCCATCCTGTTATCGAACTCGATAACCTCGATATGGGGGATCGCCCGGCTCTTGCTTATCATCTTGCGACGCTTTTTCGCGGGCATGTAAGGTCCCAGCACGATGAGTGACTTGTGCTGGAGCGTATGATCGTGCTGGTAGGCCCGTATGACATCGTTGACGAGATCGGCGCCGTCCCCACCCCCACCCGTGGTGACGAGAATGTAGTCACCCTTTGGACGATGGTCCGGGAGTTCATGGGTGGAGACGCTACGCTGCAGGAAGCCGACGAAGCTCATTTTATCGCGGACGCTCTTGGGTACGTCGAGCCCAACCAGCGGATCATAGAAATCCGGCGGACCATAGACCCATACCGCATCATAGAGCTTGTCGATCTTGTCCATCACATTCTTGCGCTTCCACTCGGCATCGAGCAGATGCGGCGCGTCCATGACTTCACGCAAGCCAAGGATCAGCATTGCTCCCCGTGTCTTGAGATAGGTGAGTGTTTCCTCGACTTCGCCCTTCATGCCCATCGGTTCTTTATCGACGATAAAAATGTCGGGCTGGAACGTTTCGGCCGTGTGACGGATGATCGATTGGCGCATCTTTAGTGTGTCATGAAGATCGGTGTGCCGCTCCATTGACTCGTATTCGCCATTGCGCAGCTTGATCACGCTTGGAATTTTGACGAAATCGACACGCGCGCGATAGTCAAACGCACCGGCGATGGTGGCGCCGGATATGATCATAATATTCAGACCGCGATAGTCCTCGACCAGCGAATGGGCGATCGTCCGGCAGCGCCGCAAATGGCCCAGTCCAAACGTGTCGTGGCTATACATCAGAATGCGGACATCCTCCAGGCGGCGCGTCATGATGCGAGCCTCGCGGTCATTTGGTGACGCAACCCGTGATATGGGAAATTTTTCAGCATATGAATATCCACCTCAACTATACGGATCAGCGACGTCGCGGAGACCGTCACCCAGAAAATTGAAGGCCAGAACCACCAGGATGACCGGAATGATCGGAAACAGCAGCCAGGGGTAGAAGACGATGACACTTACACTTCGGGCTTCGGTCAGAAGGATACCCCAGCTTGTGATTGGCGGCCGCAGACCCAGTCCGAGAAAGCTCAGCGCAGTTTCACCGAGGATCATGCCCGGAATAGACATGGTTGCAGTCGCGATCAAGTGCGACATGAAGCCGGGAATGAGATGCCGCCCTATGATGCGGCGACTATTTGCACCCATCAATTGAGCCGCAAGCACATAGTCTTCTTCACGCAGTGAAAGCAGTTTGGAACGCACGGCACGCGCCAACCCCGTCCAGTCGAGCAGTCCGAGGATGGCGGTGATACCGAGGTAAATCAGCATTGGGCTCCATGTAATAGGCATGATGGCGGCGAGGGCCATCCACAAAGGTATGCTTGGAATAGACTGAAGTACTTCGATGATTCGCTGAACGATGAGGTCGAAAACGCCACCATGGTAACCAGCTAGGCCGCCGATAACAATTCCCAGCGTAAAGCTGATGACGATGCCGATTACGCCGATTGTAAGCGAAATGCGAGCGCCATAGAGAATGCGCGACAGCACGTCGCGCCCGAGGCGGTCATTGCCGAGAAGAAACATCTGCCCACCTTTCGCGGGGCAGACAAGGTGGAAATCCGTCGCGACCACGCCCCAGAATTTATAGCGATCACCCGAACAGAAAAACCGCAGCGGCTCGACCTGGTCTTTCTGGTCCACGTAGACGCGTCGAAGCGTGTCCATATCGAGCGTCATCTTGCGCCCATAGACGAATGGTCCGATGAAATCACCGTTGTGAAAAAGGCGAACGGCCTGCGGGGGGCTATAGATGAAGTCAACGTTGCGTGTATGGAGATTGTAAGGTGCCAGAAACTCGACAAAAGCGATCATTACATAGAGCGCACCAAGAAAAATCGCAGAGGCGAGGGCCAGTTTGTGCTTTTTGAATTTCCACCACATTAATTGCAGCTGTGATGCCCGATAGAGCCGGTTTTGCTCCTCGGTCATGACGTCGACTGAATGTGGATCGAAAGGCTTCGTTGAGACAAAGTGAGGTAGCGGCGCGCCGGGTTCTGGAAGCGGTGATGTCATTTTGTGCTTCCGCCTTGCAGTCTGATGCGCGGATCGAGAAAGGCGAGCGCGATATCGGAGATCAACACGCCAATCACCGTCAATGTCGCAAGGAACATCAGGAACGAACCCGCAAGATACATGTCCTGACTTTGCAAGGCCTTGATGAGCATCGGCCCCGTCGTCTCCAGCGAAAGAACAATTGCGGTGATTTCTGCACCGGAAATGATCGCCGGCAAGATCGAGCCGATATCCGAGATGAAAAAGTTGAGCGCCATGCGCAGGGGATATTTCACCAATGCGCGGAAAGGGTGCAAACCCTTGGCACGCGCCGTCACCACATATTGTTTCTGCAGTTCGTCTAGAAGATTGGCGCGCAGACGCCGGATCATGCCTGCAGTGCCGGCGGTGCCGACGATCAATACCGGAATCCATAGATGGGAGAGGATGGAGGATGCCTTGGCCCAACTCATCGGTTCGGCCAGATATTTCTGATCCATGAGATGCCCAATGGAGGTGCCGAACCAGATATTGGCGAAATACATCAGGATCAGCGCGAACATGAAATTCGGGATCGCAATGCCAAGCAGGCCGATGAGTGTCAGCCCGTAATCCGCCCAGCTATATTGATGCGTCGCCGAATAGATGCCGATGGGGAAAGCGATCAGCCAGGTGAAGATGATCGTGAAAAACGACACCATCACCGTGAGCCACAGCCTGTCCCCGACCACCTCGCTGACGGGAAGCTGGTACTCGAACGAATAGCCGAAATCGCCTTGCAACATGCCGGCGACCCAGTGGAAGTAGCGCAGCACTGGCGGCTTATCAAAGCCATACTGGACGCGAAGCTCTTCGATTTCCTGCATGTCGACGGCTTCGCCCTGGGCACGAAGTTCCGACACATAGCTTTCAAAGTAGTCGCCGGGCGGCAATTCGATGATGGTGAAAACCAGAGCTGAAATGATCACCAGTGTGGGGATCATCGCTGCGATGCGCCAAAGGATGTATCGCAGCATGCTCAGGCATCCTTACCATACCAGAACGCATCCGGCATAAAAACTCCGAGAAAGCTAGTCGGGTCGAAGCCGTAAAGTCCTTTGTCTGGCACATTTCGGAGACTGTCTGCGCGCAAGATCGGTTGCGGCGTGCTGTTGACGATGCCGATGGAAAACACCTGCTGTGAATAGATATCCAGCATCTGCGTCCAGATGCCGGTTCGTTCTGTCATGTCACTGGTATTCCGCCATTGGGCAAGAAGCGCGATAAGCTGCTTCACCTCGGGAATTTCCGGAGGCTGACCCTTCATTCCGTTCGACATGTAATACATGCCCCAGACCGGCCATTGCAGTTGGTCGTCCGAGGTTGGGGCGAGTTCGCCCGGGTTCATGTCGGCAGTCGGGATACCGTTATCGAGCCCAGACCACATTGCCATCATGATTTCGCCCCCCATCGCCCGGCTGCGGAACACGTCACGCTGAGATGTCCGAATGAACAGCGCTATGCCCACATCCAGCCAGTGATCGGTGATCAGCTCAAGGATATCTGTCTCCAGCGTGCTTTCGCCAGCGGTTTCGACCACGATTTTTGCCGGCCGACCGTCGGGCAGCAGACGTATCCCGTTCTCGTCACGCATTTGCAGGCCTGCGGCGTCCAGCAAGGCGTTTGCTTGGGCCAGGTCGTGCCCACTCCACGCAGTCTTGTATCCAGGTTTGAACAGCGGACTTTCGGGCAGGATGGCGTTTGCGCTGTCAACGGCAAGCCCGTAGAACACCGCCTTGTTGATTTCGGTCCGGTCGATTGCGAGCGACAGTGCGCGACGTACCCGCACATCCCAGAACAGCTCCCGCCAGGTGGCATCACCGCAGTTGAGGTTGGGCAGCAGGCTCACCCGCGAGCCTTCCGAGCGTTTCCATAAATTGACCTTGACCGGAAATCGCTTCTCGGAATCCTTCAGGAAGGCGTAGTCGGCAAAATCGAGACCATGTGCTTGCAGGTCGCTTTCGCCAGCACCTGTCTTGGCGGCAATGATCGCCGGAGAGCTGATATTCAGAACCACTTTATCAACATAGGGCAGTTGCAGACCGTTTTCATCGACACGGTGGAAATACGGGTTGCGCTCAAAAACGAACTGCTCTGCTGGCGATGCAGTGGTGTTGCGCCACGGATCGAGCGTCGGCAGCTCCGGGTTCTCGGGACGATAGCTGCGCGCCATATTGAAGTGAAGATCAACCCATTTTTTGACGCGGTATTGCTTCATCAATGCCGAAAGCCGGAAATTGTCCTGATACTTCTTGTGAAACTGCTTCATGTATTTTGACGGCAGGACGATCATCAGCGCCTGTGGCGCGGCCAGTTGCGGCAGAAAGTCCGGATTGGGCGCGTCCCAGCTATATCGGACAGTCAATTCATCGATGACTTCAAAACGTGGTGGTCTTCCATTGACAAGCAGGACCCGCGGCGGGCCGCCGCGCTTCAGCTCCGTGTTGAGCATCACGTCTTCCCAACAATAGCGAAAATCCTCCGATGTCAGATAGGACCCGTCCGACCAGCGATGTCCGGGGCGGATTTTGAAGGTGAAGACCCTGTCCTCGATCACTTCGAAGCTTTCGAGAATATCCGCATGCATGTTGAGCTTTTCGTCGTAGCCGACCAGACGGGAATAGCCATAAAGCGTCATCAACCGGATATCTTTCTGGTTGCCGATCAAGGTCCGGATGACGCCGCCATTGACACCGGGCTTGCGACCAAGGGCGGCCATGTTGATGACTCTTGGTGTCTTGGGGAGGCGGTCGGCCGTGTCGAGCCGATCCCAAGCACCCGGCTGCGGAAATGAATAGTTCCAGTCAAACGATCTCGCCCGCGACACATCAGGCAGAACGCAGGAAGCAAGCATGCCCAGAGCAGTGCGGCGGTTGATCACGGTTTCAACTCCCGCACATCGGCTGTCTTGCGTGCAAGCACAAGGTGCCCATTGCCCAGATCGGTCGGTGTCAACATATCTTCCGGTCCGTCGTTGCGGAACTGGATGCCCCAGTTGCGCTTGTCGGACGCGCCGCTGGCCCTCAGCTTGCCGAAATCGAGTGGACGGTCGAGATCGGGAAATGGAATCGCCGCAAGCAACGACTTCGTATAGGGATGGACAGGCGATCGCATCAAAGTACTGCGGGGAGCGATTTCGACGATCCGTCCGGCACACATCACGGCGATCCGGTCTGCCATATAATCCACCACCGCCAGATTGTGCGAAATGAAGATGTAAGTGAGCCCAAGCTCCTTTTGCAAATCCTTGAGAAGGTTGAGAATCTGCGCTTGTACAGACACATCAAGCGCCGATACCGGTTCATCGCACAGGACGAGCTCCGGGCCGAGAGCCAGGGATCGCGCGATGCCGACGCGCTGGCGCTGACCGCCGGAGAGACCGTGTGGATAGCGTTTGAGATAGCGCCGGTTGAGGCCGACGACGTCCATCAGGTCGGACACCTTGTCCATCCGCGATTTGGCGTTTCCCCGCCCGTGGATTTCCAGCGGTTCGCTGAGAATATTCTGGATCGTCATGCGCGGCGATAGCGACGATACCGGATCCTGAAACACCATCTGGATCTTGGTACGCAACGCTTGCAGCTCGTTGCCGCTGGCGTCAAGGACATCAATCGGGCCTGTGTTACCGTTGAATGTCACTGAGCCGGAATCTGGTGTAATGGCGCGCATCAGAATCTTGCTCAGTGTGGTCTTGCCGCAACCACTCTCGCCGACCAGACCGAAGCATTCGCCGCGCAAGACATCGAAACTGACGTCATTGACTGCGCGTGTCGGCGGCCCGTCGTCTTTTGAAAAGAGGGTTTTTCGAGCGGCGAAGGTCTTGGAGACGTCGCGTACGGAAAGCAGCACATTGTTGTGCTCTGCATCGACGGTCTTGCTCTTCCCCATCAATTTGGTGACATCTACAGGCACATCGCGCAAAGATTTAAGTCTCTCGCCCGGCTTCATGTCAAAATGGGGCACGGCGGCCATCAGGCCTTTTAGATAGGGGTGAGACGGCTTGCGGAAAATCGTTTCGACGGGGCCGGATTCCATGATCTCACCGTGATAGATCACGACGACCTCGTCGGCGACATTGGCAACGACGCCCAGATCGTGCGTGATGAGCAACATCGCCATATTGAGCTTGGCGCGTAGTTCGCCCAGCAGCTCAAGAATCTGTGCCTGTATGGTTACATCCAGCGCAGTGGTTGGCTCATCGGCGATCAACAGGGATGGCTTGCATATGAGCGCCATGGCAATCATGGCGCGCTGGCGCATACCGCCGGATAGCTCAAACGGATATTTGTCATAGGCGCGAGCCGGGTTTTGAAAGCCAACAAGGCCAAGCATCTGTTCGGTCTGCTCGCGCCGCTCGGCCTTTGTATCTTTAGTATGGATCGACAGCACTTCGGAAATCTGGTTGCCGATCGTATGGAGCGGCGACAACGAGGTCAGCGGCTCCTGGAAAATCTTGCCAATTCGACTGCCGCGCAAAGCGCGTATCTCTGGACCATCAACCGGCAGGCTGAGAATGTCGACTGGCGGCTGGCCGGGCATAGCAGGATCCTGGAAAAGTATCTTGCCGCTTGCAGAGGCAGTGCGCGGCAGAATTCCCATAACCGACTGACTAATAACAGATTTTCCGGATCCGGATTCACCGACGAGGGCCGTGACTTTGCCCGGCAGGACACGGAGGTCCGCCTTTTTTACGGCCATGATTTCCCCGCCCATCAGGCTGAAGGAAATGCTCAGATTTTCGATCCTCAAGAGATCCGTACCAGAGATCATGCTTGCGGGCCTTCACGTTTTCATGTTTCCGGTGCGGGTACCCCGACATGAACGCTAGCGCACGAATGCCAACGTGTCCATGACTAGATTCCGCTGGTCCAGTAGTCGCCATACCTATTGGAAAGATAAGCGCCGGAAATGCTGCCTGCCGGGAAGGGGTTACTTGATGAGGCTACAGGCGTTGCTGTCGCGCAGGACGTCCTTGCAGTTGGCCGATCTGCGGAAATCATCATAGAACAGCGACCATTCGCCGGTTCCAGCCGCGCGATAAGGACCAAATTTGAAATACTGGTTTTTGCCCAATCCGGCATCGTTGTGGCCGATATAGCCTGTGACTGTTGCGATCCAGAGGTCGTTGGCGAAAATCTCGATATGGCCGGTTCCATCCGGTCCGGGTCTCGTCATGATCGCAAAGTCGATCCATCCGGAGTTTGGAGAGGGAAGGCTGTTGCCGCGCGGCTTGACAGTGATTTTGTCGGTGCACGCCGTGAAGAGGTTACCATCTTCGGCAACCCAGTTGTTGTCGGTCGCGACGAGCGCCCGCATCTGGTTGGTTTCCGGGCGCAACCAGACTGGGGTCGAGCCTTTTTCGCATGTTGCGGCTGTGCCCTTCGTTCCCGTGGAAATGGGCGCGTGATAATTCGTTTCCACCGTCATGAAAAGTTTGCCCTTATTGAGCCGCACCGCCAGAAAAGGGCTGAAGTCGCCTTTCGCTTCAGGGCCAATCTCACGCTTCCATTGGGCGATAACGTAGCGATGATCGTCCTGGGGGATGGGGTCAGCAAACTTGACGGCGAAGCCGTACCAGACAGCTTTGTCATAAGGGACGCGAAGTTCGGTTTTTTCCCAGATTTCCGCCCGTTCGCTGCAATTTTCTGTTGTCGCCTTGCAACCGGACCGTACGCTCAGTTTCAGCGCGCCAGTTCCTGTACGGGTGACCGCACTCTGGAACTCGACAGATCCGGCTTTCTGTTCACGATTGTCGCGATAATAAAGCCCGCCTGTGGGCGAGAAATCCTGACCATCGAAAGTGTCGAAAAGGGTCTGACTCAATGGATCGGCAACCGCTGGGATTCTGACAAAGAATGTGAATACAAATAACGCTATAGCACATGTCTTCATCATTGCACGAAGTTCCCCTCGAGTTTCCGGGGCTTCTTCTTATCGCGGGAATTGCGGTAAAGCAGCATCACCTGCTCAGCCTCTGAGCCTGCGTCGGACTTGCTTTTGCCGGTTGCCTCCACGCTACCCAACTTCATGTCTTCTGCGCTCGGCGCCAGTATTGTCACCTTTTCCTGAACACCGCGCAGTTTCTTCGCGCCGAGCATCACCCAGTTGCCACCAGAATAGGTGGTGAACGCCTCGCTGGCGATGATTGGATGGTCGGGATAAAGTCTGGTCAATCCCTGTAGCCGGGCCACTTCATTGACCGCGCTGCCAAAGGTGGAAAATGTCAGCCGGTCCTTGAGGCCCACATTTCCGAACATGACGTTGCCGACATGCAGCCCCATTCCGTAGCGAATTTCGTCGAGGCCGTTCCTCTTTCGCTCATTGTTCATGTCCGCCACGGCGGCGGCGGCTTTCCGCACGGCTTCCATTGCTGCGCGGGCTGCGATCTCGGACGGCTCCCGGTGACGTCCGCAGGGGTAGGCGGCGAGGAACCCGTCTCCGATAAAACTCAGAATTTCGCCGCCATTCTTGTTGAATGGCGCAGCGATTGCGTCGAAAAATTCGTTAAGAGTGTCGATATAGACCTGCCGGCCAGCCTGGTCGGCAAGGTTGGTCGATTGACGCATATCGCCCATCACGAGCACTGCGCGAATGGTCTCCCCATCTCCTCGCCGTATCTGGCCA
This sequence comes from Ochrobactrum sp. P6BSIII, assembly GCF_014138065.1. NCBI lineage: Bacteria > Pseudomonadati > Pseudomonadota > Alphaproteobacteria > Hyphomicrobiales > Brucellaceae > Ochrobactrum > Ochrobactrum sp. P6BSIII. The sequence continues at coordinate 46,115 of NZ_JACGXB010000018.1, read as the reverse complement.
GACAATACGCGCTTGCCAGCATTGCTACCGAGATAAGTGGTGACCACGTTGTCCGCGAGCTTGCCCAGCACTGCCATCTTCGCCGCGATAGCAAGGCTGTCCTGAATTTTCAGCAGCGTTTCAACCACGTCGTCGCCGAAGCCGCCCGGGATATCCGTGGTCCAGGAGCCGACCATGCCTTGACTGTCGCCCTCGCCGAAGGAGTGTACAAAGGCGAGATAGTCGGTGGCGCCAATTTCCTTCAATTCATCGAAAACCTCGAACTCCGATGGTATAGAAGGATCGATTTCACGACGCAGATGCGGCAGGTTGTTGCTGAGAAGATAGAAATAGGGGCTGTTGAGAAAGCGCTCTGTATCCTTTTCGCTGGCCGAAGCGCGAAACCCTTCGATTTCCATGCCCTTGCCGCGGATCCAGGTGAAACCGAGCGCGTCATAAAGCGGGTGCAACATCGAAAAACTTAAGTGAACGCGCATCAGTGGCACACCGGCCGCTGCGAGCTGGTCGCAAAACCCTTCGGCCAGAGTTTCAAGGCTTGCGCCGTTCAGCGCGGACTGTTGTAGCCAGTATAAAACTGGACTGAGCAATGTTTCGGAAACCGTAATCCGGGGGACATCCATCGCTTTTTGTTCTTTCCAGCCATCAGCCGTTTCATGGCGTGTCGTCAGCAAATCACGCCGACTAATATAGCGTGTAATAGCCGCAAAGCCAGTTTCACCAAAGTAAATTAGGAAGGATTTTCGCTGAACGTGCAGCTGCCGTCAGGCAGCATGCTTGACATGGAGCCCGCAAATCCGCCACTGAAAGACATTAGAGCGTGTTTCGATCTGATTGAATCAGACCGGCGCTCTAAAGCTTTGTTTTAACGCGCATCTTGTCTGAAAACCGTTTCACACTTTTCAGGATGCGCTTTAGTTGCCGGAGAGCCACGATCTTGACCGATTCTGCCCCGCTTCACGGAAACCTGTTTACCGCTATTGCTGACCGCTCGGCGTGCGTGGGCATCATCGGCCTCGGCTATGTCGGCCTGCCTCTGGCGATGACTGTTGCCAATAGCGGTTTTCGTGTCATTGGCTTCGATATAGACCCCGGCAAGATCGTCATGATTGACGATACTAAATCCTATATAGAATCCGTATCCGATGCGCTGCTGGGGCGCCATGTTGGCGAGGGCCGTTTCCGCGCAACGACTGATTTTGCGAGCCTTGGCGATTGCGATATCATCATCATCTGCGTTCCGACGCCGCTGACCAAACAGCGAGACCCTGACCTGTCCTTCGTCGTCAAGACCTGCGATGCGATTGCCCGAACGTTGAAGCCCGGCCAACTGATCGTGCTGGAATCCACGACCTATCCTGGCACCACGAATGATGTGGTGCGACCGATCCTGGAAAAGACGGGGCTGCGTTCGGGCCTGGATTTCTTCCTTGGCTTCTCGCCAGAACGCGAAGACCCTGGCAACCGTGATTTCGAAACTTCGGGCATTCCGAAGATCGTGGCTGGTGATGGCCCGGAGGCGTCGCAGCTCATGACGGCCTTTTACGGCGCAGCGGTCAAGACAGTCGTTCCGGTCTCGTCAAACGCAACCGCTGAGGCTGTGAAGCTGACGGAAAACATCTTCAGAGCCGTCAATATCGCTCTCGTCAATGAATTGAAGGTCGTTTACGAGGCCATGGGCATCGATATCTGGGAAGTGATCGAGGCTGCCAAGACCAAACCGTTCGGCTATATGCCGTTCTATCCGGGACCGGGACTTGGCGGTCACTGCATTCCTATCGATCCGTTTTACCTGACCTGGAAGTCGCGCGAATACGAACTGCCGACGCGCTTTATCGAGCTTGCCGGAGAGATTAATTCTGCCATGCCGCGCCATGTTGTCGACCGACTGGCGGAGGCGCTCGACCGCCGCCACGGCAAGGCTGTCAGTCGCTCGCGTGTCCTGATCATCGGACTTGCCTATAAGAAGAATGTGCCTGACATTCGCGAAAGCCCATCGCTGAAACTTATCGAGCTGATTGAGGCTCGCGGAGGGTCGACGGCCTATCATGATCCGTTCGTCGCGACGATTCCGCCAACACGCGAATATATCGAGCTGCGCGGCCGTAGCTCGGTCGAACTGATCGAAAAAGCTGTCAGAGAGTTCGACGCTGTGTTGATTGCGACTGATCACGATCAGATCGATTATCAGGCCCTGGTCACTTGGGCGCCCTTGATCATCGACACACGCAATGCGTTCGGACGCCGTGGCATCAGCGGCGACAATATCGTCAAGGCATAGCACGGCGAATTGTTGAAGAACGCGGTCGCCGTTATTATGCAGGAAGAATAAATCATGAGTCGTCTTGACAGTTTCATCCGCCGTCTTTGTGCCCAGCGTGATATTCTGAACAGCATTGCGGACGATGTGCGCGCGATCCCGGGCAACATCATGGAACTTGGTCTCGGCAATGGTCGCACATACGACCATATCAGGGAGCTGTTTCCTGATCGCCGTATCATCGCTTTTGATCGCGTGATGCAATCTTACGAAAGCTCGACGCCTGACAGCAATAATCTTGTGGTGGGTGAAATCAAGGACACGGTCCGTGATTATTTCGGCATCGAGGCAGCACTTGTGCATGCCGATATCGGCACGGGCCATAACGACCTTGACGCCATGACGCTGACATGGTTACCCGATGCCGTGGCACACTTGTTGAAACAAGGTGGAATAGCGGCCAGCGGGCTGCCGCTTGATCATCCGGAATTAACGCCAATGCCGGTGCCGCACAGTGTCCCGGTAAAGCGCTATTTTCTATATCGCCGTCGTTAACGTCACTGGCGTCGGGCAGCCTGCAACGTGTAGCTGCGTGAAATCTTTTTATCCCGCCTTTATGTGAGGCGAGATACTTCCATTTTGCTGCAAACGCACTAGAAATATACTGGCAAGAGCGGAGGAGGCTTCGCAAAATGCACAGGTATATATAGAGCGATTGACGGCGTTGGCACCATAGCAGTACGGCCCGGCGGGCCATCGATTTCAAAACGGGACTTCATGGAAAAAAACCTAGCCCGCTATATCTGGTCCACGACGCGCGCCCAGCAAGCCTGGATTCTTTTTGTCGTCGCCGTCTCGATGATCCCTTATTTCCTGTCATTCGATCTGCCCAAGCAGATCATCAACGGCCCCATTCAGGGAATAGGTTTCGAGAAGCCGGGCGCGACGCAGACTTTCATGCGGATCACCTATGATTTCCCGATTGTGGGCGAGGTGGTCTTCTTCGGTGGCTTGCAGCTCACCCGTGTCCAGATGCTGATCGGCCTCAGTATGGTGTTCCTGCTGCTGGTTGTGATCAACGGGCTCTTCAAGCTCTACATCAATACCTATAAGGGCAGGCTCGGTGAGCGAATGCTGCGCCGCATCCGCTTCGATCTGGTGGACCGGGTGCTGCGGTTTCCGCCACTCCATTTCAAGCGGGTGCGTTCTGCAGAAATCGCCACCATGATCAAGGATGAGGTGGAGCCGCTCGGAGGCTTTACCGGCGATGCCTTTGTACAGCCGGCCCTTCTTGGGGGGCAGGCTGTTACGGCGCTCGTTTTCATCCTGATGCAGAATTTCTGGCTTGGCATGATCGCCGCGATCATTGTTGCCGCGCAGGGCATCATCATTCCCCGGATGCGCAAGCGACTTCTCGAGCTGGGGCGTCAGCGCCAGCTGTCCGCGCGCGAGCTTTCGGGCCGCGTGGGCGAGATCGTCGACGGCATCAATGCCATCCACAGCAACGACACGTCGAATTTCGAGCGCGCCGATATTGCCCACCGACTGGGCCACATCTTCACAATCCGTTATGATCTCTACCAGTGGAAATTTCTGGTCAAGTTCATCAATAATTTCCTGGCGCAGGTCACGCCGTTTCTGTTCTACATGATCGGCGGCCTGTTGGCGCTTCAGGGTCGGCTCGACATTGGCCAGCTCGTTGCCGTCATCAACGCTTATAAGGACCTGCCTGGTCCGCTCAAGGAACTCATCGACTGGGACCAGAACCGGCAAGATGTGCAGGTCAAGTATGCGCAGGTCGTTGAGCAGTTCAGCGTCGATAACCTCATTGATCCGAAGGTACAGTCCGTCCATTACGATACAGTTTCCCCGCTCGACCAGCCGCTCGTCGTCACCAATGTCACGGTGCCAGACGACAGCGGCGCGACGCTTTTGGAACATATCAGCATCGAGTTGAAACCGACCGAGACCGTGGCGTTGATCGGGCCTGCGGGCAGTGGCAGCGATGTGTTTGCCGAACTGCTCGGTCGGCTCGTCTGGCCTTCGGCCGGGCGGGTCTCAATCGACAGTCGCGATCTTCTTGAATTACCCGAATCCGTCACCGGGCGGCGCATTGCCTATGCATCGGGTGACGGCTATTTCTTCAGTGGTTCCCTGCGCGACAATCTGCTCTACGGGCTGAAACACGCCCCGCTGACCAAGGTCGCCTATGAGGGCGACGAAGCGGTAAAACGGCGCTGGGAAATCGCGGAGGCGCGCCGTGCAAGAAACCCCGATTTCGATCTCAATAGCGACTGGGTCGATTACGCTGCGATGGGCATCAAGGGGCGGGACGAGCTTTATGCCATTGTGCGACCCGTTCTTGATGCGGTGATGGTGACCCATGACATTTTCGATATAGCGCTTTTGTCGAAGGTCGATACGGTTGCTCATCCTGAATTCATCGGGCGTATCGTGGAACTCAGGCAGGCGCTGCGCCAGCGGCTTGACGGCAGCGATATGGCCGAACTCGTCATTCCTTTCGAGCCAGATGTCTATAATACGCAGGCGACAGTGGGTGAAAATCTGTTGTTCGGCGTACTCGACCGCTCCTCCATGACCATCCGGCAACTGGCGGCACATCCTTTTTTCCGTGAGGTTATCGGCGAGAACGATCTACTTGCGGATCTATACGCTATGAGCCTCGAAATCGCGCAAAATGCTATCGAGCTTTTCCGCGATCTGCCTCCGGATCACCCTTTCTTCCAGCAACTGACCTTCATGCGGCCGGAAGACATTCCCGATTACGAGACGCTTTTGCAGCGGGTGAAGGGGCTCAGCGTTGATGCGGTATCGGACGATGATCGCGTCAACATCGTGCGTCTTAGCTTCTCTTATATCGAGCCGCGGCATCGTTTCGGCCTTTTGAGCGAAACGCTGAAAGCCAAAATTGTCAAAGCCCGGACCCGCTTCCTGCGAGATACGCCGAAAGATCTGCGCGCGGTAATCGAGCCTTATGAGCCGGATCGCTTCATCAAGCACGCGACGCTTCTCGACAACCTGCTGTTCGGCAAGATCAGCTATGGGCAGATGAATGCGTCAGATAAAATCCGGACGATTCTCATCGATCTATTTGAGGATTCGGGCCAGCAGCGCACCATCTTGATTATCGGCCTCGATTTTGATGTCGGCTCGGGCGGCAAGCGACTGACCAGCGTGCAGCGTCAGAAAATCAATATGGCGCGGGCTTTGCTCAAGCATTCGGATTACGTGGTGTTCAATCGGCCGTTGCCGTCGCTGGACCAGCGCATCCAGATTCAGATCGCGGGAAATATTATGCACTCTCTGCATAAAGAAGGTCATAAACCCGCGATAATATGGGCGTTGAGTAATTTTTCTCTCGCCAGAGACTTTGACCGCGTTATTGTGTTTGATCACGGGCGGGTGGTTCAGGATGGTACCTACGAGGTGCTGATGGAGGAAGATGGACCGCTCAAGGAATTGCTGTCGTAAAGCGTGGTGAAGGGGAAGATCGATGCTGTTGAAGGATGAGGTTGAAATGCTGCGGCGCATGCCGTTCTTTGCCGGTATAGAGCCGGCGAAGCTGAAGCTGCTCGCCTTTACCTCTGACCGCATGACCTTCAAGCCTGGAGAGACACTGTTCCATCAGGGCGACATCTCCGACGCAGCTTACGTGATCCTTTTGGGTGGCGCGGATATTCTTGTCGATTCACCTGGTGGTCCGATCAAGGTTGCCGAAGCCCAGCCCAACTCAATCGTCGGTGAAATTGGCATTCTGTGCGATATGGGGCGCACCGCCACGGTGAGGGCGGCGACGCCGCTGGAAACCTTGCGCATCAGCAAGGAGCACTTCACGAAAATCCTTAGCGATTACCCGGAAATGGCGGTCACGATCATGCGGGAATTGGCGAAACGGCTTGGCCAGACCACTGCTGAACTGACGCTCGAGCGCAGCCACAATCAGAATGTGCATTCTGTTTGAACGATAAGTCCAACGTGGTCCGGGCCTGACCGTGCTATTTTTTGAGACCTTTCTGCCGTAATTTGTAAAATCCACAGCCGAAATCCCACTCTGGCTCAAATTTCTTGTTCTGAGCGTTGTGGTGAATCTGATTTTCTCATTAGCCCATGTTGGGGCATCATTCCGATGGGATTGGGCGCAACGCCTTTTAGCCATCACTTTTATCGCAAACACCTTGCTGATACCGCAAAGGAAGTCACGAGCGTTTATCGAACTCGGATTGGCGCTGCTGGATTGTATCCATGTGCTCTACTGTCCAGTGATAAAGGCTCGCGAAGGGTGCCTGCAGCGAGCGCCCCAAAGGGGTCAGGGCATACTCAACACCCAATGGCGGTCCAGGTAATATCCGTCGCGTGAGCATCCCATTGCGTTCAAGTTTGCGCAAAGTCTGGGTCAAAACGCGCTGAGTGATGCCCTCCAGCCGTCGCTTGATCGCGTTGAAACGCCGGGGTTCGTTGTTGAGCACCTGCAACACCAGCATCGACCATTTGTCGGCAATCTGGTCGAGAATTTCCCGGCTCGGACAGTCGGCGCGGTAAGTCGGGTCGCTCTCATTCGTCATCGGTATCCTCTTGGATATCTGGGATGCTTTTAGTGCGTAATTGACACTAGATATCCGTTGGATACCTTCTCGGCAACTGATTTCCATGAAAGGAACCATTATGAACGGCGATTTTTCTGTGATCCGAATTGTTGTTGCCGATGGCGTCGCGCATGTGACGCTCGACAATCCTCCGGTTAATATACTCAATGTGCAGCTTATGACCGAGTTGCGGCGCTTTCTCACGGCAATGCGGGCCGAGGAAACGGTCAAAGTCATCGTATTTGATAGCGCTAATCCGGATTTTTTCATTGCCCATGTGGACATGACTTTGATTGACGAACCAAAGGCCTTCGATGAACTTGCGAAAGATGCACCGGAGGGCCTGAATGTCTTTCAGGCCTTTTCTGAGATGTTACGCCATCAGCCGCAAGTGACAATCATCAAGCTAAAGGGGCTGGCGCGGGGCGGCGGGGCGGAGTTTGTTGCGGCGGCGGATATGTGCTTTGCCGAAATTGGCAGGGCGGGACTCGCGCAATGCGAGGCGCTGATGGGCATCATCCCCGGGGGCGCGGCGACCCAGCATCTCGCGCATCGGTTAGGCCGCAATCGTGCGCTTGAAGCCGTTCTGGGGGCTGATCTTTTCGATGCTGAAACAGCCGAACGTTATGGCTGGATCAACCGCGCCCTGCCTGCGGACCAGATCGACACATTCGTGGAAACGCTTGCAAAGAATATCGCAACGTTGCCCGAAGGGGTTATCGAAGCCGCGAAGAAGGTGCTGCCTCCGGCAGATTTGCGTCCCGGCTTGGCAATCGAAAATCGCGCATGGGCCGATTTGTTCATCCGCCCTGCGGCGGAGCAGTTGATCCGTGGCGGTCTGCGCGACGGTGCGCAAACGCGAGAAGGTGAAAAGCGCCTCGAAGCATTGCTGCGTGAGACTAATGCCAATCGTTTGCGGTAGCGGCGTTGCGATGAACTATCTGCCACGGAAGCGTCCGCTGGAGGACATTCTCCCTGCACTTCTAGAGCTTCTGCACGGAGTCGATACTAATATGGTAGGCTTTGAGAGACTGCCATGTTAGTGCGTTTAAATCCGGACCAGAACTTTACCGACGGTCGTGTCCGTCTCCTATGCTTCATGTGCAGCAGCGATTTGTTCCACTGGTACCTGCACGGCGATTTTGGGGTTGCATATCCCGGATGCGAGACAGGCATTTATTGTTTCCTAAAGAGGCATTCCAAACAAGGCCTTTGCATCTTGCGGCTTTTAGCTCTCCGATGGACGAGATCGGCTGCGTAACAGCGCAATAGGAAATGCCGAGTGCTGCCCGCGGTGTTGCCGACCGTGTCGTGTTCATGCGTGACCGCGTGATCGTCGAGCCGGGGCCAGCGCGTGACGTGATCGACAATCGAAACAGCCCGCGACGCAGGCATTCCTGTCGCATTTTCACAATCGCGGTTGAGCGGGTCCTGCATTTCTAGGTCGCACAATTGGGCAGAAGCCGGTCCCAACGAGAGGCTGTTCAACACTACTCCTGCAAAAGAGCCGCAATTCTTTCGAGAATAAGCTCGCTGGCATCCAGAATATCTTTGGCAAGCGCCGCTTCCGCAGCCTCTGGATCACGCGCTTCGATTGCTTTCACGACAATATAGTGGTCTTCAATCATGTGACGGCCGCCATACTCATATATGCCTGCAATCAACGGACCCATCTGAAGCCAAAGGGTTCCAAGGATTGTAATCAGCGATGGCATCCGCGCAATTTCTGCAAAAGCCGAGTGGAAAATCTGGTTGCACTCGAGAGCATCTTCCCAGCGCTGCTCCTTAATCGCGGTCTCATTGTCATTAATAATGGACCAGAGCCGGGCAATATCTTCCGGTGTCGCTGCAACGGCGGCGCGGCTGACCGCCAGCCCTTCCAGCCGCACCCGAATATCGCGTATCTCGCAATAGCGTTCCGGCGTCAGGATGGGCACGCGCACGTCGCGCGGTGTTTTCTGGATGAGGGCGTTGTCCTGAATGAGCCGAAGCAGTGCATCGCGAACCGGCGTGACCGATGTGCCCAGCGAAGCCGCCAGCTCGCGAATGGTCAACCGCGTGCCGGGGGCAAACTTGCCACGCATCAAGGCTTCCGAGAGTTTGCGATAAACGACATCGCCTAGGTTCTCGTGCACCAGAGTCTGCAATTCAGCAATTTTGTGCATGCGTGCGCTCTCCACTAACATCCAATAAGGCCTTTTATCATATTTGTAGTTTGATGCATCAAATATGTTGCACGAAGGTAAAGTTATCTATAGCTTCTTTTAAAAGAACGATCAGCCTCCACGATTTCGTGTGTCGACAGCATAAGCTTTGCTGTCTCGGGCTGCATCTGGAAATAAGAGGCCGTAATAGCCGGTCCACCGGCTTTGAAAGGGGAATTACATGACGAGACAGCCCAATTCCGTTGAAGCTCGCGACATCGCCTATCATTTCCATTCCAACACCAATGCGCGCCGTCACGAGGAAATCGGCCCGGTGGTGATCGAAAAGGGTGATGGTATCTACGTCGAAGACAATAACGGCAAGCGTTATATTGAAGCGATGGCGGGCCTTTGGAGCGTCGGCGTCGGCTTTTCTGAAAAGCGTCTTGCCGATGCTGCGCACAAGCAGATGTTGAAGCTGCCTTATTCGCACACTTTCACGCACCGGTCGCATCCCCCTGTCATCGAATTGGCCGAAAAGCTGATCAGCATCGCGCCGGTTCCGATGAGCAAGGTCTATTTCACCAATTCCGGCTCGGAAGCCAATGACACCATCATCAAGATGTTGTGGTTCCGCGCCAATGCCATGGGTCAGCCGCAGCGCACCAAGATCATCGGTCGCAAGCGCGGCTATCATGGCGTGACGATTGCATCGGCAAGCGCCACCGGCCTGCCGGTCAATCACAACTCGTTTAATCTGCCGCTGCCGGGCTTCCTGCATACGACCTGCCCGCATTACTACCGTGATGCACTGCCGGGCGAAACGGTCGATGAATTCACCACACGTCTTGCCAAGGATCTGGAGGACATGATCCTCGCCGAGGGTCCGGAAACGGTTGCAGCCTTCATTGGCGAACCGGTGATGGGGGCAGGCGGCGTCGTTGTTCCGCCGGAAGGTTACTGGGAAAAGATCCAGGCCGTGCTGCTTAAATACGATATTCTGCTGATCGCCGACGAAGTGATCTGCGGCTTTGGTCGTACCGGCAATATGTTCGGCTCGCAGACCTTCAATATGAAGCCCGATATCATGACGCTGTCGAAGCAGATTTCGTCGTCCTATCTGCCGATCTCGGCTTTCATGTTCAATGACCGCGTCTATCAGCCGGTGGCGGATGAAAGTGCACGCCTTGGTGTATTCGGTCACGGCTATACGGGCTCGGGTCATCCGGTTGCGGCTGCGGTTGCGGTCGAAAACCTCAAGATCATCGAAGAGCGCGATCTGGTGACCAATGCGCGTGAAACCGGCGCCTATATGCAAAAGCGCCTGCGTGAACTGGCCGACCATCCGCTGGTTGGTGAAGTGCGCGGCGTTGGCCTGATTGCCGCGCTTGAACTGGTTGGTGACAAGGCAACCAAGGCGCCACACGAGAAAGTCGGCACACTGGGTGGTCTCGCCAATGCGGCGATGTTCGGCAATGGCGTCATCACGCGCAACATGGCCGATGCGATTGCGTTTTGCCCGCCCATGATCATCACGCCTTCGCAGGTCGATGATGTTGTCGCGGCAACGAAGAAGTCGCTGGATGAAACGCTGGCCGCAATCGGTCGGGCTTAAAGGCAAAAATCTAAACGAGTGCACCGGGCTTTAATAGCCCGGTGGCAACATGCATCAAAATGTGATTGGATACATTTGAGGCTTATAAGTAGATTATGCAGCGTCAAATGAGAAAAAATAAAACATAATGTATCCAATTTCATTGACAGGGTGGTCATTCTATATAAGCGTTAACGAATAAAAGAAGGCAAAATCGCCTCACAAAATCAACCGCAGAGGGCAAAATGGGAGCTCGTCTCGATATGAATCTGAAATATGCTATTGGCTCGTCCATACTGGCGCTGGCTGTCTCGTTTTCGGCAACCGCACTTGCTGCAGATGGATCCGGAAAATGGTGGCCCTTCAAGATCCAGTCCGCGAAGGACGGTGATCTGAAGTCGGTCTCTGAAATTGAATACACGCCGCTGGAGAAGGCAGAAAAGCCCTGGAACCTCTGCGTTCTCTATCCTCATATTCAGGATGGCTACTGGGTGTCGGTCAACTACGGCATGGTAGAGGAAGCCAAGCGTCTGGGTGTCAATCTGACGATCTATCAGGCTGGCGGCTACACATCACTTCCCAAGCAGATCTCGCAATATGACGATTGCGTCGCGGCCGGCGCGGATGCCATACTGATTTCGCCAATCTCGGAAGCGGGTGTCGCTGCGAAGATCACTGAAGGCATGAACAAGGGCATCGTCAATATCGCTGTGGCGAACCCCATTCTCGAAACGCCGATCACTGCCCGCGTCACACCGGACTTCTATCAGAAGGGCTATCAGACCGGCGAGTATGCCAAGAAACTTCTTGGCGACAAGGAAGGGAAAGCAGTTGGTTTCCCCGGACCTCAGGGTTCCGGATGGGCGGAAACCTATATGAGTGGCTTCCGCGACTCCGTCAAAGAAGGCAATATCAAATTGTTGGCCGAGCAATTTGGTGAAGCCAGCGTTCCAGCACAGTTGCGTCTGGTAGAAGATGCACTGCAGACCTATCCCGATATGAATGTGATCTGGGGTGGGGCCCCAACTGCCGAAGCTGCGATTGGCGCGGTGGAAGATGCCGGGCGTGACGATGTGATGATCGTTTCGTCCTATGAAAACCAGACGATGCTGGATGCGGTCAAAAGCGGAAAAGTTGTTGCTTTTGCAACTGAATATCCGGTCATGATGGGTCGTATTGGCGTTGATCTTGCTGTTCGTGCCCTTGAAAAGAAACCGCACGAGAAGGTGCTGCTCGTTTCTCCTGGTATTGTCACGAAGGACAATATCGACAGTTTTGATACGACGCAGATCTTCGCCCCAGCCAATACGCGTCCGGTATTTTCGGTCAACGCCAAGTAGGCTGCGTTTTCAGGCAGTTTCGCCTTTCAACAATGCAACGTCGTCTGGCCTCGAAAGAGGCCGGGCGGGGATCATTGATCGGGAATGAACATGCTTCACATCAAAGGGCTGACAAAGAATTTCCGCAACATTGCCGCGTTGAGCAACGTTGAGCTACACCTGAAGCCTGGCGAGGTCCATGCGCTTCTCGGTGAGAATGGTGCGGGGAAGTCGACGCTCATCAATTTGATCGTTGGAACTTTCGAGCCGTCGGCGGGAGAGCTGACGGTGAATGGAAAGACCTATAACAAAATGAACCCGGCACTTGCACGTGAGCTTGGCATCGCGTCGGTGTTTCAGGAGTTCAGTCTTGTTCCGGATTTAACGGTACTGGAAAATCTGTTTTTGGCGCGCGAAAAGAGTGGCAGGCTTTTCCTCAAGAAAGCGGCTATGCGCGCCGAAGCCCAGCAGTTGCTGGATGAGCTGGAGTTTCATGTCCCACTGGATGCGATGGTTGGGCATCTGTCGCGTGCTCAGCGGCAAATGATCGAGATTGCCAAAGCGCTTCGGCTTGACCCAAAAATTCTCATCCTTGATGAGCCGACGGCATCGTTGACTGATGGCGAGGCGGAAAAGCTGTTCCGCACTATCCGGCGATTGAAGGAAAAGGGCGTCGGCATCATTTACGTATCCCACCGCATGGCGGAACTACGCAATCTCTCTGATCGCGTGACAGTTCTGCGTGGCGGTAAATATATCGGAACGGTGAATACCGGTGAGATCAGTGACGAAGGTCTGATCGAGATGATGATCGGACGCCCGGTCTCGGAACTGTTTCCAAAGATCACAACCAGTCCGACCGAAGTTGCTCTGAAGATCGACAGGCTTTCGGTTGAAAACGGTACTGTCGTCGATGCCAGCATTTATGCGCGAGCGGGTGAGGTTGTTGGTCTTGCCGGTTTAGTTGGTTGTGGGCGCTCGGAATTGTGCCGCGCCATCTTTGGTCTCGAAACGATATCGTCCGGACGCGTTGAGCTCCATGGCAAAGTGGTAGAGCGTCCGACGCCTCCGGTCATGCTGGACAACCATCTTTGCTATTTTCCTGCAGACCGTGGCGAGGAAGGATTGGCCTTGATCCGCCCCGCCCGCGAGAATGTAACCATGGCTGGCTTAAACCTGCCAAGTCTTTCCATTGGTCCATTCTTCAAGCACAGGAAAGAAGCGTCAGTGGTCGCTAGTCCGCTGAAGGAACTGGCGCTTAGCCCCTTCGATCCCGAAAGGCGTGCGCGAGCATTTTCGGGTGGAAACCAGCAGAAAATCATGCTGGCGCGCGGTTTGATGAAGGATTTCGACGTCTATATTTTTGATGAGCCCACAGTGGGGATCGATGTGGGCGCCAAGGCCGATGTCTACCGATACATCAAGCGTCTCGTAGAGGGCGGAGCCTGTGTCATTGTCTCCACTTCGGAATTGCCCGAGCTGATCAATCTGTCGACACGCATTTACGTCATGCATGAAGGTCGGATCATGGCGGAAATCCAGGAAAATGAAAAATCCGAAGCGAGCGTATTGTCTCACTATTTTGGGGAAAGCGCCGGGAAGGAACTGATAGCATGACGGACACCGTCGCCCGACAAGCTGCCCCTCATAGCGGGCCGCATTTTCTCCAGCGGTTTATCGCCAGTGGCGGTATCGTGTTTACGTTCCTGGCATTGTCCCTGATCATTACCTCGCTGATAGCGCCGAGCTTTTTGAACCGGCTCAATCTGATCAATGTGATGAGAAATTTCTCATTTCTGGCACTGCCTGCTCTCGCGCAGATGCTGGTTATGACAATCGGCGGCTTCGATCTCTCGGTTGGTGCTGTCGTTGCCGGAGGAACATTGGTTACAGCCACGATCATGCTTGTCGTGGGACCCATGTTTCCGGGAATGGAACTCTATGTAACATTGCTCGCATTATTGGCTGTCCTCGCACTTGGTGGACTGGTGGGGCTTATTAATGGTGCGTTAGTTGCGACCTTTAACATTTCGCCCTTCATGGTGACGCTGGCGGTAACTTCCATCATCATGGGTGTTGCTCTCTATTTCACACAAGGTATTCCTGTTTACGGTGTGTTTGACGGCTTTATCAAAGGCGTCGGTCGAAATCAGATCATGAACATACCAGTGATCATGATCATCGTTCTTGCCGTCGCGGTACTGTGTGTCGTGATGCAGCGTCACACTGCTTTCGGACGTCATATCTATGCGGTGGGCAGCGATCCTCGTTCAGCACTTCTTTCCGGCATCAAGGTCAAGCGTGTGATTGTATCCACTTATGTGCTCGCAAGTGTTCTCGCGGCTCTGACCGGTTTTCTGATGACGGCTCGGCTTGGGTCCGGGCAGGCTACCATCGGCAGCACGCTGGCTATGGAAACAATCGCCGCTGCTGTTATTGGGGGCGTGTCACTGCGTGGCGGGGTAGGGCGAGCGGAACTTGTTGTTCTAGCAGCATTGTTCCTGACGGTGATCGGCAATGCGATGAACCTGCTTCAGATAGACAGTAAATTTCAGACGTTGATGCTTGGCGCGGTGTTGATCGGCGCGTTGGGGATAGAACGTTTGCTTCAGGTGAGGAAATGACCATGTCCGACACCACAACTTCCCGGCCTGTCATCAAAAGATCCATGTCGATTTCACATCGCCTCACCAGCTTGGTTTTGCCGCTTGCAATCCTTGCCACTCTCCTGTTGTTCGGCTTGGTGGAACCGCGCGTCTGGTCGCTCGGCAATATCCAGAACATCGTCGTACAGGCGAGTTTTCTTGCAATCTTTGCGATGGCGCAAACCTTCGTCATTCTGACACGCGGTTTCGACCTTTCGCTTGGCTTCAATATTTCCTTGATCAGCGTGGTTTCGGCCATGGTGATGGTCAATGGCGGTGACGGCACGTCCGTATTGCTTGGAATGGGCGCAGCGCTTGTTATCGGAGCGGCAATCGGCATGACGAATGGCGTGCTCATCGCCGGGTTCCAGCTCAACGCTTTGGTGGTGACGCTGGGTATGGCCAATATCATCCTTGCTCTGGCTTCGACTGTAAGCGGTGGCTTCCCGATTACTGGCTTGCCTCCAGTCTTCAACGCTATGCTCTCGCAAGGAAAATTCCTTGGTCTGTCCGCGCCCATATGGGTGCTTGCATTGGTCTTCATTGTGCTCGGTTTTATCCTGACCGCCACCAAATTCGGTCGTAGTCTCTATATCATCGGCGCGAACCCCAAGGCTGCGCGGGCGGCCGGTATTCGGGCGGCGCCTGCTGTTATTTTGGCCTACACCATTTGTGGGCTGCTGACGGCCATTGGAGCGATCATGCTGACAGCACGCACAGGCTCTGGCGAACCCAATCTTGGTGGAAATCTCACACTGGAATCCATCGCGGCTGCAGTTGTTGGTGGTGTGCGCCTTACCGGTGGTGAGGGCGGCGTGACCGCAGCCCTGATTGGAGCACTTTTCATCACGGTTCTTTCCAACGGTATGAACCTCATTCAGGTTGATGGCTATCTTCAGCAGATATTCCTTGGCCTCATCATCATCGTTTCTCTGGTCGTCGTACAGCTGCAGACGCAGCGTTAGTCCAGGGTTTTGTATTCGCATTGCGAGCGGCTTCGCCGTTCATTTATCGACCCCAAAAGAGATATCTTGAGGATCAAATGACATATCAGGTTTGCATCGATATTGGTGGTACTTTCACGGACTGCCTTGTTTCGAACGAAAAAGGTGAAATCTCGATCTTTAAATCGCCGACGACACCGGGCGAGTTTGAGAAGGGATTTATCAATGTCCTCCATGTCGCCGCCGAAGGCTATGATCTAACCCCTGATGCCTTCTTCCAGCAGGTCGACCTTATTGTGCATGGTTCCACCGTTTCGACCAACGCATTGGTTGAGCGTAAAACCGTCAAGGTTGGACTGATTGTTACCGAAGGCCACCAGGATGTGCTTGTTCTGCGCGAAGGTCCACGCAAGGGCGCGTTTCAGTGGCGGCTGGATTATCCCGAAGCTTATGTGCCGCGTCACCTGACACGCACCGTCAGTGAACGCATTGATGCGCGTGGACGCGTAGTCACGGCGCTCAATCGCGATGACGTTGTGAAAGCAGCGGAAGACTTCAAGAAGCTCGGAGTCGAAGCCATTGCCGTAGGTCTGCTGTGGTCCGTGGTTAATCCGGAACATGAGTTGGAAATACGCCAGATATTGGAAGAGAAGCTGCCGGGCGTCGCCATCACGCTCAGCCATGAAATCAATCCGATGCCGCGCGAATACAAGCGTATCATCGCTGCTGCAATTGATGCCTCGATCAACCCCATCGTCAAGCGCTATATCGAAAAGCTGCGCCTTGCACTCGACGAGACCAATTTCGGCGGTGAGTTGCTGCTGGCTAATTGTGTTGGCGGCATGATGCCGGTTGCAGAAATGATCCGGAAGCCGATTTACTCGGTCATGTCGGGTCCAACCCTTGCTCCAATGGCCGCGCTTGCCCTTTCCGACGAGCCAGACATTATTGTTGGTGACATGGGTGGAACGACATTTGATGTTTCCGCTTTGCGCAACCATCAGATCATTGTGACGCCTGACAGCATGATCCATCATGACAGTCTCGGCATTCCCAAGGTTGACGTGCGCTCGGTGGGTGCCGGTGGGGGGTCAATCGCGTCGGTAGATGCTGGCGGTCTCTTGCATGTTGGGCCCCATAGTGCAGGCGCGCGTCCGGGGCCTGCCTGCTACAACAAGGGTGGCGAGTTGCCGACAGTCACTGACGCCAATGTCGTTCTGGGGATTGTCGATCCAGACTATTTTCTGGGCGGCAAAATGCAGTTGCGGAAGGATTTGGCCGAACAGGCCTTGTCGAAGGTTGCAGGCGAGCTTGGGGTTTCCAATGAGGAAGCTGCCTATGCCATCTACACGACCTCGAACCACAACATGGTGGCCGCAATTGAAGAAATCACCGTGCGCGAGGGAATTAACCCGCGTGACAGCTTCTTCGTTTGCGGTGGCGGTGCAACCGCTATCCATATAGCGGAGATGGCCGATATTCTCGGTCTGAAACGTTATATGATCCCCCGCTTCATGGCCGGTCTTTCGGCTTTTGGCGGTCTGATCTCGGATATCCGTCGCGAGGATACCGGCGTGCTTTTGACCTCGAGCGAACGCTTCGATCCGGAAGGTGTCAACGCAATCCTGTCACGGCTGATGGAGTCCGGCGACGGGTTCCTTGATGAGGCCGGTGTTACGCGTGAGAACCGGCGCTTCGAATTCAGTTTCATGGGACGGTACGAGTATCAATCCTTCGAGATTGAAGTTCCGTTCACGCCTGAAAATGGCCAAGTCACGCAGGCCCAATTGGCAGAATTCGTTGAAGCATTCCACAAGATGCATGAACGCATCTATTCCATTCGTGCGGATGGTGACGTGGTCGAGTTCACAGCCTGGAAATTGCGTGCGATTGGCAAACGTACCGGACAGGACGTTTGGCTCAGCCATACGCTGCATAGTCAGGACGGTGCGGTCCAGCCCAAGGGTTTCCGCAATGTGTACAGCCACGAAATCAAGGCGAAAGAGGAATTGCCGGTCTACGAACTGGCGGGACTTGGCGCTGGCGCGCAACTTGCAGGGCCGTGCATCGTCGATGCCGAAACCTTTACCGCCTACCTGAAGAAGGGGCACGACGCCACCGTGGATACATATGGCAACCTCGTTGTCCAGGTAGCCTGATCAGAAAGGTTCAGTGATGAATATGAGCACAAAAATATCTGATACGGGTGCAGCCCGTCGCGTAGATCCTTTTCTTATGTCCGTTCTCAAAAGCCGCTTCGAGGCTGTGGTGCGCGAGATGACGCTTGTTGTCATGCGTGCCAGCCGGTCGGCTGTTATCAAGAACGCGCGCGACTTTTCCTGCGCGATCCTGACCTATGATCATCGTCTGGTATCGGTCGAAGATGCCCTGCCTATCCACGTCATGTCGATGGATCTGGCGACCCGCCCGATCACTAAACTCTTCGACGATATCAAGCCGGGTGACATCTTCTTCAACAATTGTCCTTTTACGGGCGGCACGCACCATGCCGACTTGATCGTGGCGATGCCGGTTTTCTATCAGGGCAAACCGCTATTCTGGATGATGGCGCTGTCGCACCATGCTGATACCGGTGCGCCGACGCCATCGACTTATCTCCCATTCGCGAAGAACATCTTTGAAGAAGGGATGCACTGGCCCTGCGTGCGCATTGCAGAAAACTACAAGGAAAAGGCGGATATTCTGCGCATTGGCTCCATGCGCAATCGCGTGCCGGAAATGTGGCTTGGCGATGTGCGTGCACAGATTGGAGCCTGCCGCACTGGTGAGCGTCGAATTCACGAATTGCTGGAACGCTATTCACCGGAAACGGTACTGGACTTCGTGGAAGACTGGTTCGATTATGGTGCGCGATGCGCAAAGGCCGCCATTGCGAAGCTTCCTGCTGGTCAGTACAGCTACGAAATTCGTCACGACCCGGTGCCCGGCGTTGCCGACGAAGGAATTCCCGTCAAATTGACCATCAATGTCGATCCTGATAAAGGCGAGATTGTCGTTGATGCGCGGGACAATATCGATTGCGTTCCAGGCGGCCTGAATCTGTCAGAGAACACAGCGACAGGGTCATGCCGCATTGGTGTGTTCAACAATCTTGATGAAAGTGTCCCGCATAATGAGGGCGCGAAATCCCAGATCAAGGTATTGTTGCGAGATGGTTCCGCAATCGGCAAGCCCAAATACCCTGTTGGAACTTCCGTTGCCACGACCAACGTCAATGACCGGTTGATGATTGCTGGCAACGCGGTGTTCTCCCAGATGGGCGCGCCATATGGTCAAGCTGAAAGCGGCTCGCATCTGCCGGCGGGTGTTGGGGTCATTTCAGGCCAAGACCCGTACAAGGATGGCAAGGGCTATGTGAACCAGGTCTTTGTCGGATATGCCGGTGGAGGCGCTTTGCACGGCCATGATGGCTGGCTAACCTATTGCGGCCCGGCAAATGCTGGTTTGATCCAGCTGGACTCTGTCGAGGTCGATGAATCGATGTATCCCATCATCATCGAGCGGCGTGGCGTTGTTCAGGATTCGCAGGGTTATGGTGAGTTTGAAGGGTCGCCGACAGTTGGCGGCGTTTTCTATCCGCTCGACCATGATATGACGATTGTCTACGCTGCTGATGGCACAACCTTCCCGCCACGCGGCGTTTTGGGCGGCGGTACGGGCAAGGCTTCGGAAACGGTCAAGATTGTGGGCGAAGGCAAGGAAGAAACTCTGCCCGCCTTTGCGGAAGTCGTCATTGAAGACGGAGCGAAGATTGCTTTTACAGCCTCGGGCGGCGGCGGTTACGGCGACCCGCTGAAACGCGATCCAAAGCGCGTGCTTGCAACCGCAAACCGTGGCTGGTTGTCCCCGGAAGCTGCCGAAAAGGTCTATCGCGTTGCTTTGGTTTCGAATGATGAGGAACCGGGCACCTTCAAGATCGATCTCGAAAGAACGGCGAGCCTCCGCGCTTAGAGCATCAGCATACCATAGCGAAGATAGCCCCCCGCATTGCTGACTGCGATGCGGGGGTTATTGTTTGAGCTGATGACCGCGCAAAAAAGAAACGGCACTCCAACGGAGTGCCGTTTTATAATGTCTGTTTGATCAGTGCAGATTACACCGCGTGTCGTTCCGTGACGAATTTGGTTGTGAGATAAGGTTCGATGGCTTCGCTACCGCCTTCGGAACCATAGCCACTGTCCTTGACGCCACCGAACGGCACTTCCGGGAGAGCCAGACCAAGATGGTTGATGGTCAGCATGCCTACCTCGACACGGCGTTCGAGTTCGGCAATCCGTGCTGCCGATTGCGTGAACGCATAAGAAGCAAGGCCGAATGGCAGACGATTGGCTTCGCTGAATGCTTCTTCCGCATCGGAGAACGGAATGATCAGTGCCACTGGGCCAAACGGCTCATCATTCATGATGTTCATATCGCGCGTGATATTCGTCAGAACCGTCGGTTCATAGAAATTGCCGGAATTGCCGATGCGCTTGCCACCGGCAGCAACATTGGCACCCTTGTCTCGGGCATCGGCCACGAGCGCTTCAATTGCTTCCACGCGACGTTGCGAAACGAGCGGCCCCATGGTGCTGTCGGCTTCGAGACCGGAGCCAACCTTGACACGACCGATTTCCTGAAGAAACACATCGACAAACTGATCGACGGCCTTGTCCTCAATCAGGAAGCGGGTCGGAGAGACGCAGACCTGACCGGCATTGCGGAATTTCGAGCGACCCATCGTGGTTGCTGCTGCCACGATGTCGGCGTCGCCAAAGACCAGAACCGGTGCATGGCCGCCTAGTTCCATCGTGGCGGGCTTCATGTGCGCACCTGCCAGCGAGGCAAGGTGCTTGCCGACCGGCACCGATCCGGTAAACGAGACTTTGCGGATGGCCGGATGCGCGATCAAATAGCTCGATATGTCGGCTGGTACGCCATAGACGAAGTTGACGACGCCCGCCGGAAGACCAGCGTCATGCAGCACTTCGGCCAGAACAGTGGGCGAAGCGGGGGTGTCTTCCGAAGGCTTGACGACGAGCGAGCAACCGGCGGCAAGTGCCGCACCCAGTTTACGGGCCGTCTGCGAAACCGGGAAGTTCCACGGCGTGAAGGCAGCCACTGGGCCGATCGGCGTCTTGAACACTGTCTGACGAACGAAACGGTCGCGCGCAGGAATGATGCGACCGTAAGCGCGCCGGGCTTCCTCGGCGAACCAGTCGAAAATATCGGCGGAGACGTTGATTTCCGCGAGTGCTTCGGCAAGCGGCTTGCCTTGTTCGAGCGTCAGTAGACGCGCGGCGGCTTCAGCGCGCTCGCGCAGCAGCGTGGCGGCCTTGCGCAGAATATTCGAGCGTTCGAAGACGCTCATATCGCGCCAGATGTGGAAGCCGCGTTCGGCAGCTAGTGCTGCCGCTTCAAGCTGGGCTTTCGAGGCAACGCCAACCGTTCCGATGGTTTCATTATTGACCGGATTGAGCACGGCGATGGGCGTGCCGCCTTCGCCTTCTACCCATTTGCCATCGATGAACAGTTTGGTGTCGCGGTAGTGAGGATTGGTCATGACGTACTCAATTGCCTGTTTGCAAGCGTTGAAAGATCAGATTTCCGATAGGTATGGCTGACGTGGCTGCGGGGGACGGCGCATTGCACACATGCAGCACACGTTTTGTCTGGTGGAACTTGAAGTCGTGAATAAGCTTGCCGTCTCTCGAAACGGCTTGGGCCCTTATGCCCGCCCGATAGGGCCGAAGGTCGCTTTCCTGCAGGGATGGGCAATATTTCCGACACTTTTCCAGATAGCTCTTCTTGAACAGACTATCCTTCATTTCTTCCAGGCCGGACGACAGATGGGCGGTGATTACCTTCCAGAAACCGGGAAAGGCCGCATAGGTCGCAATATCGCGCAAGTTGGCCGAGAATTTTGGATAGCCCTCGCGCGAAAGGCCCAGAACGGCATTGGGGCCGACAGTCAGGCTGCCGTCAATCATCGGTGTCAGATGAATGCCGAGAAACGGCATTGAAGGATCCGGCACCGGATAAATCATGCGTTCGACGAGTTTGTTCAGTTCAGGCCGCAAGGCGTAATATTCGCCACGAAATGGCACTATCTGGAAGTCCACATCAACACCGGAGCGTCGGGCAAGGCGGTCAGCCTGCAGACCGGCGCAGGCGATGACCTGCCTGCTTTCCCAGACTTTGCTGCTCGCATGGACCCGCACACTGTCACTGCGTTCTTCAATGCGGTCGACACTGACATTGAACTCGATATCACCACCAGCAGCGCGAATGAGATCGGCCATGGCGCGGCAGACCGCACGATAATCAACAATACCGCTCTGTTCGACCAGCAATGCGCCGAGTCCCGTCACGGCGGGTTCGAATTCGTGTAGTTCACCGCCGCTGAGGCGGCGGCAGGTAATGCCGTTCGCCGCCGCATTTGTTTCGAGCGCGGCGAGGCGTTGCACTTCGACATCGTTGGTCGCAACGACAAGCTTGCCGGGAACACGATAAGGAATGTTGTTCTCGTCGCAGAATTGCTTCGTCATGCGCTCGCCAGCGCGGCAAAGCTCTGCCTTAAAGCTTCCGGGCTGGTAATAGATGCCAGCGTGAATCACACCGCTATTATGGCCGGTCTGATGCATCGCGACAGCTTCTTCCTTCTCCAGCACAAGAATGCGGGCTGAAGGCTCCTGCCGGACAATGGTGAGGGCCGTGGCAAGGCCGACTATGCCGCCGCCAACCAGACAATAATCATACATGAGAAGAACCGATGTTTGTTGTATGATGCATCATGAATTAATTGCACGAAGCGTCATTGGCGTCAATTGGTTTACTGAGAGGACGCTCGTTATGTCTCAGCTACCAATGGGATGGCTCTGTGAAGCCGGTTCGTGGCAGGGATATCTAGAAAGCAATGTCAGTAAAGGCCGTGCGGTTCCGTTCCAGTTCCATGCGGGTGCGGCGAATGTGGCTGTAAAGGGCTCTTTCTGAGTCCTCGACATCTCTTCGCTTGATGGCTTCCATCAGAAGCCCGTGCTCGCATTGTATGATCCAGAACCGTTCACGGCCCAGCAGCATTGTGTAAGCGCGCCGATAATGCTGTGTCGTATTCCAGATGCGCTCGATCATTGGAATGAGCGTAGGCATGGCCGTCGCACGATAGCTCGCGAGGTGAAATTGACGATCAAGCCGCAGGAATTCCTCCACATCCGTCGTGGCGTCTATGGCGCGACAGATCTCTTCTAGGCCGAAAATATCCTCATCGGTCAAGTGCGGGAGGCTTTCGCCAAGCGCAAGCGGTTCAATCCGCTCGCGGATTTTCCACATCTCCACACACTCATTGATGTCGACACGCGCAATCCAGACACCACTATTGGGAACGATGACGACGAGGCCTTCGCTTTCGAGCTGCTTGAGAGCTTCCCGAACGGGCACGCGGCTCGTGCCGAATTGTGCGGCAAGTTCCTCTTGCCGGATGCGCAGTCCGGGCGCGAACTCGCCGCTCAGAATCTTCTGGCGAATTTCACTCGTTACTCGAAGACCCAACGTGGTTTCATTCATAAAATGGCCCCTTCTATGCTCTGACAGTGCATCAGAGACGCCAGATATAGCAGACAATGTTCGGCGCTCGTCTACTACTTTTACCGTCGGACGAAGAGGCGATCACGACGTTGTTCCAACCGGACTCCAAAGGCGACGCGTCAGACCTTTTTCATAGGCCTTGCCATTCGGGAAGGATACGAGCTCGAGCTGCATTCCCCAGGGTGTCAGGAAATAGACCCAGGTTTGCCCTGCACTCGGACCATCTTTCCGCACGACAGGCTCACCGAGAATGCGGACTTCATGCATGCGCAAATACTGCACAGCCGAATCAATATCGTCGACATAGAAGGCAAGGTGATGTCCCCCGACGTCGCTATTGCGTGGCTGGACCGGGTTTTGGTCCGGTGACGAATACTCAAATATCTCGAAGTTGGAGCCATTGCCGCAGCGCAAGAACTGTAGCTTCTTCATGATCGCGCGCGGATGCACATTGAGAGCTGTCTGCATCCATTCCCCGTCAGACGAGAAAGGGCCAAGCTCATAAAATGGCTCGCAGCCAATGACGTTTACGAAGAAATCCACCGCCTCCGCCAGATTAGGGACGGTGAAACCGATATGCTCGGTGCCTCGCAGGCCGGGTAAGCCAATGTCATGCGCAGACGCTTTGTCCTGATGGCTGTAGTTACTCTTCGACATTCGCTCACCTTCATACCAATGTATCCAATCAAATCATAGTTCATTGTGAAAATGCCTTTGTCGAGGCAAATTTTGCGGAAAATCCTTTATTTCAAGATTCAATGGATACAATTGATTGACACTGGGCAAAGAAAGTGAAAGCCTAGCACTAATAAAACGAGAATAAATGTGGGAACCGCTCTGGCTTGTTCAGAGCATCAAAACCGCCGGTATCGCGCGTAATGTCCGACCACTGTCTGCCGCTTGCGAGTCTCTCGCAGGTGATGGCCGAGCTTTGTCTGTAGAGGAAGAAATGCCGCAAACGAAGACCGTATCGAGTTCCACCCGCTGGCTAGAGTTTGGCACGACCAAGAAGGATTGGGATGCGGAAGGCGCTGCCGGGTTGGAAACGATGCTCTCATCGCTCCATCTCATCCGCGCATTCGAAGAAGCCGTCCTTGAACTTGCAAATGAGGGGCTGGTTCACGGCCCGGCACATTCATCTATTGGTCAGGAGGGCGGCGCGGTTGGCTCGATCCTGCCGCTCCGGGCAGATGATCAGATCAACGGCTCTCACCGTGGGCATCATCAATTTCTCGCGAAGGCTTTGAACTTTGTCGCGCCTGATGGTCTGCCGTTCGGCATGGCATTTGACGGTTCAATCCGTTCTCTTCTTCGCCGCTCTCTGGCCGAAATCATGGGGCTTGCCGAAGGGTTCTGTGGCGGTCGCGGTGGGTCTATGCACCTGCGATGGCAGGCTGCGGGTGCACTGGGCACCAATGCCATTGTCGGCGGTGGCGTGCCGCTGGCGGCAGGTGCAGCATTCGCACACAAGCAGTCGGGTTCGGACGCGGTTGCGGTAAGTTACTTTGGCGACGGCGCGGTGAATATCGGCTCGGTATTGGAGACGATGAACCTCGCTGCAGCTTGGCGTCTGCCTCTATGCTTCTTCATCGAGAACAACCGCTATGCGGTCGCGACCAGTCTGGAAGAATCAACGGCAGAAACACGTTTGGCTGCGCGCGGACAGGCCTTCGCTATTCCATCCTGGCACGTAGACGGGATGGATCCGCTTGCGGTCAATCTCGCAATGAAAGAGGCGCTTGCACATATGCGCGCCGGAAACGGTCCGACCATCATTGAGGCCGAGGTTTACCGCTACTTCCACCAGAACGGTTCGTTCCCGGGCTCTGCCTTTGGCTATCGCACGAAAGAGGAAGAGGAAAGCTGGCGGGCGAAAGATCCGCTGGATCGGGTAGCACGAGAAATGATGGCACGTGGCCTTGTCGACCAGACCGGTATCGATGCGTTGAGAGCGCGTTGCAAACAGATCATGCAAGATGTGGCGGAAGAGTTGACGGATCGCGTGGATAATCGCCGTGTTATCAAGGCAGGGCTGTGGCCGAAGCCGGACTTCTGCGATGTCGGTATTCGTAGCGATGGATCCGAATTATCGGGCCTGCAATATGTCGAGAAATCGAACTTCACCGGCGGCATCGAACAACGCAAATTTGTCGACGTCATTGCTGATGTGCTGGACCGGCGTATGGAGAAGGACGACGGTATCGTCATCCTTGGCGAGGATATCCATCGTTTGAAAGGTGGAACCAACGGCGCCACGCGTGGCCTCAAGGCGAAGTATCCTGATCGCATTCTTGGAACGCCGATCAGCGAGAATGCGTTCTTGGGCTTGGGCGGTGGACTTGCGATGGATGGGCGGTATCGTCCGATTGTCGAGTTCATGTATCCGGACTTCATGTGGGTCGCAGCCGATCAGGTGTTCAATCAGGTCGGCAAGGCGCGTCATATGTTTGGTGGTGACATGGCCGTCCCTCTTGTCCTGCGCACGAAGATTGCGATTGGCACAGGCTATGGTTCCCAGCATTCCATGGACCCTGCTGGCATTTTCGCCACCTCGCCGGGCTGGAGAATTATCGCGCCATCCACGCCATTCGACTATGTCGGGCTGATGAACACAGCGCTGGCGTCGAATGATCCAGTTCTGATGATAGAGCATGTTGATCTTTATCAGACGATGGGGCCAGCTCCGGTCGGAGATCTTGATTACTTCATTCCATTTGGCAAAGCGTCGGTACGCCGAAGCGGGTCTGCCGCGACGATACTGACCTACTCCGCTATGGTGCAGGCAACGCTTGATGCCGTAGAGGAGGCAGGTCTGGATGCCGAGGTTATCGATCTGCGATGCCTCGACCGTGCCAGCATCGATTGGGAAACCATCACTGAAAGCGTGAAGAAAACCAACATGGTCATGATCGTCGAGCAGGGGCCGCGCGGTTCTTCTTACGGCGCATGGCTTTCCGATGAAATCCAGCGTCGGTTGTTCGACTGGCTTGATCATCCCGTCGAGCGGGTCAGCGGACGCGAAGCTTCTCCGTCGATCTCCAAAGTTCTCGAACGCGCTGCCTATGCAGGGCGAGAAGAGATTGCGGCTGCATTGGCAACCCTGCCGGAGCGACACCATGCCTGAGTTTTTGGTCATGCCATCCGTCGTGGCCAATGCGCGTGACGGCACCATTGCCCGGTGGTTGAAAGTCGAGGGAGATGCTGTTGTCTCAGGCGAGGCCTTTGCCGAGATCGAGACGGACAAGGCCGTCATCGAAATTCCTAGCCCCAAGTCAGGACGTGTGGCCCGCATATTGCATGGCGATGGAGCGACAGTAACAGTTGAGACACCGATCGGCATTCTCGCGGATGAAGGGGAGACTGAAGCCGATGTGGCACAGTTGCTTTCAGCCTCTATTCCTACGGTACTTGTTCAACGGGAAGCAGTAGGCTCTGATGCAATAGCAGTATCGACGGCTGAAATGCCGGGCAGGGATTTGAACCGGCGCATATTCGCCAGCCCGCTTGCACGCAGGCTTGCAGGCGAAAAGGGTATCTCGCTCTCTGACATCAATGGGACAGGACCGCGCGGGCGTATTCTTCGCGGCGATGTTGAGGCTTTCGGTACAACGATACGCTCGGCCTCTTCTACTCCCAATCCCGTTGCCCAGCAGACGGGGATCGTTAATGACGATGTATCTGTTCTCCGATCGCACGATGTGGAGATCCCGTATGTTGCCATCCCGCATTCCGCCATGCGGCGGACGATTGCACAGCGTTTGAGCGCGTCCAAACAAACGATTCCACATTTTTACCTGAATGCCGAAATCGTTGTCGATGCGCTGCTTGAACTTCGAAAGCAGATCAATGCTGCGCGTCCGGCAGAAGCGCGACTTTCGGTTACGGATTTTCTGGTCAAGGCAGCCGCCGCTGCATTCGCCCGCGTTCCTGCCTGCAATGTTATCTGGACGGAGGACGCTCTCCTCAGCCTGCAACGAACGGATATTTGCGTTGCGGTGGCGACAGATGGCGGATTGATCACGCCGGTGGTCAAGGATGCAGGCAAGAAATCGCTGTCCATAATCTCGGATGAGATTTCCGATCTGGCACTCAGAGCCCGCAATGGCGGTCTGAAGCCGGATGAGTATCGTGGCGGTTCGTTCACCATCAGCAATCTCGGCATGTACGGCGTGAGCGACTTCACCGCCATTATCAATCCACCGCAAGCCGCAATTCTTGCAGTCGGCGCGATTGAAGAACGGATTGTGTCTCGGGAGCGCATAGCCGTTGACGCCCGCGTCATGCGCGTGACGCTTTCGCTCGATCATCGGGCAATAGATGGCGCTTTGGGAGCGCAATGGTTGTCCAGTTTCAAGGAGCTGCTTCAGAACCCGATGCAAATTCTCGTCTGAAGCCTAATACCTCGTCACAAGAAAAACAGAGGGCGAGCAATGATCATAAAAGAGAGAGGAACAGGAACATGCATAAATATGGGAAGATGCTTCTGGCAACCGGTATCGCGACTGCGGCATGCCTTTCTAGCGCCTATGCTCGCGATCTGACTGTTGTTGGCTTTGGTGGGGCAATTCAAGACGCGTTTCGGGAAGCCTATTTCACGCCTTATGCCAAGGAAAAGGGCATCAAGGTGCTCGAAGACACGACCAATGGCGGTCTAGCCAAGCAGAAGGCAATGGTCGACGCGGGAAATGTCACCTGGGATGTCATGCAGATGGAGGACGACGAAGTCACCATGGCGTGCGAGCAGGGGCTTCTCGAAAATATCGATTGGTCGAAAAAGCCACATGCGGATGAGATTGATCCCAGCCAGTTCAAGGAATGCGCTGTTGGTGCTCTGAGCTGGGCCAACATTTTGACCTATGACAAGGCCAAGCTGACAGATGGGCCGAAGAACTGGGCCGATTTCTGGAACGTGGAAAAGTGGCCGGGCAAGCGCGGTTTGCGTAAGACTGCGAAGCTGACCATGGAAGTAGCCTTGATGGCAGACGGCGTGCCGCCATCGGAAGTCTATAGCGTGATTGCCACGAAGGAAGGTCAGGACAGAGCCTTCGCCAAGCTCGATCAACTGAAGCCACATATCCAGTGGTGGGAGAGTGGAGCCCAGCCGCAGGAATGGCTCTCTTCAGGCGATGTCGTCATGACAACAGCCTATAACGGTCGCGTCGACAATGCTCAGAAGGAAGGGAAAGATTTTGCTATCGTCTGGGACGGTCAGATCAACTCAACCGAATTCTGGGCCATCATGAAGGGAACTCCAAACCTGGATGAAGCAACGGCTTTCGTCGAATTCATGATGTCAAAAGAACCGCAGACAACCTTTGCCAACAATATCGCTTACGGTGTTAGCAACGTCAAAGCCATGGAAGCCCTTCCTGCGGACCGGTTGGCAAAACTCCCATCTGCTCCGGACAATCTTAAAAACGCGGTGCGTTTCAACTCGGAATTCTGGATTGATCACGGTGAGGAACTGGCAGAACGCTTTGCCAGCTGGGTTGCTCAGTAAGCCGACTGGATAGTGTTAAAGGCCATGCCGGCAGATTTCCCGCCGGCATGGTTTAAGGAGGCATGGTTCCGATGACCTTGATCGATGAAGACACAGCCGCGACCAAGGCAACGCGCCGGGAATGGGGGCGAGCTGGCAGACGTCGGCGTGTTGTGTCCTTAATGCTTGTGGCACCGCTTCTATTCTATGTGCTGCTGACATTCATGCTACCGATCGGCATGATGCTCTACAAGGCAATTGATAATGCCGAACTGACGCAGGCTCTACCAGAAACGGTGGCTGAATTGTCCCGCTGGACGACGAACGATTCAGCGGAGTTGCCGCCGGATGTTGTTTTCACGACTTTCGTACAGGAAATTGCCAGCGCTCCACGCAACCTTGTTGCTGAGGCTGCCCGGCGCTTGAACTATGAGGAGAGTGGCTATCGCACGCTTCTCACCAGCACCGTTCGCAAGTTGCGTACACTACCAGACGATATCACTGCGGATGGTGCGGCACGCCGTTTTCTGGCTGGAATCGACAAGAGGTGGGAAGAGCCAGCCTACTGGCACGCGATGAAACGTGCCTCGCCGGCCTACACGCCTTACTACATGCTTGCCGCAGTCGATCTTGCCATTGATGACGGTGGTAAGGTGGTACAGGCACCTGAAGAGCAACGAACCTATGTCGATATCCTCTTTCGTACGCTCAAGACCGCAGCTATCGTCACTCTTGTTTGCGCTCTGCTTGGCTATCCGCTTGCCAATCTGATGGTGAGCGCACCGCGATTTCTGTCGATCGCGCTTATCATCGCTGTGATGCTGCCGTTCTGGACATCGTTATTGGCGCGTACCTCTGCCTGGATCGTTCTTCTTCAACGCGAGGGGCTTGTTAATTCGCTGTTTGGTTGGCTTGGTCTGATCCGACAGCCGCTGGAGCTGATCTTCAACACCACAGGGCTTTATATCGTCATGATCCATATGATGCTGCCCTTCATGGTCCTGCCTCTCTATTCCACGATGAAGGGTATTCCTCCCCATTTCATGCGGGCGTCGGCCTCGCTTGGCGCTCATCCGGTCCGCGGCTTCCTCAATGTCTACTTGCCGATGACGCTGCCGGGTGTCGGAGCGGGTGTGTTGCTCACCTTCATCGTGACGGCTGGATATTATATCACGCCATCGCTGGTCGCCAGCGCGCGCGACCAGATGCTCGGCTATTTCATAGCCTTCTTCGCCAATACCACCATCAATTGGGGCATGGCCTCTGCGCTTGGGATCGTGCTGCTGCTTTGCACCGTTGCAGTCTATGCGCTCGCCGCGCGCACAGTGGGTGTGCGTCAGCTTGCGGGGCTAAAGTGAGGTCGCCAATGCCATATCATCGTCAAGCAATGATTATACGGACGCTCTACTACGGCTTTGGCGTGGCTATGATACTCTTTCTGGTCGTTCCACTCATCGCTATCGTCCCCCTGTCCTTCAGTTCGGGCAGCTTTCTTTCCTATCCGCTACCGGGCTTTTCCTTGCAGTGGTATGAGCGTGTGTTTGCGAATGGTCCATGGCTTTCATCACTCAAGAACAGTCTGATCATCGGTTCGGTGTCGACGATTGCCGCAACCATTCTCGGCACACTTGCAGCTTATGCGTTTGCCCGTCGCGACTTGCCTATGCCAACCGCGATCCTCGGTTTCCTCATCGCGCCGATGATTGTTCCGCCTGTCATCAGCGGCCTGGGAATGTACTTTCTGATGGCGAAGTTCGGTCTGACCGCCAGCATGCCTGGAGTTATCATCGCCCATACAGTCCTGTCCGCGCCTTTCGTGCTGATCACCGTAACGGCCACGCTGCAAGGCTTCGACATGGGGCTGCTCCGCGCTGCGGCAAGTCTTGGCGCGTCTCCTTTCAAAGGCTTCATGACTGTTCTTGTTCCGGTCATTGCGCCGGGTATCATCTCTGGAGCGCTCTTCGCTTTTATGACTTCGTTCGATGAAGTCGTCGTAACCCTTTTCCTTGCCGGCCCCGGCCAACGAACCCTTCCCTTGAAAATGTTCGAGGGGCTTCGCGATAATATCGAACCGTCCATTCTTGCCATGGCAACGTTCCTCATGGTCGTCGCCACCCTCAGCCTCATCACCGCGCTGTTCCTCGTGAACCGCAATGCACGAAATCTCGGAAAGGCATAACATGACCAAAAAAGCCGATGTCCACATTCCTAACCCGCAGGCAGGTGTTGCATTCATTGACGGGCGCTATATGCCAGTCGCCGAGGCCAGCATTCCAATTCTTGATCGGGGCTTCGTGCGTTCCGACGCGACCTATGATGTTGCTCATGTGTGGAAGGGACGCTTCTTTCGTCTTGACGACCATATCGAACGGTTTTTTGCGTCCATGCGTGGGCTTCGCATGTCGCTGCCTTATACGCACGAGCAAATAGCCGAAATCCTCATCGAATGCGTCAGCTTGAGTGGTTTGCGCGACTCCTATGTGCAGATGACATGCACACGTGGAATGCCACCGGCTGGCAGCCGTGATCCGCGCCTTTGCACCCAGCGCTTTTATGCTTTCGCAACGCCTTTTGTCTGGATTGCGAATGACGATCAGCGCCGACAGGGCGTTCCCATGGTTGTCAGCTCGGTTCATCGTATTGCACCACAGGCGGTGGACCCACGCATCAAGAACTTCCATTGGCTCGACCTCACCATGGGAATCTTTGAGGCCTATGACAGAGACGCTTTCGTGGCCGTTCTGCGTGATGGGGATGGCAATATTACCGAAGGTGCAGGCTTTAACGTATTTGCTGTCAAAGATAATGTTCTCTGCACACCTGAGAGTGGCGTTTTCGAAGGCATGACCCGACGTACGGTTCTGGAGCTCTGCGAGCAATTGCAACTGCGTTGCGAGGTCCGTCCAGTTGCCATCGGAGAGCTTCTCGGTGCCGACGAAATCTTTATGACCAGTACGGCTGGTGGCATCATGCCTGTGACCACAATCGACGGCAAGACAGTCGGCGATGGCACGCCCGGCCCGTTAACGCGTCGATTGCACGATGTTTACTGGCAGAAACAGGAAGACGGCTGGCTCGCGACCGAAGTGCCGTACAGGGATTGATCCCGGCAGAAAGTGCTTCCCGGTAACACGGGAAATCAGGAAATGCGCACTAGCCGCACGAAAGGTTATTCATGGAAACCGGACACATCGTTGAATTCGTCGGCGTGCAGAAAACCTATGATGGACGCACCGTAGTCATCGAAAACCTGAACCTGTCGGTAAGGCAGGGCGAGTTTCTAACCCTTCTCGGCGGTTCAGGTTCTGGTAAAACCACAACGCTGATGATGCTTGCCGGTTTCGAAACGCCTACCCGTGGTCATATTCTCGTCAAGGGAAAGCCGATTGAACACTTGCCGCCCCACCGCCGGGGCATTGGTGTTGTCTTTCAGAATTATGCTTTGTTTCCCAACATGACCGTAGCGCAGAATCTGGCTTATCCATTGCGTATGCGAAAGATCAGCAAACGGGAAATACAGGTCAAGGTCGACAAGGCCATCGAGATGGTTCGCCTGGAGGGAATGCAAAACCGTCGGCCGAGTGAGCTTTCCGGCGGGCAGCAGCAGCGTGTTGCGCTTGCTCGCGCGCTCGTCTTTGAGCCGAGCCTGGTTCTGATGGACGAACCGCTGGGCGCACTCGACAAGACGCTGCGCGAACATATGCAATATGAGATCAAGCAAATCCATCGGGATTTGGGTGTCACGATGGTCTATGTCACCCACGATCAGACTGAAGCACTTGCCATGTCCGACCGCATTGCCATTTTCGAGCGCGGTTCGGTCACTCAGATCGCTAGCCCGCAGGAGCTTTATGAGCAGCCCGCAAATGTTTTCGTGGCGGGCTTTATTGGTGAGAACAATATCATCTCCGGACATTCGGAAGGTGTCGATGAACGAGGCTATGGAACCATTCGCCTCGACTGCGGCCAAACAGTGCGGGCGGACCTGTCCTCCACTTTTGCCTATACAGGCAAGCCAGTGAAACTAACTATCAGGCCCGAACATCTCGTGATCGGCACAGCGGCGCAGAGCCGCTCCAATCAGTGCAAGGGAACAATCTTGGACACGACTTACCTCGGCGACCATTTGCGCGCGCTGGTGGACATTGGCGGCGGGCAGACAATGGTGCTTCGCAAGCCACTTCTGGATTTCACCACCAGACCGGTGGCGGGTGACGCAATTCTTATCGGTTGGAACGATAGCGACGCACGCGCTTTCTCATAGGCGTCTGCTTAACTTCCATCATTCAAATCAGGAGTTTAAAATGGTTTCGACGACTGGCACGGTCGGAGTGCCCCAACCGAACAGTTTCGAACCGTCGGATGAAACCGTTGCAATGCTCAAGGAGCGTGCACGGTTTATTCGTCTCGAAACTGTTCGTCTCATCGAGATCGCGAAAACGGGTCATTATACGTCGGTATTCTCCGCGGCGGAGATATTCGCCGCACTCTATTACGATGTGATGCGTATTCGACGTGGCGAACCGAACTGGACGTCGCGTGACCGGTTCACAATTGGCAAGGGTCATGCAGCAGTTGGACTGTTTCCGATCTATGCGGATCTCGACTTTTTCCCCACTGACTGGCTCGACAACTATACCCGTCTTGGCAGCCCGCTTGGTGATCATCCCGATATGCGCAAGGTTCCTGGCGTGGACTTTTCGTCCGGCTCAATCGGTCATGCGCTTTCCAATGGGCTTGGTGTGGTCTTGGCGCAACGCTGGACTGGGGAAGACTACAAGGTCTTCTGCATGATGGGTGATGGGGAAATGCAGGAAGGTCAGGTATGGGAAGCTGCTATGAGCGCAGCCCAGCACAAGGCTCGTAACCTGATCGCCATCATCGACCGGAACGGTTATCAGCTCGACGGCAAGGTCGATGACGTCATGAACATCGAACCGCTGGACGAGAAATGGCGCGCTTTCGGTTGGGAGGTTCATGTGGTTGATGGACATGACATGGCAGCAACGACCGAGCTACTACGGCGCGTGCGTGCCGACGACCTGCGTCAGGTTCCTTGCTGCATCATAGCCAAGACCATGAAGGGCAAGGGCGTTTCCTACATGGAAACCGAGCCGGGCTGGCATCTGGGTTATCTCGATCCATCGGATGCCGAAGCCGCCATTGCTGAAATCAAGTCGCGGGAGATCTAACCATGAACCACACCCTTTCTCCCAATTCCTGGCAATATCGTGGCTTGAACGCAGCAAATCCCGGCCTTGATCATCTCTCGAACGGTCTGATTGATCTTGTGAAGGCTGGACACAATGTTGTGGCGGGTTCTGCCGATCTTCAATATTCGAACGGTCTCAATCGGTTTGCGTCGGTTTACCCTGACCGATACATTTCCTTCGGCATATCCGAACAGAATATGGTGAGTGCGGCAGCTGGCATTGCGACCTGTGGTGTCACGCCTTTCATTGCGACGTTTGCTTCGTTTATCGCGTTGCTTGCCTGCGAGCAGATCCGCATGGACGTTGCTTACTCTGCCCAACCGGTGCGAATGATTGGCCATCACACCGGCATTTCACTTGGCTTTTACGGGACGTCACACCACGCGACCGAAGATATAGCAACGACACGCTCGATTGCCGATCTGTCCGTCGTCTCGCCAGCAGATGGTGCTCAGCTGGAAGCAGCCATTCGTGCCTCGGCCAATCATGATCGCCCGATCTATTTCCGTATCGGCCGGGGTCGAGATCCAGTTGTTTACGACAAGGATACGCCCTTCGTTTTCGGTAAGGCTTATGAGCACATCCAAGGGGAAGAGCTGACGATCATTGCTTGTGGTATGGCGGTTCACGGTGCGCTCGAAGCTGCCCGCGCGATGAATGCCAATGGCCGCTCTGTCGGGGTGATCGACATGGCTTCGATCAAACCCCTCGACCGGGAGGCTATTCTTTCTGCTGCCTTGCGCACAAAGAAAATGATGACCGTGGAGGAACACAACGTTCTGGGTGGGCTTGGCGCGGCTGTGGCCGAGGTTTTGGCTGACGAAGGCGCTGGTGTAAAACTCAAACGTCACGGAATCTACGACGAGTACAGTCTCATTGCACCGCCAACGCATCTTTATGCGCATTACAAGTTGGACGGAGCAGGCATTCGTTCAGTTGCGGAAGAATTCATGAATTCTTGAGTCTGATATCGTTACGCTACAAATGCTTTTCTATTGAGAGAGCATGTTGTCGCGAACTGTGTGATGATTAACGACATCAAAAGCATTTTGCCGTAACGAAGCTTAATGACTTGGAGTAGATTTCAAAAAAGACTTGTGGCTGCCCTCCTGCTCCTGTTGATGCTGGCACAATTTAGTGCCGCATCGGCCAGCACAGTGGATTCTTCAGACATCCGCAGTTCTTGTTGGGCTTCCGGCTCCCTGTCTGAGGACGTTGTCGCGATAGTACGTCAGGAGGAGCGATGGTCCTGCGATAATCGGAAATTCTCTATCGAGGCTGAGCGTGTCCTGCTTCGCTTCGACATCTCTTCCTCCGACAATCTTCCGCGATATCTACTCTCAAGGCGGAGCGCACTTGAGGCTGTGCATTTGCTTGCAATCGATCGGGATGGGGCGTTTCGACAAACTTCTGTTCCCGCCGCTGCATTGGCCAGTTCAATGGACGGGGGCTATTTCAAGGCTTCTCTGCCGGACGTGACCCGTGAAACTCGACAGGTCGTCGTCGCGATCGATATGCCGAGCCACCGAATGACCCTGGAGAGGGCTTATCTTGCGCCGACGGACGAAGCCGGTGGGATCGATGGCATGCGATTTCTACTTGTTCTGGCAGCGCTTGCCGGCATGCTCATCATGCCTCTGATCTTTAATGCGGCGTTTTACCGGGCGCTGCGTGAACCCTTTGTTCTCTGGCACTCGGCTCTCACATTTTCATTGCTGATGACTATCTTTGTATCATCCGGCTTGTCGGTTGCACTCTTTGATCCCCCTGCAATGACATTGAGCTGGATGACGACTGCGATCTTCGGGATGACAGTCGCCTCAGGTGCGATGTTTACCCATAGTTTTGTCGAACCCGGCTTAATGCATCCACTTCTGCGACGCTTGCTTCCCTATTGCGCTGTGTGGGCAATATTCCTGAGTACGTTTCACGCGGCGCTTCCATTTGTAGCGCGTCCTATACAGTCGAGCGTATACACGGCCGCGTTTGCGCCGGTTCTTGCAATCTTCATACTGTCAATGATCGATGCACTGCGTCGTGGAAGCCGCGCGGCGCGATTCCAGGCCATTGGTTACACACCCATAGTGTTGGTCGGGTTAATCCGGTTGGTGAGCGGCGTAATTCCGGGGTTGCAAAGCACCGACGCCATGCTCCTGTTCTATATCGGCTGCGTGTGTGAAGTCCTTTTCACGACGCTTGGCGTGGCGGAGCGTTTTGTGACAATGAAACGCGAGCGGGACCGCGCGCGCGACGAAGCTGAACTACTCGAACGGCTGTCTGAAACGGACCCGTTGACGGGCCTGCTCAATCGACGGGCGATAGAACGGCAGTTCGTACAACTTCGCGCGGAAGGCTTTACCGCACTGGCCGTTATCGACATTGATCATTTCAAGGCAGTCAACGATGTAAATGGTCATGGTGTCGGAGACGAGGTGCTTAAGGCTGTGGCTAGCGCGCTTCAAGCAGGGCCGACCGTTCGCGCGTACCGCCTTGGCGGTGAAGAATTCGTGCTTCTTTTACGTGGTGCGGACGCCGACATCCAAGCGGAATTACGGCGTCAGGCAATTCCAGCGATTGTCGCTCGTACAGTTACAGGTCTAGAACGACCAGTGACAGCCAGTATGGGGCTGACTGATCTGATGGGCAATGAGGGCTTTGCAACCCTCTATGAACGTGCAGACAAATTACTTTACGAAGCAAAGAGCGCTGGACGAAATCGAACAAGAAGCACAATGAAGACGATGCCAGAGCTAAAGGCTGTACCGCGCGAACAATCCGCAATCGCGTAAACGAAAACTTGTGGCGGACCGCTTCCAGTTCTTGAACGGCAACTAGGTTTTTCGCTTCACTCACTTCAAATAGTGAATATGAGGCCGACCGCTATAGGGAGAAGGTTCCACACGCGCGTCAATCGAGAAAACTTGCTTGAGAATATTCTCGTTGATTACTTCTTCCGGTGTTCCCGAAGCGACAATCTTTCCAGAAAGCATGATAATCAATTCATCGCAGAACATGGCTGCATGATTAAGATCGTGCAAAGCAATGATGCTCGTTATCGGTAGTCCGGAAACCAGCTTCAACAAGCTCATCTGGTGCTGAACATCCAAATGATTGGTCGGCTCATCAAGGATGAGCTCCTTTGGCGTTTGCGCTAAGGCTCTTGCTATATGTGCACGTTGCTTCTCACCACCTGACAGGCTCTGCCACGGGTCATTTTTCTTGGCCGTCATGCCAGTGCGTTCAATGGCGTCCTGTACAGCTCTCTCGTCCGCTCCTGTCCAGCCGGAGAACATCGATCGGTGCGGAAAACGCCCAAGTCTTACAACATCCATCACCTTGAGATTGGCGTTGGTCGTCGCGTGTTGCTCAACAAAGGCAACACGCTGCGCAAGACTGCGCCGGGCAACCGAATTGATATCCTTTTCATCAAGCAGGACACGTCCGGAATAGGGGCGTTTCAATCCGGCGATCAGGCGCAGCAATGATGTTTTTCCAGAACCGTTTGGTCCCAAAAGTCCCAGCATCTTTCCGGGCTTCGCTTCGAAAGACACATCGTCGATGACGGCTTTTTTGCCAATTTTCCAGATAAGATTCTCGGTTTTGATCGTCATGATGGGCGCTGAAACCGGTAAAGAATGATCGAGAAGAACGGCACGCCGACAAGTGCAGTCACCACACCGATGGGCAGGACCTGTTGGGGTATCAGTGCGCGCGAAGCGATATCGGCCAGCACCATGAAGATCGCACCGACAATGGCACATGCAGGCAACAATCTTATGTGCAGGGGGCCGACGATGAAGCGCGCGGCATGAGGGACGACGAGCCCGACGAAGCCTATTAATCCGACCATGCTGACAATGGTGGCCGTCATCATTGCCGTCAGCGCAAAGAGAATAATGCGCGCACGGCCGACATTCACGCCAAGCGAGGAGGCGGCCTCATCCCCGAAAGCAAATGCATCCAGAACATGGGCATAGAGAAGGCAGGCGATAAGACCAAGGGTGATGACGACGGATACCAGCGTGAATTCTGGCCAACGAACGCCACCGAAGCTCCCAAGCAGCCAGAACATCACGTCGCGAGCCTGCTGCGCATTGCCGGATGTGGTGACGATGTAGGAGGTTGCTGCGTTGAAAAGCTGCGATGCAGCGACGCCCGCCAGAATGGTGCGGTCGGCGCCGCCCCGTGTTCCATTTGAGAGGAGGGCAACGAAGAAAAACGCCGCGAACGCGCCAACGAATGCGCCTGCCGACAATGAAACAGCGCCAGCGCCGATGCCGAGAATGACAACTGTGACAGCGCCGGTCGATGCCCCCGCGGAAATGCCCAGAACATAAGGTTCTGCCAGCGGATTGCGCAAAAGCGACTGCATGATCGCGCCGGAAAGAGCGAGGCCTGCACCGCAAAATGCTGCCACCAATGCGCGGCTCAGACGATAATCCCAGATCACCGTCTCATGAATGCGATTAAGTTCAACAGAACTCCATCCCAGGCGATTGGTTATCGCTGCAAAGGTTGTCGATAAAGGGATCGGCAAGTCGCCAATACCGACGCTAATACCCACCACGAATCCGATTGCGGCAAGCGACGCCAGCAGCATTATGCTGAAAGCGCCCCAATGCCTTAAAGACTGGCTGGAAACAGTCACTTGAGAATACCGAGTGCTTTCAACTGTTCCGCGACCTGCTCTGCACCGTAAATCGTACGGATGGTCGGGTTCATGGCTTGACCATCCATGACGGCAATGGCCTTGTTCTTGACCGCTGGCATCTGGCTGACCGCAGGGTCTGTATTAAGAAACTGAATCTTGGCTTCAGGCTTGTCGAGCTCCCAACGATTACGGTCGAGATTTGCGACAACAATCACATCAGGGTTCGCGGCGATAATGCTTTCCCAACCAAGGGTTGGCCATTCAGCTTCCGCCTTGATGGCATTCTCGCCGCCCAGAACATCAGCGATGAAGCTTGAGGCGCCATTTCCGCCGCCCAAATAGGCGTCTGCGGATGGCGATGGGCTGGAGAACCAGAATAGGTAAGAAAGTTTCTTGCCGCTTGCAGGAACGCTTGCGCGCAAAGCCGTCTCGCGCGCCTTGAAATCGGCGATTAGTGCCTGGCCGC
The DNA here is from genome assembly GCF_014138065.1 of Ochrobactrum sp. P6BSIII. Classification (NCBI taxonomy): domain Bacteria; kingdom Pseudomonadati; phylum Pseudomonadota; class Alphaproteobacteria; order Hyphomicrobiales; family Brucellaceae; genus Ochrobactrum; species Ochrobactrum sp. P6BSIII. The sequence goes on along the minus strand of NZ_JACGXB010000018.1, from coordinate 7,215 downwards.
GATCTGAAACATCGAAAATCTGCGAAAGCTCGTCGATCTCCTTATACAGAAGATCCATGTTCCACAGCTTGTCGCGGCTGCCATATTCATCCTTGACTTGCTCTGTGCTCAGGCATGTGCTCGGCGAAAGATAGGTTGGAACGCCAACCTTGTCGAAATCGTCGCGCTTTGCGACCTTGCTATTTGGCCCGATGAGGCTTGGAAGAGCTGCCGCTACGAAATCTGGATTTTCGGCAAGGATCGATTCAAAAGTCGGGAACTCAACGGTTAGAAGCTTCACTTTGGAATTGGCAGGCTCAAGTTGCGGCAGAACCTTGCTTGGCCAGAACGCCGTTCCCGCCATTCTGTCCTCAAGGCCCAGAAGCAGCATTATTTCGGCGCTGTTTTGCCCAAGGCCGATAGCGCGTTCTGGCGCTTTTGCAAATGTAACTTTTGTTCCGCAGTTGTCGAGTGTCAGTGGATATTGCGTGGCCGCTTCCGCTGGATTGTTCTGGAAAGCGAACAGGGCGACAAGGCTCGTAGCGGCCAGAAGTGTTTTCATTGCGGTCACTGATAATATCCTGAATTGCGGGTCGCGGTTTGTCGTTAGCCGTGTGAAACCGGCTTCTCTATAAGCTGAATGTTGTTTTTAAAACAAGAGTTAAATGGTCTTATTTTAAGCGCGCCGTTGTCGCGATCGCCAGCTGTTCGGCTTTCGTTGGAACCGAATGCTCTGTGAAGATTGAGAATTTCAACTGTGATGCCCTTGCTATATGGGAGCAATTCTGCGGATGCGGGTTTCTACGTTTATGTCGGGCAGGTGAGCGGCAAACTCGCGAGTTGGCTCAAAGCGCGAAGACCGCGCTGATTTTGTATTTATGGCCTAAGAAAAACCATGATTTAAGCGAGAACATCTGAAAATAATAACGATGCAAACGGTTAGTAGGGACACTCTGTTTGCATTTTTCAGATCGAAGACGGTCAATGAAAAAGCAGCTTACTGTTGTGGGCAATGGCCCACTGTCCCGCAATCTATCGAATGATATCGACAGTTCCGATTATGTGCTGCGATTCAATGTGCCCCATTCCTTGGACGGTATGGCTGGCTCCAGAACTGATCTTCTTATGTTGGCGACATCTGCCAAGCAAATGCAAGATTGGTTGCATGATCCGACGTTCCTGAATTCCATTTTCATGCGCAATACGTCTGAAATTCTCTTTGCCGTTCATCCGAGCATCATCAGGCGTTTTCATCATCAACCAAACTTCCTATCGCGCCTCAAAGGACGACGGGCGGACTGGACGCTTCCGGCTTTCGAAATCTTGAGTGCGACGGGCAAACCCATACGAATACTTCCGCCTCAAGCCTATTTTGACGTCTGTGCTGAACTGGGGATCGCGGAGGCACAGATGAAGCAGCAATTTCCGAGCACGGGTTTTTTTGGCGTCTGGCACATGCTGCGAACTTTTCCATCAAGTGATTGGGATATTCGGATCTGTGGTTTCAGTTGGGAGGGCTGGAAACACCACAGCTGGTCCGCCGAACGGCACTGGATTGAAGACAGGATCAACTTGGGACAGATCCGGCTTTTATCGTGAAGCTGATTTTGCGTCGGGCAGTGCATGTGCCCTTTCTCCGTGTTGCAAATTGTTCATTATCAGTGAGTTCGATATGTTCTTCAGGCTTTTTGACAAGTTCCGGGCATGGAGCCGCGCACATCGTTCGATGGCGATAGCGTTTCCAACATTGGCGGAACTCGCGGCAAGCAAGCGGACCAGTAATGGTCCGACGGGAACGATTGTTGCATTTTACACGACCAATAGTTTTTACGAACACGAGAAGGACCGCCTTCTTGCAAGCGCTCGATGTCTCGGGATCGAGATCATCTCCGTTGCCGTTGAAAATACGGGAAGCTGGGTGCGCAATGCGGGGCTAAAGCCCAGTGTGCTGGTGCAACAGCGCAAGATGGTGAGAGGTCCGTTGCTCTATGTCGATGTGGATGCGGTGTTGCATCGCGATCCTTGGCCGGCATTGTTGTCCATCCAGAGCGACATAGCCGCGTACTATGAAAAAAGCGGCCATCTTCTGAGCGGAACCGTGCTCATTAATGACACCCCATCTGCCTTGGCTCTTCTGGAAGCGTGGCAAAAGGGATGTACGGACGAACCGGATCTCTGGGATCAGCTGGTGCTGGAGCACATCGTCACGCAGGATTCCGCTGAAGCGTCGCCGCATTATTCGATAACCCGGCTTCCCGTGTCCTTTTGCTGGATATTCGATAATCTCGATAACGAGCCGGTTGAACACATCTATATTGAACATCTTCAGGCCAGTCGCGAGGCGAAGAAACGTCGACGTTTCCTAGGTCGCACTGGAAAGCGGCTGCAACGCCGACGGGACCGGATCGCGGAGATCGAGCGCATTCTATTGAGCCGGACCGATGCAGATCGTCGTATTGACCCGTCGATGAGGGATCACTGAATGTCGGTGCCTATTCTTCTATATCACCAGATCGCACCGCTACCACAAAAGGACATGCCGTTTCATGGCTTGTTGGTTCATCCGGTTCGATTTCGCAGTCAGATGAAATGGTTGAAAAGAGCGGGTTATCGCGGGCTCTCCCTTCGCGGCGCCTTACCTTACATCAAAGGTGAAAAAGCAGGCAAAGTGGCTGCCATTACTTTCGACGATGGCTTTCTCAATGTGCTGGAAAATGCCGCGCCGATACTAGCCGAATTTGGTTTCACAGCGACCAACTATCTCGTCGCCAATCAGGTTGGTGGAAGCAATGTCTGGGATCAGCCGCTTGGAGTTCCGAAGACACCTTTGATGTCCGCCGCGCAATTGCGGGAATGGGCAGCTCTCGGACATGAGGTGGGCGCGCATACGCTTGATCATGTCCATTTGACCGAAACGCCGGACAATGAGGCGAGAAGGCAGATTTCCCTATCAAAGACCGTTCTGGAGAATATGCTCGGTGAAGAAGTCTCCAGTTTCTGTTTCCCCTATGGTGAAAACAATCCGATTCATCGCGAAATGGCCGAAGAAGCCGGGTTCAAAACAGCCACAACCACTGTGCGAGGACGAGCAGGCCCGGCGAACAATTTGTTTGAACTGCCTCGGATCAGCATCCGACGCCGGGATATATGGCCAAAGTTCCTCATGCGAGTATGCAACAGCTAGTTAGGCGTTGCTCTGTTATCAGTAGTGCAGATCGGGATTGAGCGGCTGCCTCTGGGAGTTACATTTGGCGCTAAAAATGCTTGGAACTTCCAATTTTTGTGATTTTGCCGATAGGCTCTTGACTTAGAGTGCACTCTAACAATTAGCTTCTTCTGCGTCGTGACGAAAGAAGGGCTCCGATGAAGATTGGCGAGTTGGCAAAGCGATCAGGACTGTCGGCCTATACCATCCGTTATTATGAACGGATTGGCCTGCTTCCTTTTGCTGACAGAGATCAATCAGGCCAGCGTGATTACGACGCATCGATCCTGACCTGGATAGAATTTCTGGACCGTCTCAAGATGACGGGAATGCCTATTCGGGAAATGCTGCACTATGCAGCTTTGCGGGAGCGCGGCGTCGGCACAGAAGCTGAACGTGGCGCGTTGCTTGAACAGCACCGCGAACGTGTCCGTGCACATGTGGCCAAACTGCAAGCCTGCCTTGTCGTCCTCGATACAAAGATTGCCGGATATGTCGGCAACGAACAGAGGATGAAAGACTATGACGCATCAATTCCCGAACCCCGACGAAAGCCGTCTGGACCGCGGCAAGCGCGCGCTCGCTGAAATCGATGGCCAAGCTGGTCACAATGTCATTGCCGCATTGGCTGATATTGCCCCTGATTTTGCAAACTACCTGTTTGAGTTTCCGTTTGGTGACATTTACAGCCGTCCGGGTCTTGATTTGCGTGCCCGCGAGATCGCAACCATTGCAGCGCTGACCGCGATGGGAACGGCCACCCCGCAACTAAAAGTTCATATCGAAGCGGGGCTGAATGTTGGTCTGACAAAGGCTGAGATCGTCGAAGTCATCATACAGATGGCGATCTACGCCGGTTTCCCGGCCGCGCTCAACGGGCTTTTTGCGGCCAAGGAAGTCTTTGCCACCAGACAGGAGGGCACGGCATAAGCGAACTGAGCCTTGCCCGTAGGTGCGGTGATGCACCGTCGCAGAGGTCTTTCTGATGGTTGACTCCTGTCTGAATTGCTTCGAGACACCTCGTGCCAGCGAACTGGCACGAGGTATTCTTGAGATTAGAGTTGCGCGCGAAGCGCCTTGGCTGCGGCCACCATATTGATGAGGGCAGGGCGCACCTCCTCCCACTTGCGGGTCTTCAGGCCGCAATCGGGGTTCACCCAGAGCTGACCATCGGAAAGTCTCTGTCGGGCAAGGGAGAGCAGATCGGTCATTTCAGACACGTCAGGCACACGCGGCGAGTGGATGTCATAGACACCCGGTCCAATCTCATTTGGATATTTGAACGACTTGAACGCATCGAGAAGTTCCATATGCGAGCGGGAGGTCTCGATCGAAATCACATCGGCATCCATATCGGCAATCGCGTCGATAATGTCGTTAAACTCCGAATAGCACATATGCGTGTGGATTTGCGTGTTATCCAAAACCCCACTCGAACAGATGCGGAAGCATTCGACTGCCCAGTTCAGATAGGTTTTCCAGTCCGAACGGCGCAGGGGGAGACCTTCGCGCAGTGCGGCCTCGTCGATCTGGATCATCGTCGCTCCAGCCTTTTCAAGATCGACCACCTCGTCGCGGATAGCGAATGCAATCTGCCGGCAGGTTTCCATGCGCGGAATATCGTTGCGCACGAACGACCAGTTCAGAATGGTCACAGGTCCGGTCAGCATGCCTTTGACCGGACGCGATGTCAGCGACTGTGCATATTTCCACCAGACGACGGTCATCGGCTTGGGACGGGAAACATCGCCAAAGATGATCGGGGGGCGAACATAGCGCGAGCCGTAGCTTTGAACCCAGGCATGTTTCGTGAAGGCAAAGCCCGAAAGCTGTTCACCGAAATACTGCACCATGTCATTGCGTTCGAATTCGCCATGGACGAGAACATCCAGATCGATTTCCTCTTGCCAGCGAATGGCAGCTTCGGCTTCCTTGCGGATAAAGGCATCGTAATCGCTGTTGCTGATTTCGCCCTTATTGTGCAAAGCGCGCGCTTTCCGCACCTCTGGCGTCTGCGGAAACGACCCAATTGTTGTGGTCGGAAAGCGGGGCAATCCCAGTCTGTCACTCTGCAATTTCTGGCGTTCGCCAAAGGCGCTTGCGCGCTTTTTCATGCTGTCTTCCAGGGCGGCAACACGCTTCTCGACGGCCTTGTTGTGAACTTTGGCCGATGCCTGTCGTGCCGCAATGGCTTCGCTGGCGGCTTTGAGTTCCGGCAGGACCGTGCTTTTACCGGAAGCAAGTGCACGACCAAGCGTGGCAAGTTCCTTAAACTTTTGGGTCGCGAAGGCGAGCCAGCTTTTCAGATCAGTGTCGAGATCGGTTTCGAGTTCGAGGTCGATAGGTACATGGAGAAGAGAACAAGATGGTGCGATTTCAACAAGCTGTGGGTCGCGCTGTTCGATCACTGGCTGTATCAGATCAATGATCGAAACCAGATCTGCACGCCAGATATTGCGACCGTCGATCACGCCCAGAGACAATGTCTTTTCGGGTGCGAGCTTGGATACAACTTCGGAAAGCTGGTCCGGTGCCCGTACAAGATCGATATGCAATCCTGCGACCGGCAGAGATACGGCGGTGTCGAGATTACCGCCTAGATCTCCAAAGTAGGTCGCTAGCATTATTCTCGGTCCGGCGATAGCTGCCAGACGCTTATAGGCCAGTTCAAATGCCGCCAGCTCGTTGGGGATGAGATCTAGAACAAGCGCAGGTTCGTCAATTTGCACCCAGTCTGCGCCAGCTGTGGCGAGCTTCTGCAATAGCTCTTCATAAACTGGCAGAAGTTTTGGCAAAAGCGCTACGGGATTGAAGCCATCCGATGTGGACTTTGCGAGCTTCAGAAATGTAACGGGGCCGAGAATGACCGGGCGCGTATGGACGCCGAGCGCTTTGGCTTCAAGGAAATGATCAACGACCTTGCTGCTGGAAAGCTTGAATTCCTGATCGTCGGCAAGTTCGGGGACCATATAGTGATAATTGGTATCGAACCACTTGGTCATCTCCATGGCTGTCATGCCATGACCGTGATGAGCATGCCCGCAAGACGCTGCTTCGCCCTGGCTGCCGCGCGCCATCGCAAAATATGTATCAAGCGAAACTTCGCCGCCTTGCCAGCCATAGCGGGCCGGAATGGCGCCAACCATCACGGTCGTATCCAGTACGTGATCGTAAAGGGAAAAGTCGTTCGAAGGGATCTTCGTGATCCCCATATCCCATTGCTGTTCCCAATTGGCTGCACGCAGAGCGCTCGCCAATGTCAGCAGTTCCGTCTCGGTTGATTTCCCGGACCAGTAAGATTCAAGCGCGAATTTCAGTTCGCGGCGTCGACCTATGCGTGGCACTCCCAAGGTGGCGGTTGCGATGGTGACTTTAGACATGACTACTTAACCCCGATACAAGTTGGGGCGAGGTCATTTGAATGTGCGTGACAAAACCCGCTTCGAAAAGCTGGTCAGAACCGCGACATCAGGGACACCCCGCCCATGGACGATATATAGCCGGGGCAGGTCTCCTGGCTCACGGGTCACAGCCTCCATTCGCCTTCCCGGATTCGCATCCAGTGACATGAATGAACTTCGGCTCGCCGCTTACAGTTGCGGGGGCAGCACCGGCCTTGCCTCTCGACGCACCGGCTTCCCTCTTAGCCTCAACCGAATGATCGGATGAGGAACCACGACGCGTATAGTCTGTCTGAATTGAAACAAGGTGTCAATATCATATAAAGAGATGTTTATATCTTTACGTCATTAATGGCGTCTACTTCATTCCGAACGTTTGCATCGGGCAACCAGATGCACATGAGGTCTTCGTTCAGGTATTTGATAAGGGCTGGATGGAGGATGGTGAATGACGGCGGATGGATTTCCGCTGCACTTTCTGCACTTGGTTGGATTCTGGCGGGCGCAGGGTCGATGCCATTTTGACCAACACGTTGCTAGGCCGTGCACTCATAAATAGGCTAGCTATTTGAATGGATTAGTTATTGAAAGGCCTCGGATTTGGAGGTCTTTGATGTCACGTCGCCGCTA
>NZ_JACGXB010000017.1:0-101428 GCF_014138065.1 Ochrobactrum sp. P6BSIII | reverse complement strand
TAGGAACTTGACCACTACTATCGACCCGAAACATAACTAACAGGCGGGTCAATTCTCGGCGCAAATGCCGGGTCACTTCTCAGTACAAATCAACATTGAGAGTTTTTGCAGCGCTGTCAAAGAGCTTCTGATCGATAATGGCTAGCCCCAACTGGCTCGATCAGGAAAACAGATTTCTATAGTCATCATGTTATCGAGAACCGGTCTGCTCCGTGACACCTTACTTTCGTGACGATCAGTCGTAGTCAATCGATAATAGATTTCCTGTCTGAGAACAACGACGACGGTGCAATCAGTTTCGCGACCGTAATGGGAGAAATGCACTCTGCACGTTGCGACGTAAGGAACTTAAGGCTTCCATGATGAAGAATATCACATACACGCACAGTACCGAAGCGTTCGTACCTCATTCAACCCCGGAGGAGGCAGGCAAATTTCTATGCATTGAGTTCAGCGCATGTTTGATGTCTGTCGAAATCATTGGCCGGAACAGTGTTATCAGTTTCGGCGATGGTTACGCGTTTCTGCGGCCCGTGGCGGATGGCCTTCACGTTCGAGTGGAGGCTACGTGCCTCGTTACATTCATAGGAATCCAGTCTCTCCTTACCGTTAGCTTCGCTTTACAAAATCCTGTAAAGGCCCGTGCACCTGGCGGCGACTGAGATCAAGCGGCGCTGTGCCTGCATCGGGGCAAGATGGTTGTCTCTGATTTACTGAACGATCTTCAGCCGGTTGAGTTCTTTTTGCAATATCGTGATCAAACAAGACATGGCGGCTCCTATCTGCTGCTTGCATCCGGAAATCCAGTCTTCCTTTCCTGGTTTAATTTGAACAGGGCATGAGGAGCAAAATCGGTTGCGTCTCTAACTTGCACTTGCGTTTCATCTGTATACTGCTGTTGGTGTAGTTATCTGATTAAGTTGCTTTTTTGATAAATAGGCAACGACCTCGGTTGACGTCTTAAACCTAAGATCCTTGCGGGGGCTTGAGATTAGGGGCGAGGGCGGTTGTCGGCCAAACGATTGATGGGATCGGGGTCCGCCATCGTTTCTATCCGGCGGGCCAATGCTCCCTCATTATCTCCGCTTGATCGTCAAGCCGCCTGTCATGACCGCTCGGGTCATCTCGGGGCTACTCGCACCTCAACACGAAGCTAATTGTGATTCCAACCTTATGCATCTGTGAGTTCCACCGCTGCACTAAAAGTGCGGATGAATCCGAAAGGGCTGCCCGCACCCATTGAAATCCGCCTTGGGAAACAAACCTTATTCTATCCCATAGTCGGATCCGCTGATGGGGATCATAATCGTTGTGAGTTCAGGATAAACCGTGTTACGGAAGGTTACTTTCTATATATCCAAAAGCTGCATTCCCGTAGCGCGAGCTGCTCGCCGGTCGAAGGTCACCGTTTCACGACATCCCGCAAGCCGTCCGCCGTGTGCAATCAGCGCGTCAGAAAAATCTGCATTGCTGCTGCGAAAGGTTGCAAGTGCCAGATAACCAACCTCGGCGCTCTCGATGACCAGTTCGCGCGTGCGCAGAAGCATTTCGATCACTTCGACCAAAGCGGCGCGCGGCATTTTATAAGAGCGCACGAGCACCCAAACGGTTTCGACCAGTACAACCTGGGAAATATAACCCGGCAGTTCGGTCGAGAGGCCATCGATGATCTGTGACGCTGCTGCCGATTGGGCTTCGTCGTCCTGCGCCAGATACCGCACAAGCACGTTCGTATCGATGCCGATCACCTGCGAATAGCCCCGCTTGCGATTGCTGCGTCCATGTCCTCCAGGCTAACCGGCGTGTCGGGCTGGGGGACAATCCCTTTCAATGATTTCACCGAACCGGATGCTGGCACGACGGCATAGTGACCATCCTCCATGCGAATAAATTCAATGCGGTCGCCGACGGACAGCCCCATGTCATGGCGTACCTTGATCGGAATTGTGATCTGACCCTTCGACGTGACGGTTGATAATGACATGACGCACGCTCCTTACTATTGGTAAGGAATAATGTAAGAAATAATTATCCAATGTCAAGGTTGCTCCACGAAGAACATGAGCGCCCTTGCGTCTCATACCGCGCCCCCCCAACTTCCGAGGGGATGCCGGGGCGGCACGCTGGTAGGGTGTTGAACGGATCATCCCAGTATGCTTCTTTAGAATATCATTTAGCAGATAAAAGAAAATCCGGAGATGTCTCTCCCGCCGTAGCGATGGGCTTAGCCAAAGTAAGGGGGAATATGTCGGGCTGGAGCACTGCGTTGCAGGATCACGGATGCACTATGATGCGACGATGAAGTAATGTCGTCGTTCCAAAGGCTGCGGGCAGATTTCTTGTTTCAACACACGGGAAGTCAATCTTACTATTCGTGTGCGTTGACGACGCCAAAAAGGCCGGACCGTAGCGTTCGAGCTTTGTATCGCCCACACCGGGCACGTCGGCCATTTGGGCGCGTGAGGCTGGCCGGGCTGTGGCCAGTTCGATCAGTGTCCGATCGTGGAAAATGACGTAAGGTGGGACATTTTGCGCGCGCGCGCGATCTCTAACCGCTTCTCGCGCAACGCATGAAACAGCGCCTCATCATGCTCCGAAAGGGCGGATGTTGCCGATTTTCCACGCGTAACAGCACCACGCGATGGCTTCGATTTGGGCGGGACACGCAACCTGAGCGTCTGCTTTACGCGCAAAAACTGCCTGCCTGTCTCCGAGATCGACAAACCGCCGTGTCCGGCAAGGTCGACATCGATCAGCCGCTGCGCGACCAACTGCCGTACGATCGCGCGCCAGGTGTGATTGTCATGCTCGCGGCCGATTCCGAAAGTCGAAATCTGGTCGTGGCCGAAGCGGCTGATGCGCTCATCCTCGACGCCAAGAAGGACATCCACAATATAGGCTTGCCCGAACCGTTCCCCGGTTCTGTGGATGCAGGACAATATTTTCTGCGCGGCTATTGTCCCCTCGAAGAGGGTTGGCGGTTCGGCACAGGTATCGCAATTGCCGCATGGTTCGCATCGATCCCCGAAATAAGACAGCAGCACCTGTCTGCGACAGTTCGCGGTTTCGGCGAGCCCAAGAAGTGTGTCGAGTTTCTGCCGCTCCATCCGCTTGCGCTGATCGGGCGCGTCGGATTCTTCGATGAAGCGGCTGCGCAGGACGATATCGTCATAACCGTAGAGCATCATCGCCTCGGCTGGAAGTCCGTCGCGCCCCGCACGCCCTGTCTCCTGATAATAGGCTTCGATGCTTCCCGGCAGATCGATATGGGCGACGAAGCGAACATCCGGCTTGTCGATGCCCATCCCAAAGGCAATCGTCGCCACCATGATGATTGCCTCGTCATGTTGGAATCGTGCCTGGTTAGCCTCGCGCGCATGCTTCTCCATGCCGCCATGATAGGAGAGGGCGTCGTAGCCCAGGCTGCGCAACCATTCGGCTGTTTCTTCCGTCTTCCGTTTTGAAAGACAGTAAACGATGCCGCTTTCGTTCTGGTGATCCTGTAGAAAGCGTTTCAATTGCGCACGGGGATTATCCTTCTCCATGATCGTGTAGCGAATATTGGGACGGTCGAAACCGGCGATGAAGGCATCGCGCTTGTCAATCTGCAGATGCGACAGAATTTCCGCACGTGTCGGCTCGTCGGCGGTTGCGGTCAACGCCATGCGTGGCGTGTCGGGAAACTGCGTCATCAACACATCGAGCTGCCGATAGGATGGCCTGAAATCATGCCCCCATTGCGACAGACAATGTGCTTCGTCTATAGCGATCAGCGAGAGAGGCACATCGCTCAGGCGTTGCAATGTATCCGGTCTGAGCAGGGTTTCAGGCGCCACATAGAGCAGATCAAGCACCCCAGCATGGATATCACGCCACAAGGCCAGCCTGTCATCACCAGCAAGGTGGGAATTGAGCGCCGCAGCCTTTACACCCGCCTGCCGGAGCGCGGAGACCTGATCGGTCATCAACGCCAGAAGCGGTGAAACCACGATCCCCATGCCCGGTCGCGCAAGAGCGGGAATCTGATAGCATAGTGATTTGCCGCCGCCCGTCGGCATCAGAACGAATGCATTATTGCCTGCTATTGCATGCGATACGATCTCCGCTTGCCGCCCACGGAAGGCATCGTATCCATAAATGGTTTTGAGAATGTGGAGCGGGTCAGTCATCATCAGCAGTCAAAGCATCATTTGTTGTTCAGATTCGGCATCTACATTCATAGCAGGCGTCAGCGGAAAATCAGTCGTTCATCGCAAGAAACGATGCCAGCGATCATACCGCATGGACGCGTTGCGGATTCCAAACAGTCTTTATCCGAGGCATGAGCAGACCAAGGGACAATCTATCGATCATAAATGCACTTTTTAGTGATCTGTCCATTCAGCGTCAGATTCTCTTTGAACGAACAACAGCACGGCTCAGTCGCGTAGCCAGTTTTCGACCCTCAGAGCACGGATGCGTGAGAATTCTCCGGTATTGGCCGTGACTAATACCACCCCGAGCGCATAAGCATGGGCAGCAATGAAGAGGTCATTCGGACCGATGGGCTTACCAACGGCTTCCAATTCGGCTCGGATTCGCCCATATTCGGCGTCGGCAGGCGTATCAAGTGCAAGCACTTGCATACTTCCAAGAATGGCCTCGATGTGCGCCAGCAGCTTTGGCGACCCCTTTTTGGCGCATCCATAACGCAACTCTGCTGCCGTGATGATACTGACGCAAACAGCTTCTGGTCCAACCTCGGCGATGCGTTTGGCGACAGCGCCCTTGGGGTTTCGTGCAAGCTCGGACACGACATTGGTGTCAAGCATGTAGAGCGCGCTCACAGATCGATTTCTTTTAACGGTAGCAGGGTATCGTCAATATCAGGGAACTGATCTTCCGGTCCAAGCGGTTCCAATCCGGCAAGCACTTCCAACAGGTTCAGGCGACGCACCGGCTCTATGATAAGTCGATCTCCATCGCGATGGATCATCACCCGGTCGCCGGGAAGTTCGAAGTCAGCTGGAATGCGTACAGCCTGGCTCTTATTGTTACGGAAGAGTTTTGCTTCGCGGGCTGGTGTAGGTTCGGAGTGTCGGAGCTGTGGCATATTGGTCTCCTTTGTATATACACGAGTATATACATCGTGGCAGGACAAATTTCAAGCGGAGCGCGGTCGCTAGCGCGCAATTGTACGTCGTTCAACGATGTTGCGGCGGTTCATAGTTGGCACCAAACTGCGATGTGGGAAGACATAGTCGGCGATGGGAGTGCATGACAACGCAGACTCCTCGGAACTGAAATATAGAATATAATCAATTGTGAATTCAGGCTGAAGCGCGACTTTTCGGTATGAGTTTATTCATAGCGATGTCTGTTTGCGACAAGTTTCTGACGGAAGATCTCTGCCGGTGTTTTGTAACCCAGACATTTGCGCGGCGTATTGTTGAGGCGACTGCAAATGAATGTCAGATCCCGGTCAGTTATTGCCAGCGGGTCGATGTCTCTTGGAAGCCAGCGTCTGGTGGGTCTGTTGGTGTTTTCGACAGTGCCTTTTTGCCAGGGTGATTGTGGGTCGCAAAACCATGTTTGCGATCCGATACCGGCCTGCAGATAAGCCCATTCCGTGAACTCGGTGCCTCGATCAAAGGTGATCGACCGGCGTGCAATATGGGGAAGGGGTTGCAGCACGGTAATCAGTCCATTCATGACAGCACGGGACTGACGATCATTGTTGCGCAACAGGACGGTAAAGCGGCTGACCCGTTCGACCAGAGACGTTACATTGGCCTTGCCGAACTTCTTGCGAAACTGGATCAAATCACATTCCCAATGCCCAAACTGTTTGCGTTTGGCCACTACGTCTGGACGGTGCAGGATGCTCAGTTCCGGCGAAAAACGGCGTCCATGACGTCGTCTTGCATGTCGTGGCCGTCGTTTGGTACGGCGCTCGGGCAGATACTTCCAAAGCCCATCTTTCCGACCCTCGGCAGAATAGACAAACTGATAGATCGTTTCATGGCTGACAGAAATGGGGTGACGTTCCAACCGCATTCTGCCGGCAATCTGTTGTGGTGACCACCCATGGCTTATGCGGTCGACAACCGATTGACGCAAATGAGCAAAACGAATGAGCTTGCGTTGCCGCGATCGCCGCTCACGCGCTTTCTGATCCGCAACCGTGCAGTAATAACCGGTCAGATCCTTGATCTCATCATCGTTAAACTGATTGCGCGTGAGCTCACGGAAAATGGTTGAACGGTGACGGTCAAGTTTCTCGGCGATAGTTTCGACAGAAATATTTGCCATACGCCAGCGCGCGATCTTGCGCCGCTCATCCAAGTCAATATGCGAGTAGCTGCGTTGCATGACGGGTTCCTTGCTTGGGATAACTCATTGTTATCGTTCGCAAGTCGCACTTCAAGCTAGAACCCACCCAGCGGCCGCCACAAATGATGCGCGACGAATTTCAGGAGCAGGGCTTCTGGCGCCGGAAAGGGGAGGGGGCTACCGGTTGCGGCCATCGACCAGGCTTCGAGATGGGCCAGATCCGAGGTCAGCGCGCGCAGCGTGTTTTCGCCCATGCCTTCATTGACCAGATGGCGGAGCGTCTCGACATCCTCATCCGTCAATATCCCGGCCAGCATATCGCGCCGGTTCATCGGCAAGACGGCGGCAATTGTATCGAGTGTTTCGGCCCGCGATATTACACCTGATTGATCGCTCTCAGTGATCATGGGCGAGTGGGCCCAGAACAATGGCCTTTTCCGCACGGGCGGCGGCGGCCAGTTTGCGATCCAGCGTAGCCAGCGGCAGGACTTCGGTCAGGGCTAGCGCCAGATAAGCAGCATCGTAAGCACTGAGCTGATGGCGTCGGGCGACCCGAACGACTTCTGAATCCTCACTGCGCGATACGAGGCGCAGCGGCAAGGCGCGAAACCGTGTCAGGGCTGTGTAGATCATGTCCTCGCCAATCCGCCCGCGTTTTTCGGCGCTCAGCAGAATGCTGCGGATTTCATGCTGCAACAATTCCGGCGCAACGGCGTCTTCATCGGCCAGCTGGTTCATCATTTCGGTGGCGAATGGATGATCTTCATCTGGCAGCAGCCAGGCACCGGCAACAGAGGCGTCGACAATAAATGCCATATCAACGGCGCCCTTCTTCAATCCACGAGCGGATTTCATCCTGGGTGACCGGTTGCGCCTGGGTCCGGAAAGCCCGCACAGCTTCAATCGCGGCCAGGCGCTGACGCCGTTCATCAAGCGCAACGAGGCGCGCAATGGGTGTGTTGCCACGCGAAATGATCACCTCTTCGCCCGCTTCAACCCGCGCCAGCAAGTCTGAAAGATGCGTTTTGGCTTCAGCGACTTTTACGGTTACAGTCATGGCCAGATTCTCCGGCTGTTAATCAGGTGGCAGTGGCAGCATTTATCGGTTTTTAAGGGCTATTGTAGCGCTTTTCTGCAGGTTGGTCAATGCATTGGTCATATAACATGCGATAACCATAAAGAATGCTCGCGATCTCAATCACAATCGGCGATGGTATGCCTATTCTGCTGGGAAAAGCCGTCAATTTGTTCTGACGAATAGTCAAGATTCGGGCTGATGCCGTAGTTTCCTACCACTTTGTGTTTGAGGGGTGGAACGGAATTTGGACCGCGTCGTTCCTTGATTAGTTTCGATTGGAGCGATGATATGGATCAACTGTCTACAGCGTTAAGGGAAGCCCTCAACTCAGACAATTTCAACGTCTGGCCGCATGTCATTGCGCTGGCAGCTGCTTATATTCTTGCTCTACCGATAGGTTGGCATCGTGAACGGGAGGAACGAAGTGCTGGCCTTCGTACTTTCCCGCTCGTAGCCGTGGCAAGTTGCGGTTTTATTCAAGCGACTGAAGGGGTCACGACAGGCAACCCGGAAGCGCTTGCCCGAATTATAGAAGGCGTAATTACGGGGATGGGTTTTATAGGGGGTGGGGCGATATTGCGGCTAAGCTCTTCAGTGAAAGGAACTGCCACGGCTGCCAGTTTATGGGCAACCGGTGCTATTGGTATCGCCTGTGCGGCAAACGCGTTTGACGTTGCCATCATCATCATGGCGTTCGCCTTGCTCACGTTGATATTCTTCTCAAATGGGAAATCTGTTTCAAACAAGGCTGCAGAGGACAAAACCAGCCAATGACATTCCGTACCCACCGCGCTGGCCAATAGTACATTTGCTAACGCATTCGCACACTACATGCTTAAATCGAGATGATTGACGGGAGAGGAGGGAGCCGTTATCTGAATTTAACAGGTGGCGGATCGCTAAATCATATAGTGTCCACAATTGAGCGCACGGGAATCTAGCAACTTTAGGCTACATAAAACCACCCAACCCCAAGGGCCGCAGATAGAGCCAGGATGGTTATTACCGACAATTTGAGCCGGAAGACAGCGAACGCCGCCAGCAGCGTCAGTGCGAGCGATGGCAATGAGAGCGACGTTAGGAGAGGAACGGACAGTGAAAAAGGGCCAAGTGTGACGGTCCGTAGTTCTGCAAATAAAACGTGCAAGACGAACCAGATTGCCAAGTTGAGGATCACACCAACGACGGCGGCGGTGATTGCTGCCATTGCGCCGCCCAGTGCTGCGTTACCCCGCATTTTTTCGATGAATGGAGCCCCTGCGAATATCCAGAGGAAACTGGGTACAAATGTTACCCAAGTCGTGAGGATCGACCCAAGGGTGGCTGCCAACAGCGGAGAAAGACTTCCCGGATTTCGGTAGCTCGCGAGAAAACCGACAAATTGCGTCACCATGATCAGAGGGCCCGGTGTCGTCTCCGCCATTCCGAGACCGTCAAGCATCTCTCCTGGGTGTAGCCAGCCGTATTGCTCCACGGCCGCCTGGGCGACATAAGCGAGGACGGCGTACGCCCCACCGAAGGTAACGACGGCCATTTGGCTGAAGAACAGGCCAATTTTCGAGAAGATATTGTCCGAACCAAACACAACGATAAGCAGGGCGACAGGTGTCAGCCAGAGCGCCGCTAAAGCACCGGAAAATTTGAGCGACCAGATGAGGTTCGGCAAAGCGTGCTGCGGTATCTGTTCTCCTAGCACGGAATCCTTGTCTTCGAGTATATTGCTTGTTCCGGATTTATGGCCTCCGCCAACCGCGAAATTGGCCAGTCCGGCTCTCCCACTGAAGTAGCCGAGGATGCCAGCCACAATGATGATCAACGGAAACGGAATGTGCAGGAAGAAGATGGAGACGAAGGCGACGGCCGCGACAGCTACCATGGCATTGTTCTTCAGAGCTCTGTTGCCGATGCGGAAAACTGCCTGAATGACGACCGCGAGAACCGCGCATTTAAGTCCAAAGAACGTGCCCTCAACGGCATTAAGGTCTCCGTAAATAACATAGATGTAGCTCAGTGCCAAAATTGCCAGAAACCCCGGCAGAACAAACAGCAGGCCCGCTATCATGCCGCCTTTCGTCTTGTTCATGAGCCAGCCGACATAAATGGCTAGCTGGTGAGCTTCCGGACCCGGCAGGAGCATGCAATAATTTAGTGCATGAAGAAAGCGTTGCTCGCCTATCCAGCATTTCTCCTCAACGATAATGCGATGCATTACGGCTATCTGGCCTGCGGGACCGCCAAAGCTGAGAGCAGCGACGCGCGCCCACACCTTAACCGCTTCTGCGAGCGGAACAATGTCAGCGGCGGGTTCAACCATATTCGCGTCGGCCTTTGCCGGGTAAGTCATGATCGTTATACCTTCCTCGGATTGGGCCAATTATGGGTCTCATCATTTGCATCGCGGCACCATCTGTAGAAGGCATCGTAGAGTGTCATACCCGCCGAGAGCTGTTCGCGATCATCGTTGAACATGCGAGATAAACCTAGCGAAGCAGCCAATAATCCTGCTACCTCGGGGGCCAGCTCGGGTCTGGCAGTGTCTGCCCCACGGATGATCGCTGCTAGCCGAAGCATAGCGTCGCTACCGAGGTTGAACTCCTCAACCATGACATCGAATGTGCACCGCTCGCCGCGATGGCTCCAGTAAACGTCCTCTACGTCGAATGGCGCGGCATTGAAGCGATCCGCAACGGACACAACCTCGCCCGCCGGTACAAACAGGAAGATCGCCGAAGGATCGACAAATCGTTTAATCAACCACGGACAGGCGATGCGATCAATCTTTGGCCGCGAACGTGTTACCCAGACGGTACGGCCGAGACTATCGCGCGATGGCAACTTTGCTTCCGGGACTAGCGGATACTTCAATGCCCACCATGCATTGAACCCCCCTTCAAGGACTTCCGCAGCCTTGCCGATTGCGCGAAGATGGGCCGCTACGCCGTGACTAAGATTCTGGCCTTTCTGGCAGATGATGATGGAGGGTCTATTGATCTCTCCTACCCAGCTGTCGAGTTCCTTGTGATCTCGTCGCATTGAGCCCGGAATGAGGCGGCTATCGGCGGCGAATTCTTCATGGTTGCGCACGTCGATAATCGTGGGCGCATTGGGCGTACCAACGAGCCGGTTCAGTTTCTCGGGCGTGATTTCAAGAAAAAACGTCACAACGCGTCCTCCGGTTGCTCGGGATCTCAGGACGCGATTCTCCAGCCGTGGCCTCGTGGGGCGATCGCAACCCCATCCATGAAAATTTGCACCGAGATTAGAATAAGTCAAGCTCGCTGATTATGGACCTGATCGGATTTCTGCCTGGGGTGTCTATCCTTACACGCCAGGCCTTGTTACCACCCGCTGCTTAACGATCCTGATGATTGTTTTAGTTCGATCGCATCTTGAACCTTTGTGATCAGGCCGCTTCTTTCAAAATAGCACGGATAGGTATTGGTGCAGTGCCCAGATATCCCGCAATCATCCGGGTGATGTGCTCGACAATATCGGCCTCGTCCGAGAGGGAGTGACCGCAATCATTGAGGACGATGGCATGGGTCAATGTCTCCACTGTCGTGACGCATATGAACGCAGCTGTATCGAGGTCCTTGAGCTGAACGTCTTCCTTACATTGCTCCAGATAATGCCGAACCAGATAGAGCGTATCCTTGCGGATTGCTTCCACCTCGGCAAGTTTTCCAATGCGGGGAACTTCTTCTTTCAAGATCCGGTGGAGTTCGGGATCGACCCGATGTGCAGCAATCATCGCGCGAATGAGCTCCCGCATGGCGCTGTTCAGGTCGTCTGACGCGCATTCTTGCATGGCATTTTCCAGCAGAACCAGAATTTCACGATTGTGCCTTGCGACGAGCGCAGCCACAAGCGACTCCTTATTGGGAAAGTATTGGTAGAGCGATCCAATGCTCACACCCGCTACGGCAGCGACGCGATTTGTGCTGGCCCGCGCATATCCATCGCGCACCAAAACGCGAGCAGTGGCATCCAGTATCGCCTCGACGGTCATTTTCGACCTCTCTTGCGAGGCGGCTTTTCTGGGATTTGTAGCGTTGAGCTTGGCCATGTTCTTGATTTCCTAATACGAGTAGACAATACGAGTAAAAGCTCACATATTTTGTATAGATCGTCAACAATTAAGAATGTGAGCCTATTCAACGCGTTCAAACGCCGAGATGGCGCTGCATTATTCGAATTCGGAAAACCAAAGTAAGAGTTATATAATGGTAATGAAGTCTATCAACATTGTGATACTTGTTTCGTTAATGGTATTTGGGGCTGGTTGTGCCAGCTCGGGACAAAGATCTCAAATTTCTGCGGCAGACTGTGTCGTCACAAAGCATACGCAGACATTCAATGAAAAATGCAGTGCGCCTCGACTGGGCTGGAAGGGCGCAAGCGGAAGCGATTTCATTATTAGATAATGCTCGCACGCCAGATGTCGATTAGTCTCGCGGCATTCTTCGCTTGAAAAAATGGAGGAGGGCAGTACGCAGCCTAATATCCGAGCGGCTCCGTGACCTTAATGAGGCACTTGGTACCGAAGGGCTGGGAGTTGATCCATCTGTTCAGGTATTTTTTTGTCTGGATTGGCCAATTTTGATCACTAGATGGTAGCATAGGCAGACTCCAATTCAAAAACTCACACTGAGTTTCGCATTGAAGCCGTTCTGTTTTGCTCCTGATGCGAACTGGCCGTTATAGGAGAGGCCGAGGGTGGCATCGTCGGTCAGCTTGAAATCAAGCCCAGTTTCGATGAGAGCTGCATCTTCGGCGATTGGCAGGCCTGAGACTGTGAAGGCGTCAGAACCGATGAAGCTCGCAGTGGAAACCGGCGTGATGTCACCATAGGCATGTCGCCAGCCAAGATCGGTTCGTGCTGTTGCCGTGATGCTGCCCAGAGCAAACTCTGTCGATGCGCGGAGGCCGAGTGTTGAGAAGCTGGTTTCCGTCGTGTCGGACTGAACCGCAAGGGCCGCCGCTGTCTGGCCCTTCTCATTAAATCCATCGGTTTTCAGACGCAAATAGGCAAGCCCGGCATATGGCTCGAAAAGGGCTTTGCCATAGTGGATCTTATAGCCAAGTTCGCCGAAGAGCTGAAAACTTCCCGCGTCGTAGTCGCTGGTCAGATTGTCGGCAAAGCCGGGAAACGCGACAGAACGGTTCATGTCGATATCATGCCATGTATAGGCAAGACCGGACCGGAATGCCAAGGCATGGCCATTATTGAGCGTCCACTCCGTTCCCGCATAGGCGCCGAGCGTATAATTATCGCTGCTGCCTGACGAGGCGCGATCATCCACATCGAAGCTGGAATGGCTGTAGCCTGCCAGAAGTCCGAGACGCCATGTATCGAGAACCGCACCATCAATACCGGTGACAAAGCCGCCAATAGAGGATTTTACCGATCCTGCATTGCTATTGCTATCCTGTCTCGTCCATGCGCCAAAGGCATTGCCCCAGGCGGCATAGAGATTGTGAGCAGAGGCAATGGTGGCTGGAGCCACGGCATCAATGGCAGAGGCGGAAGCCGAACCATGCCTTTGCGTTCCGGCATAGGAAAGCGCATTGATTGGCGTTGCTGGAGCGCCGCCAAAGGCTTGTTGCAGACGACCGATTGCGGCATTGCGGATAAACTGGCTGTCGTTGATCAGCACGCCCTTGGCCGAAGCGTAAGCCTCACCCGAAAGGCTATCGAAGGCCGCACGCGCTTCATCGGCTGATAGCATCAACAGGCTGTTATAGAGCGCAAGCGACGAACCCGTCTGCGCCAGCGTATCCAGCCCGCCAGCGGTTGCCAGCTGATTGCGGGTCTGAGCGACAGTCGAAAAGAGGGCAGGGGAGGGCTTTTCAGGCTCAGGCGTGCCGGGACCTGCTGGTAGACCCGGCGTCGGCGTTTCAGGATCGACAGGTACGACTGGATCTTGCTTGATGGCGACATTCAGAAAGACATCGTTTGCCGCATAAATCGTATTCAGATCAAGAAAGGCCGATTTCGAGACAATCGTATCAAAAGTTCCGCTGACGCCGCCGTCCGCGTGCAAAATTGTATAGTTTTGGGCGCTCTTATAACTGGTTTGCGGATCGATAGCCGTCACAGAAACCGTACTGCCCGAAATCGTTGCCGTGCCTGTGACACCCACGATATCAGAGCGGCGATTGGAAGCGCCATTTGCTGCAATTTCAACCTCGAGGGTTGAACCGGGCGCGAGCGTCAGATTGCCGTCGACGGTCAGGATGCCGATGGAATTGCCGGGCGACAAAAGACCGCCTGACTGAACCGTCGTTTCGCCAACCGAGCCGTACCCGCCAAGGGTCGCACCGGATAAAACGTTGATGGTCCCACCGAGCACAGCACTGCTGTTGTTGGCGTCACCGACGATCAGTTTGCCGTCTGCAACGGAGGTCGTGCCCCTGAAATTATAGTTATCGCCATTGAGAAGAAGAGTGTCCGTACTCCCTTTGACGAGCGCGCCTCCTTGCGAAGTGTCGAATTGACCGGAGAAACTACCGCCATACACGTTAAGATTACCGGACCACTTGACTGTGCCGGCGTTTCCCGGGGCGGCATCCTGCAGGTTGCGAATTGTGCCGCCCTGAGCAGCGAAATCGAGCGCTGCGCCAGAGGCGATGCGTGTTGCACCTGCAAACCCGGTAAGACTTCCAAGCGAGCCGTTACCGTCGACAAGGCGTCCGTATGCAACGGTTATTGTCGAAGCGGGCGCTGCATTCGTACCGATGACGTCCATAATCACGTCACCCGTTGCATCGTTCGTCCCGATGACCAGATCACCCTGAAGGGAGAAGCTCTGCCCCGAACCGCCATTGAGCCACAGCGACGTACCTGTTGCGGTAGTGATCGTTCCCGTTGTACCCGCTGCAACGAGATAGCTGTTGAGCGTGGAGCTCCCGAGAGCCGAGTGCAGCCGTCCCCCGTTGAGCGTAATCAGACCTGTGCCTAATGCATCGATGACCGATCCCTGGTGCACAGCAAGCGTGCCGCCCGAGATTTCTGTTCCGCCGGTGTAAAAATTGTTTCCGGTCAGTGTCAGTGTCAGTGTCAGTGTGCCGGTGCCGGTTTTGATAAGGCTGCCTGAACCGGCGATTGTACCTGCAAAAGTCGTGGTGGCCGACTGATCGACAGTCAGGTCGGCGCTACCCAGAGTAACAGAGCCGCCACTTCCGCTGAAATACGACATGGCCAGATCATAGCCGTTCAGATCAAGTGTGCCTCCATTGACGGTATAAGGGATATGCCCAGCTAAGCCCGTCGAACTGCCTGCGCGCAAGACGCCGCCTGAAATCGTAGTGAAACCGGTTAGATGGTTATTACCGCTTAGAACCAGTGTGTCTGACCCCGTTTTCAGCAGAGATGCCGCAACTCCACGGTTCGTCTGACCGTCGAGATTACCAGAGAAATTGCCTCCGGAAATCGCCAGATTGCCTGACCAGGCCACGGTACCGCCCGATCCTGGAGAAAGATCCTGCAAATTCAAAATGCTCCCACCGGTTTCTGTCAGATCGAGAACGGCATTCGATCCTACACGCGTCGCCGATACGGAGCTGGTGAATGAGCCAAGAGAGGAACCGGCACTTGCTTTCAGTGTTCCGGAGGCTACAGACAATGTGGCGCCGCCATAGATCGAGCCGAACAGTTTGTCCCAAATAACCGTGCCGTTAGTCCCGGTGGCGCCGACGACGAGGTTGCCTGCCAGACCTAATGTTGAGCTGCCGCTGGCGTCTCCGAGACGCAATGTTGTTCCCGGGCCCGCGCTCACGGTCGAGGTCGAGCCAGAGGCAACAGACAAGTCGTTTGTAATTGCGCCATCTGTCGTTGAATGCAGACGTCCACCCGCCAGCGAGATCTCGCCACTGCCGAATGTATCGATGATGCCATTTGTTGCATGATTGACGACGACTGTTCCCTCGGAAATTGTTGTGCCGCCGGTATAGGTATTTGCTCCATCGAGATAAAGGGCACCTTCACCCTGCTTTAGAAGGGCACCGGGCCCGGAAATAGTCGTTTCGGAGACGAAATGTATTGAAGACGCGCCTGATGTGTTGATCACTGTATCTGACGCAAGATGAACCTTGATGGGGTCAAAATGACGATTGAAAATTAGACCGTAATTGTTGGCGACATTGATAGCTGCGCTTCCGTTCGTAGCGGAGAGGATCAATGTACCATTTTGAAAGCTAAACCCCCCGCTTCCAGATCCCGATATATTGAGCTCACCTACTGTGAATTGTTGTCCGTTCAGGTAGATGAAATAGGTGAACATGTCGTTCCCTACAAATCTTGCTACGGTTCCTGATGCGTTGGGAATGGTTCCCTCCTGCCAGGAAGAAGGAGAATCCCAAAATCCGTAACCGCCAACCCAGGTTTCGGCTTTGCCCGGAAGCGGTAAACTGAGCGCCGAGGCAAAGACAGCGGATGAGAGCCATATCAGACGCCGCTGACGCTGCGAAACCGGCTCGCGCGAAAGTTCGGTTTTAGATTTCTGCTGCCCCATGATTGCCCCCGATTTGCTGTCCCCACAGCGATGGGGCGTATATAACCTCTTCGCGATTAACTGCGCAATCGTTCGACTTCAATACGACATCTGCCGTATTTTTGGGGAGGGGACAAAGCGTTTTCTGGATCAGCTCAATAATCGCGACGCTCGCCCGCTGCGCCGTTTGGCATTGTTGTAATAATCGGACGCCTGCTGCACGGAGCGATGGCGAGATTGTTCCATGGCTTCGGGCAATGGAATGCCACGATTGGCCGCTTCGGTGAGATAGCCGGAGCGCAGGCCGTGGGCGGAGAACTCTGTGGCATCAAGGCCCGCCATTTGCGCTCGTTGTTTGACGATCCGGTTGACGGCGCTGGGTTCGAGCGCTCGCGTGGACACATTGCCCCAGCGATCGACTTTTCGAAACACGCTGCCCTTGTCGATCCTGGCTGCTTCCAGCCAGCGGATGAGGGCTTCGACGGGTCGCCCGGTCAGATAGACAGTTTCATCGTGGTCGGCGCCACTGGTTTTGGTGCGACCAAGATGAATGCCGAGCGAAGGGAGGGGAAGGCCGTCCTCATCGGTGACCGGCACCTGTTTGACAAGCTGTTCTACACGCAAGCCGGCGATTTCACTGCGCCGGCGTCCGCCCGAGGCAAAGGCTACCATCAAAATGGCCCGATCCCGCAAAGCGGTGAGGTTCTCTCCCGAACACGTCGCCAGCAGCTTGTCCAGAATATCGCCGGTAATCGCATGGGCACTCTTGCGGCTGCGTGGCCGGTTGATGGCGCGGACCGCAAGGCGTATTGCCGCTTTGACGGCCGGTGAGGAAAACGCACCCTCCAGACCGCGCCAGCGGGTCAGCGTCGACCAGTTGGCCAGACGCCGGCGCACCGTTGCTGGCGCATGCGGTCCGGACACACGCAAAAAGCCTTGTTGGCGCAATTCCTCTTCCACAGCGGACGGCATGCCGTGGTCGGGTTCGATCTCGCGTTGCTGTGGCCGCCATAAATGATGGGCGATGAATTTCAGCAACAGGGCTTCCGGCGCCGGGAAGGGGAGCGGGCTACCGGTTACGGCCATCGACCAGGCTTCAAGATAGGCCAGATCCGAGGTCAGCGCGCGCAGCGTGTTTTCACCCATGCCTTCATTGACCAGATGGCGCAGTGTCTCGACATCCTCATCGGTCAAAATGCCGGCCAGCATGTCGCGCCGGTTCATCGGCAAAACGGCGGCAATCGTATCGAGTTGTTCTGCCCGGCTCTGGACATTCGAAGACAAGCGGTCTGGTCTGGTCATTGCACGATGCTTCTCGATTTAAAAACTTGCGGAAAACACGGAAATTCCGTATATTACGGAAAACGGAGGTTGATCATGACATCCACAGTAACAGCCGCAGCCATTTCCAAGAATTTTGGCGCTTACCAGGACGCTGCCGTGCGCGACCCGGTCATCATTACCAAAAACGGTCGCCCGCGCACCGTTCTGCTCGCTTACGAGGATTATCTGCGTTTGATGCGGCGCGAGCGTCGCGTCGAATTGACCGCTACGCTCACCGAAGACGATCTCGCGGCCGTTGAAGCCGCCTCGATGGAAGCAGGCCTTGAGCATCTCGATCGTGAACTGAACGAAAAATAGCATGATTCCGAGTGAGCCCAAGGTCGGTTGGATTTTCAGATATTCCTATTTGTGGCATTGGCAGTTTGAACAAGGGCGAGAAGAGGGCGACAAGGATCGTCCTGTTCTCGTATTAGCTATCACGACGACACTGGAAGACGGATCTCCCGTTGTCAGGGTTTTGCCCGTCACCCATACACCGCCGCAACGGGCTGACGAAGCGGTCGAAATTCCCGCTGCCACCAAGCGCCGTCTTGGCCTGGATGATGAGCGTTCGTGGATCGTGCTCAGCGAAAGCAATCGCTTTGTCTGGCCGGGACCGGATCTGCGGCCTGTCGATAGCGACAGCGGCTATTACGGTCCGCTACCACCGGCGCTGTTTGCCGAGATCCGAGACCGTTTTGTTGCACGTGCTCGTAGCGCGCGTCACCGGCAAGCGCATCGCTCTGAATAGGTTCTTGCGCGTCTTTTTCTCCTGTTAAACAGCCGCCCTTTTGCCCGACTTTTGCTGATTTGCGCCCTGAAATCAATCACCATCGATACTGTATAATTATCGATGGTGATGGATACAAAAAATTACCGTCACTGTAACGAAAGCTAAGCGCCGTTTAGGTTGATAGAATAATGATAAGTTATTGTTTTTACTTGCTCTAAATTTCGCGATGAGCGAGAACCTGCTCGTCAATTCGAAGGCACGGGCGCCGGGATGACATGTCTGATTGCTGGCTGTCGTTTTCCGCATTAAAACTGCGATTGCAGTCCTTAGTGGAAAAAATGCATTTCATGACCGACGCGTCTTTTTGAAATTGTAGCACAGTTTTTGTGGATGCCGTTGGATATGCCGAGAACGCCTCGAACTATCTGGAGAAAAATAATAAAGGCAAAACAAGGACTTACTCATGAAAAGAATCTTCGCAATTTTGCGAAATTGTTAGAAAAATTTTAGTCCCAAATAAGCGCTACCATTTGGCCAGTTATGTAGATTCGATCATGCGATATTAATTGGAAAACCACATCAGGTATGGGATAGAGAGCGAACAATCGAACCGGTTGGGATCCGCTATACTGGAGAAGTCGTCGGCTGGGCAATGCCAGACAAATATTCTCCACGAAACGGACGCAGCAGAAAGGCTCTGTGTTCGTTTGGTCGGGATTGAGGTTCACGTCTAAATATGATGAACACAGTAATTATCACTTGAGTACAATATTTTATCTCCATAAGCATACATATGCGATTTTGAACGACTTCGATGGCGGCTCATTTTCGACATAGGCGATACGTGAAACCTGGGGGGGGGGAATGGCATCCGCAAAGACGTTATCGAGCGTAGAAATCGCCATAATAAAGGGTATGCTGAACCTCACCCCTCGGCCCACCAATCAAGCGATTCTTGCGCATTTCACGCGCCCAGATCGGGACCTGAACCATCGTTTGATAGCTCAGATCCGTGATGGCTACCTTTACGGTGCGGTCCCCGCGGCGTCTGAAGCGGCTGTTCAGTTCTACATGCAAGTTAGCCGATATCGACCGCATCTCGATCCCGCGGTGTTCCTCTCTCTTCCTGGGCGTTCGGCATCGATACGACAAGCTGCTCGATATCTGCATCTCGATTGGTGGCCGGTCGGGCAAGGCCTGTTCTCCACCGGTGCAATTGTGACCGAGAACGGTCCGCGCTTTAGCTGGATTTATGATTGCGGCACCACGTCTACCGATCGTTTGCTTTCGGATGCGATAGCGAAAGCCCACCGGCAACGCGCGTTGCTCAGCCTCTCCGGCATCGATCTCGCCGTTCTTTCGCATTTCGACAAGGACCATATCAGCGGCTTTTCGCGCCTCGTGCGGTCGTCTCCGATCAGAGTGATCCTTCTTCCCTATCTTACTCCGCTTCAGCGGCTTGTGCTAGCACTACAGCAAGGGCTTTCCGCCGACGACGCCGAGTTAGGATTCTATGTTGATCCCGTGGGTTACCTCCGCGGACTGGATGGAGGTGACATCGGCGAAATCATTTTCGTATTACCTTCGGACCGAGACGATGGTCCGCTGCCTCCACCTATGGATCCACGACCAGATCATGAAGGGCCGGGGAAACTTCCGTTGAGATATGAATACGGCGAACCTCCTGAAGATGCAGAAAGCGAACTGTTCGAAGCACAAGCCAACGCGCGAGCGCGCTACCTCAAGCGAGGTGGGACTATATCTATTCCCTTTTTCTGGGAGTTCTTGCCCTATAACGATGCTTCGGTGCTGCCCAAGATCACGACGAAATTTAAATCTCGGGCGTCGAAGCTTGTTCAGGACATGCTGAATTTGCCTTCCACGCGCAGCAGAACGCTGGGAAAGCTTAAGTGCCTGTACGAAAGAGTCTTCCGAGGTTCGGTGGAACGTAACATAATTTCTCTTTTCCTTTATTCAGGTCCCGTTGATCCTGTGGCGACTTTGCTATGGCTGGGCTCCTCGCAACCAGTGGGGCTTTTTGAGGGGAGTACCAGGTTCGCGCAAATGTATACTGGTGATGGGAGCATCTGCGCAGGCAGACAACTCCGTGATTTCGAGAAGCACTAGCGCCCCTATGGCCGCCTTGATCGTGCCGGTATCCTGCAGGTCATGCACCACGGAGCCAAGGGGAGTTGGCACGCTGGGTTGGCTTCGCTTCTGAACCCAGAAGTAAGTATTTTTTCCTCTGATCCCAATCACAAAAGCTACGGCCACCCACACGCCGCTGTTCTGCGCGACTTCTGGCCATTTCATCCAGTGCAGGTCGACCAGAAGGTTGGCTTCCACATGGTGGGTATCTTCTAGTGATTTGATTCCAACTGCGGGTGAAAACGCAAATGGAATAATCACGGTATCAACACGGATTCTAGAATGGGATTTCGTCGTCCAGGTTTCTTGAGAAATCTCCGCCGATGGAGCCGATAGTAGTAATGCTCACGTCGCCCTCGACAATGGTGAATGGCGAGGCGCTCCCCACGACATGGTGTCGGCGTGCAAGACGCTGCGCAGTCTCCGTGAAAGGGGTTTGCCCCTCATTCCCGGCTATCATTAGCCCGGCCTCCGTGTAGTAAGAAATCAGCCGATCTAGCGTGCTCCGCGTTATCTTAAAGCAGCCCGTGGCGTCTATTGGAGCGAGCTCCCCCGCGATTGCGGACGCGATCTGCACGCATGAAGCGTCGTGATCGACGTAGAATTCGCCCTTCCAGGGGTCTGTCGAAAAATCCAGGTTGGAGAAGAACAGGGGAAAGAATGTTATCCAAGATCCTTGCACTTTGGCAGAGCTGCCGCGCTTCGTGCCCTTGTTCGAGATCACAGGCAGAAGCGTCAGAATAATGGGCTCGTCAGCGCCGGGGAGCTTAGGAAGTGCGATCTCGACGCTGAGGTTGCCAAGTGCGACGCGAAACTTCTCATTTTCTTTCCGAACCTCGTTTAATTCCTCAAGTGTCTCAATACTCGCCACTGCGTCGCCCCGTATCCATCCGACGCGCGGCTTAGTGGCTTTCGCGTGATCTAGGGCCTCGCGAACGGCCAACTTGAGATCGCCGAGGCTCGACCAAGCTTTCCGGAGTCGCTTGTGCTCGGCCTCTTTGATGAAGTTTTTCAACGATTGCCGTCCAGAATCGGTTTCCTCGAGGTTCTCAGCTGGGATTTTGCCAGGCTCTCCGTGGAGCATCACCAGAACCGGGACACCCTTCTCCACGGCATATCGAAACTCCTTGTGGGTGTAGCTGATGCCGTCTTCAGCCGGGCTGCCATAACGTCCGGCGATGATAAGGACATAGTAGTCACACTTATCGATCAGGGATTTGATAAACTCGAATTGATCTTCGTCGGCAGCCGGAAAGGACTCCATCTGCACGGGAAAATCACCCATGCTTATGATTACATCCTGTACCGCACGGCGCTCGTCGCGGAGATCTTGAAATGTCGAACTGATGAAGACCTGGTACCGCTTGTCGTGCACGCTCTGTTCCTTTAAATGTGACAGCATCTACACTAGTTATGTCGGTTCAAAAGGTCCACGACTGCCGGCCATGGCCCCAACGCCGCAGCCTTATATTCCACAGTTTACCGGCGGGCCGTTCCAGCCGAATTGGCGCCACTCGATGAGTGGCAGAACCCACTTGCTTCTTTGTGCATATTCAGCCTTTGATACCTCGCAAAGCTATCCACGATATCAATCGCCATCGGAAAAACTGGGATTCACCAGCGGCGTGTTGTGAACCCGTCGGGAATCGTCGGCCAATCGCCCAGCTAACGGCTGATTGGAAAACAACAAAAGTCATTTCGGCAAGTTGCCCAAAAAATCTGTCGGATGATGTAATGCAAAGATTTTCTATGCTCGCGATTCGTGCTTTAACGATCTGCTAATGCACGGATTCGTAGATGGCTACTAAGAAACCAGTAAATAGCAAAACCAAAGAGCCGCAGCGGGGAAAGACGGTTGAAACCGGGGTCCCTCTGCCGTCCGGGCACCGTGAAGACGTACTTCCGCTCGTCGCTGTTGGATCGAGAAAGTTCGAAGAACTTTGCCGAGCGATCTTAAAGCCAGTGTTTAAAGAAGTTCTTCGGGTGGCATTAAAGCGTACACCCGGAGTAGAGCAGTATGGAGTCGATGTAGAGGGCTTCGATAAGTTGCACGATCCCGTCGTTGTGCTTTCTGCCAAATGTTATCAGAAGGTCGATGCGTGGGAGTTTCGCCCATGGATCCAGGATTTTTGCGCCCACTTGGATGGTCACTGGAAGGGCAAAAACGTTCGTCACTTCATCCTCGCCGTGACCGTCACCGCCAACGACGACGACATGAACGAAGCGGCACGAATACTTGCCAAGTCTCTCGCCAAGAGAGGGATTCAATTTCATCTATGGGATTCTGTCCATATTTCGGACCTTTTACGAAACGACCCTCGGTTGATTGACCGGTATTTTAATCGGTACTGGGTGGATGCTATGTCGGCGGAGATCGAAAGCGATAGTCCGTCAGTCAACCCCTCGTCTACCGTGTCGCCCAATAAGCTTGGTGGCTCGATCGCCGCATTAGCGGCCCAGTTACAAGACGCGATAGTTGCCCCCTTTAACAGCGCAGTTTCCCGTGAACTTGAAGCGTCGATAACCGAGCTTAGACGCGGCAAGAGATCGGCTATCCGCAAATGGTTTACGTCAAATCGCGCTGAAGAGGCCACTTGGCAAACGATCGATCCTGCGGTCCGTGCTAAAGGGCTTCGTATTCTTGCCATGATCGAACTCACTGAAGGTGACCTCGACAAGGTTGACGCGCTCGTGTCGGAGGCTGATGCTTTAAGTGAAGAGCCGGATCCATCCGCCCGCGTGATGATCGCCCGGGCGACGGCCGGGGTCGGTGCTGCACTTAGTGAGCTCGGCATGCCTACGACCAGACGGGAGCGGGAGCTTGCAGCGGGATTGTGGATCGACGCGGAAGAACCGCATGCAGCACTCGATGTGCTTTCTCCGCTTTTCGGTGACGATGTTTCCAGTGAGGTTCTGCGTCTCCGCGGCATCGCTACCTTGCTATCCGGTGGGGGCGCTTCTGCGGCGCTGAATCTGGTTAATTCAGCTCTTTCTAAGGAGCCTGAAGGCGCTATCGTGCGGCTAACACGCGGGGTTATCCGGATTGCCTCCGCTCTTGTCGAAGGCGTAATGCCCGGTTTTGGCGGCCCCCCGGACCCCATCAGCCGCGCGTTGGTCCGGTCAGATCAAGCTGCTTATAATCAGCTGGATGCCGCCAGACAGGAATTTGAAGGGCTGCTGTCTGTCGTTGATGGCGATCTGCGCCGAGAAGTTGAGATCTGGAAGCTCGCTGCACTGATCTTGCATCCCGAAAAGAGGCAAGAGGCCAGAATGTATGGAAGATACCTGTTGGCTAGGACTGTTCCAGATCCTTCTGCCATTGTGTGGTGCCTTCAAAACAATCTTCCTATGCGTCGGGGCAAGATCAAGAAGGCCATTGGCGATCTATTGCGCAAAGGCGAGGGGACGCCGGGACATGTAGTCGCGCTCGCTCTCTTAGCTGCCAAGGTGGACAAGCCTTCGCGCGCTATCGCCGTCTTCGAGAAGTTTAAGAGCCACTTTCCTGAAGCCGAAGATTTTTTCAACGAGTGGCGCAAGCAGTTCGGTGAAGATGCTGTATCGCCAGAGGCGTCTTATTCAGCAGCAGTCCGCTATGGGATCGAGACTGGGAACTTCGCTCCGCTCGTCGCCTTTCTTTCGTCTGGCTTGTCGAGCGTCGAGGCTCTGATCGCGGGCTCTGAGTTCCTCATGTCTCGGAAGGCATACGCCGAGGTACTAGAACTGAGGAATCAGCTCACGGTCATTGGAACCCTGCGCGTGTTTGAAATTGTTGCTGTAGCTGCCTTCCACTCTGACAATGCTCCAGTCTCCATTGCGGTGCTCACGGAGGCGTCCCGAGCTGGCCTTGTCTTGCCTCCGAGGCTAGTTCAGCTTCGCCTGCGGGCGCAAGAGGCGACCGGTGATCATCTGAATCTGATCAAGGACCTGAAGTCGCTACTTAGCCAATCTGATGATTCTGATCTCAGAAGGCAGCTCTTCAACGCCTACGTGCGCATAGGGGCGCTCGAAGACGCGACCCAGGTGACGAACGATGCAATTCAGGCTCGGTCGCTTGATGACGTGAATGCGTTAAGGGTGGCCAACGCGCTTCGAAATTTCGCTCCTGACACTGCACGACGCGTGATTGCAGACATTCAGCGCGACCAGTTACCAAAAGAGCTGCTTCCTCAGCTCTTGGCGCTTTCATCCGAACTTGGGTTGAGAGAGGTGCAGGACGAGATGATCGGGAGGCTGGTTATCGAACCAGATTCTGAAAGTCAAATGATGCGCTTCGATAGCGTTGAAGCTGTCATTAAGTTTATGAACGAGCGAGCCGATCAGTATAGAGCACTAATCGATCAATGGCTTGCTGGAAGCAATCCATCAGCCTTGGCATTCAGTGGTGACGCCAAAGATTATGGCTTGCTGTTTCTGGGAGACCGGAATTCGAGGCGTGCGAATTTTGGTCTTAAGTTCCCCATGTTTCTGACCGCAGGGACAAAGCGAACAGCCGATGTAATTGATACCACTCGCCGACCGGGTCTACGGCTAGATCTAAGCGCGCTTTTCCTAGCTGATCGAGTCGGAATCTTGGACAAGATCGAGCGAGTTTTCGCGATCCATGTCCCGGCATCTCTCCCAGAAGCCCTGATAGAGATGCGCGCAAAATTCGGAACGGTTTCGCCAGAAATAGCTAGGCAAGTGCGAGCGGTCGCCCGGCGAGACAGCGCGGTCAATATCGTTGCTTCTCCGAAGGTCGGAGTTTTCAAGTTGGAAGCGCTGAGGCACTTGCCAGACGATGATGTTGGACTCGGCATCTTTAGCGCGCTCTTGGAAAATGCCTTCCAATCTGGTCACCTTACGAATGTGGAAATGCAAAAGGCTCGTGAAAGTTTCGGCATTTCAAACGACATGGGTTTTCCCGAGTTGTCGTTGGACACAGTCATGGTCGGCCAGTCGGCGGTTCTGGACCTGATGCTCTTTGGCCTTCTCGAACCCATAGCTCGTTCTTTCCCGACAAATATCCTACAGGCCGATCTTGATCAACTACTCGCGCAAGTTTCGCTTTTCGAGTTCGAGGAGGGCATTGGCAACAGGCTGGAGGAGCTTCGGAAGATAGTCGCCACCCGCTTAGGTTCTTCGGAGTGGCATAGTCTCCCAGCGCGCGTTGAAGAATTCAAAGCTATGCGTCGCGAAGCTCCTGCTCATGTTCGTTGCCTCCTCGAAACGCTGCCCCGAAGTGAGGATGACGATCTACCGCTCTATTGGATCGAAGACAGAACCATATCGAGAAATCCGTCAACGAACGCCGTCAATCTCGGGCAAATACTGTCAACACTTCGACAGGTCGGCTCCCTAAGTGATACCGAATATTATCTCGTGATGAAGTTGTTACGCGACGCTGGATACTCATTCCTGCCCGTAGACGCTGACGAACTTTATGCTCAGATCAGTGCAGCCCCAGTCGTGAATGGGAAGCTCATTGAAAATGATGATTTGAAGGCGATCAAGAGCTGGTTTGCACAAGACGCCATCAATCTCAAGCATATCGACCTCACCGTCGAGATCGATCCCAGTGGCCAAGTAATTGGCGAGAGCCGTCGCATCCTCCAACTCACGCACATTGCTCAAGATCTATTTGCGCGAATTTGGGACGAGCCCGCCGCAACCGACGAACAGAAGAGGGCGCGGTCGTCATGGGTCTGGTCGAACCTCCGTCTTGATTGCGCGCCGAATCGTACATGCTCCGAGCAACCCAACGTCCTCCGACAATTCGGAGCCTTGAATGTCTCGCAGGCGCTGGCTCTGCCTCTCCACGCGGAACTCGGCGAACCGGCGCTGGCAAAATCTGAGCGGGCCAGTTACGTCAACTGGCTGATGGCAACGGTTGTTGAGCCCCTCGTTGAAGTTGACCCTGAGGCAGGCGATCTCATAGCAGAGACGATCGCCGGAATGCTGGCGAGGCTTCTTGAAGCCTCGGACGACAAAAATAAGCGCCTAAAGAACGCGTTCGAATCACTGATGCGCCGTGTAGTCGCTGAATATTTGCGACTTTTTCCGCTCGATTGGGCTAACCAAGTGGCTTCACGGCGGGGAATCGATAACATAATCGACCGTCAAACTGTTATGTTGCTAGAGATTAGCGACGAACGAGTGGCGGTGGGTCCGTTAGCGACCGCGTTTCGTGAGGCGTGTTCAAGCAGTAGTCGTATTGCCAAGTTCGAGTTCCACGAGAGCAAGAAGTTCGCGCAAATTTCTTTGGACGAACAACAGGGACAGCCGAAAGCCATCGTTAAACGAGGACAAAAGTCTTACCCTCTTGACCAAGTTACGATGGCGCTACTCCACCCGGATCCACGAACGAGGGAACACGTTCTCAAGATGTCGATGCCCATAGGCAGTATTGGCAAGCCGATATCGGAGGAAGAACTAGTTGCCGTGGCGAACGAGCCGAGCCCTGAACGAAGGATGGAGGTTATCCACGACCTATATGCCGCAGATTTTTCGAGGCAACTCACTCTGTTGGATGCTCGTCTCAAAACCACTGAGCAGTTACGCATTGCTGATTTCGAGCTGCCGACCCCTTGCGTTCTACTGAATTACCTTGGGCTTCCTGGCGAGTTTTCAGGAAACGGAGAGGAGATGATTGCGTCCTCCTTTAAAATGTTGAGCGATAAGGTTGGTGCAAAGGAAGCCGTTTGGAGGCTCTCCAGTATTCCGCGAAGGGTCCCGGAAGAAATTTTGGACAGCTATGTGCTCGCAGTTCGAAAGGTCCCGAACAACCCTGAGCGATTTCTCTCCCTCTCGCTTGCTCGCGTTTTCGCGCTGGCGCAGACCGGTGAGTTGAATGATGACGATCTCAATTTCCTCACATCGCTCGATGATGAAAGGTTGCGGTTCTTCCGAACAATTCTTCGACACAGCGGACGACAGGCGCTTTTGGTTGAGGCGTGGCGCAACTTGAAACCCGAGATCGCGTTTTACCTGCTATGGCTGCATGCTGATCAGTTGATGCGAGTACTTACGCCGTCGAATTCGGCTCTTGGAGCACTCGGCAATTGGCTCCACGCGCGGACGCCTCTGAGACTTTTGGACGATCAAGAAGTCTGGGGCAGGTGGGTACGCAATTCCGTTTTCGACCTCTCGGCTATCCGGATGAGAGCGGCAATCTCTGCAGAACTGGTGGATCTTGGTGCTACTCTACCGGCAGATCAGATAGCGATGCTCGGTCGCGTCACAGCTGAGGAGTGGGTGCCGAATCCTCAGTTGCTTGCGACGCTTCCGACTGGGTCGCCGGATCAGTGCTGGATCAGCCGTGACCCTATATCTGTTTTCTCAAAAGCTGGTTGGATAGCGCCAGATAGCGCATTCGTGGTGAGAGATCCTTCAGGGCTTTTGACGCGTATTATCCAAGAAATGCGTGACGAAAATTGGCGTGTTCTAGTCTCTTTGGTCTCACTTGTGGTCGACATCGCAGCCGTCGATGAGCCTCCGCTCTCGGAGCTCAAACGAAAGATTGACAGCTACCTAAAGCTCGACGAGGCATTCGACGTAGATCCTTCGCGGTCTGCGTTGCTGGATGTCGCTGCCGAGATTTTCGGCCGACAGGCTGCTGACGAGCAGTTCCAAAACTTGATTACAGGAGTAGTTAACACCGCAAGGTCTCGGTGGCCGCGAGAGAATGCCGACCTACATGGCGACGGTGATGTCGATCAGCTGGCTCTGGAACTAGCAAACGCGATTTATCTGTTTAGCTGGGCGCGGAACAGCGAAACATCGGCCAGAATGATGGCATTTTGCAAGTCGCTAAAAGATGTTGCTGCGGTTTGGGAAGGCTTCCGTTCTGTAGCCTTGGAGTTACTCGAAAACGCGGTCGTCCAGGCAGACATTCCCACTGCCGCAGTAAGCATCTGGCCGGTGCTGTTTGAGCTGAAGGCATGCCGATAACTTCCGGCGCCGGCGTCTTTGCCAGATCATTCTGAAGATGCAGTCTTCACACATTAATACCGCCCAAAACCTCAGAATCTACCTTCGAAATGTAGTAACGCTATTACCACAAATGGAGCGGAGCAGTTGAAAGTTTGTATAGACTGAAAAAACCCGCATGTTCGGCAGAAATCTTGGCAAATTGAGCAGCGCGTAGTCGCGTCTTAAATCTTTTCCGGAATCTTGACTGGTAATCAAAGCCACTCATGACCGCTTTGCGTCTTATTTCGGACATTAGCGCAACACTTACACGCTCCTCAAAGCGGTCCTAAAGCTCATCATGCTCTCAGCGCCCGTAAAGGGAGGGAAGTAGACATTCATCCCATCACAACGTCTCGATCTGTTTGCCCATTCTGCTGAAGCGCTGCGTGGATGGCAGCCACAAATGCGTCGTATACTCGTTTGTCGACCTTCAACGCGGTGCGAAGCAAGGGATTACCGGCGTTCTGAAACTGTGCGTGCAGCATTTTCCACGAGTGGTCCGAAACTGTTGCTGAAGCTCTCCGCCTTCCATTCTTGCAAGCTGCCAGCTACGTGAATCGCGCCGATCGGATGCCCACCTGCATCAAGAATAGCTGCGCCAATAGCAACTTCGTCGTGCAGAAGCTGGCGACACAAAACAGAATGCCCGCGTTCCCGCGCGGCATTAACTTGTTCCATCACCTCTTCCAGAGATCGAACGGTATGGGGCGTAAAAGGCGTCAGGTCGGAGCGGCTGACGATATCCGCGATTTTCTCGTCGAGCAGTTGTGAAAGAATGGCAACGCCACCAGCCGTGCAATAGGTCGGAACAGCATGACCGACGAGCGTCGCGCTGAAGATTTCGTGCTTCGATGGCATGCGCACTGCATAAACAACCCGCACATCATCGAAAAGCGAAAGATCGACGCGCTCACGCACGCGGCGGCGTAATTCCAGCATGATCGGGTTGGCGCGTTGTAGCATCGGATTGAGCCGCAACAGGTCATGAGTCATGTCGAGAATACGCAGGCCTGGCAGGTAGCCGCGATCTGTGGGATCGCGGGCGATCACATCCAGTTTTTGCAACGAATGAACGATGCGCTGTGCCGCGCTGCGGTCAATCCCGGCTGCTGTCGCTATCTGGCTCAGTGACAGCGGATGCCGTGCTTTCTGAAAGGCCATCATGACAGCCACAGTCCGCGCAACAGAGCGCAGGAACAATGGATCCTCATTGTAGGCCTCCCCTTCGTCGGGGTGAAAAGTGGAGATGCCACCAAGGTCTCGAAATGTGTTCATGGCAAAAATCTTTAGTCGCCGTTCAAGGATTGACAAGAGCCAAAATTGGTCCCTAAGATAAAAATAGATATAGATGTATCGCTGAGAGATACACGTTCCTGCCCGAGGGGGCAAATCGATGAAATGGGAGTATGCTCGTGTCAAAACGCGTGGCTGTTGCTGGCTTTTTGCATGAAACGAATACATTTGCCGCGGCTCCGGCCGATTTGGCGGCGTTTGTTCAAGGCGGCGGCTATATTCCGCTGTCGCGCGGTGACGCGATTATCGATCACGCGCAAAACGTCAACCTCGGCATTGCCGGTGCGCTGAAATTTGCCCATGAAGCGGGATGGGACATCGTGCCGATCCTCTGGGCCGGCGCGATACCGTCTGCACCGGTCACAGAAGATGCTTATGAAACCATCGTCTCGGAAATCGTTGCCGGGCTGAAGGATTGTGGTCCGCTCGACGGGATTTTCATCGACTTGCACGGTGCAATGGTTGCTGCGCATGTCGATGACGGCGAAGGTGAATTGCTTGAGCGGATTCGCGCCGTCCGCCCGGAAGAACCGATTGCAGTCGCGCTCGACCTGCACGGCAACATTACAAAGCGCATGTTCGAACTTTCCGATGTGATGGTCGGTTTCCGCACTTATCCGCATGTCGATATGGCTGAAACCGGTTATCGTTCGGCCAAGGCATTGCAAGCCCTGATGGATAAATCGGATGTCTGGCCGCATGGCTGGCACAAGACCATGCGTCAGGGCGATTATCTCATCCCGATTGCCTGGCAATGCACCGACGAGCAACCCGCCAAGGCCCTTTATGGCATGACGGTTGACCTGCCGGAAAATGTGCTGACAGCCTCGCTTTTCATGGGATTTCCCGCCGCCGATTTTGCTGAATGCGGCCCTTCTGTCTTCGCCTATGGCTGGGACCACGCCGCGGTCGAGCGTTGCGCAGACGCCATCGCCAATGCGCTGGCCGCGGCGGAAGGGTCGTTTGCAGGCGTTGCCTATCAACCCGAGGAAGGGGTCGAAAGGGCGATTGAACTTTCCCGCGATGCAAAGCGCCCTATCGTGATTGCCGATACGCAGGACAATCCGGGCGCCGGAGGCAGTTCCGACACGACAGGGATGCTCCGGGCACTTGTAGCCTGCGGTGCGAAGAGAGCATCCATCGGCTGCATGCACGATCCGGAGGCGGCGGCACTCGCCCATCGCGCGGGCGAGGGAGCAGAAATTGAAATTTCGCTGGGCGGCAAATCCGGGATAGCCGGCGACGCGCCATTCACCGCCCGGTTTCAGGTCGAGAAATTGTCTGACGGGAAAGCCCATGCCACCGGGCCCTATTATGGCGGCACGTGGCTGAACATGGGACCATCAGCATGTCTGCGGCTTGGCGGCACGCGTGTGGTCGTAACGACCAATCTGGCGCAAATGGCAGACCGCGCCCTGTATCGCATGGTGGGTATAGAGCCGGAACAGGAAGCCATTCTTGTCAATAAAAGCTCTGTCCATTTCCGCGCAGATTTCGCGCCGATTGCCGAGAAACTTTTGGTCTGCACGGCTCCCGGAGCCATGCCGCTGAGCCCGGCCCAACTATCATGGAAACATTTACGCTCGGGCATCCGGCTCGAGCCGCTTGGGAAAGAATTCAATCCATAAATAAAGAAAAAACCTTCAGAGGAACCACATAAATGCTGTTTTTCAAATCCCCCACCTCCGGTCCCATTCTCCGCCGGTTGAAATACGGAATAGCCGCTTCTCTGATCGCACTCGGTGCTGGTAGTTTATCAAGCAATGCATGGGCTGAAACAACCCTGACAGCCGTCATGCATTCGGATCTGCGTATCCTCGATCCAGTTATCACGACGGCGCATATCACACGCGATCATGCCTATATGATCTATGATGTGCTGATCGCCGTGGACGAGAATTTCAAACCGCAGCCACAAATGGCAGACTGGACGATTTCAGACGACCAGAAAGTCTACACTTTTACGCTGCGTGA
The DNA here is from genome assembly GCF_014138065.1 of Ochrobactrum sp. P6BSIII. Classification (NCBI taxonomy): domain Bacteria; kingdom Pseudomonadati; phylum Pseudomonadota; class Alphaproteobacteria; order Hyphomicrobiales; family Brucellaceae; genus Ochrobactrum; species Ochrobactrum sp. P6BSIII. The sequence continues at coordinate 70,128 of NZ_JACGXB010000017.1, read as the reverse complement.
CGGTCTCAAGTTCCACGATGGCGCGCCTGTCACCGCAGCCGATGCCGTAGCGTCTCTGGAACGCTGGGCCAAGCGCGACGCGGGCGGCCAGCTCATCATGGATGTCACGGAGTCGCTCAAGGCCACCGACGATAAGACGCTGGTATGGACACTCAAGGAGCCCTTCGCGCCGTTCCTCGATACGCTGTCCAAACAGTCCGCACTGCCGCCTTTCATCATGCCCGCCCGCATCGCTGCGACTCCCGCCGATACGGCCATTACCGAACATATCGGTTCGGGCCCGTTCAAATTCGTGCCTGCGGAATTTCAGCCGGGCGTCGGCGTCAGTTACGTCAAGAACGAGGATTACATTCCGCGCAAAGAGCCTGCGAGCTGGATGGCCGGGGGCAAGGTCGTGAATGTGGACAAGGTCCGCTGGGTCACGATGACCGACGCGCAGACTGCGGTCAACGCGCTGATGAGCGGCGAAGTCGACTATATGGAGCAGGTGCCGGTCGATCTGGTCCCGTTGTTTGAAGGGGACGATTCCGTCATTCTGGAAAAGCGCGATCCGCTCGGCTACCAGACCATGGGCCGTCTGAATTTCAAACATCCGCCTTTCGACAACGCGGATATCCGGCGCGCTGCCTTTCTGGCAATGTCGCAGGAACCGGTGCTGGCAGCGCTGATGGCGGACCCGAGCTATTACAAGGTTTGCGGCGCGATTTTCGGTTGTGGCACACCGAATGCCACTGATATCGGCGCCGAAAGCCTAACAGCGAAGGGCAATATGGAGGAAGCTAAGGCGCTCCTGAAAAAGGCTGGTTATGACGGCACGCCGGTCGTGATGATGCAGCCGACCGATGTGACGAGCCTGTCGCCTCAGCCGGTTGTTGCCGCGCAGCAATTGCGTGCGGCCGGTTTCACCGTCGATATGCAGCCGATGGACTGGCAGACGCTGGTCGGCCGCCGCGCCTCCAAGGATGAGCCTTCAAAGGGCGGCTGGAACATCTTCTTCACCAACTGGCAGATTCCGGAAATCGCAACCCCGCTCAATTCGGTGATGCTGAACGGCCGTGGCGATCAGGGTTGGTTCGGCTGGCCGAAGGACGACCAGATCGAAGCCCTGAAAAAGGATTATATCGCCGCGCAGTCGCCGGAAGACCGCAAGGCCGTGGTCGAGAAGATACAGGCACATACACTTGAGAATGTCCTCTATATTCCGCTCGGCGAATATAACCCGCCCCAGGGACGCCGCACCAATGTGGTCGATATGCTCGGTTCGCCCGTGCCGGTCTTCTGGAATGTGAAAAAGACAGAGGAATAATCCTGCCCCGGCTATCGCGCTGCAAATCTCTCTGGCGCGATAACTCCCTGTCCAACGCGGAACCGGCTCCTCCCTCCGGTTCTGCCTCACACGGGACGTGTATATGGCTGTCTATCTGATAAAACGCATTTTTGCGCTCGTGCCGGTTCTGTTACTGGTATCGATCTTCGTCTTCCTCCTTTTACGTCTTACACCCGGCGATCCGGCGGCGATCCTCGCAGGCGACGCCGCCACAACGGAGCAGCTGGAGCGCATTCGCGAGGCTATGGGCCTCAACGAACCGATCCTGACCCAATATTTCACCTGGATGGGCAAGATATTGCAGGGCGATCTGGGCGTGTCGCTGATTTCCGGCGTACCAGTGCTGGATATGGTTTCGCAACGCATCGGCCCGACCATTTCGATTGCGATCCTGACCATCATCATTGCGGTTTTGGTTGCGATACCCATGGGCGTCGTCGCGGCCTGGCGGCATCGTTCCTGGATCGACTATCTGGTCATGAGCTTTTCGGTTCTCGGCTTTTCGGTTCCGGTCTTTCTGGTCGGTTATGTGCTGCTGTTGATTTTCTCGGTCAATCTCGGATGGCTGCCGGTGCAAGGTTTCAAGCCGCTTTCATCCGGTTTTGGTGGGTTCATGGAACGCGCGATCCTTCCAGCGCTGACATTGGCTTCCATCTATATCGCGCTCATTGCCCGCATGACCCGCGCTGCGATGCTTGATGTGTTGGGTGAGGACTATATTCGTACCGCGCGCGCCAAGGGTGTGAGCGACCGCCGCCTTCTTTTCGTGCACGCGCTCAAGAACGCTGCCGTGCCGGTCGTGACGATCGTGGGTACGGGTTTTGCCTTGCTGATCTCCGGTGTCGTCGTCACCGAGAGTATCTTCAATATTCCGGGCATCGGTCGCCTGACCGTGGATGCCGTGCTCGCGCGCGACTATCCCGTCATTCAGGCCATGATCCTACTGACTAGCGCGCTTTATGTGTTCGTCAACTTGCTGATCGACCTTTCCTACACCCTGTTTGACCCAAGGATTCGTTACTGATGCGCTCTGAATCGACATCGGCTGGCATGCACTGGATGCTTCGCCTGTTCTCGTTGCCGCGCGTCGCTCGCGTCGGTATCGGGCCACTGGTTGCGGGCGCTCTTCTCGCCGCAATTGTTCTGCTTACCCTCATCTCACCCTGGATCGCACCGCACGATCCTCTTGCTATGAACCCTCTGATGCGTCTGAAACCACCTTCGGATGAATATCTGCTCGGCACGGACAATTATGGTCGTGATCTCTTCTCGCGCATGATCCTCGGCGGGCGCATCTCGCTTCTGATCGGGCTTCTCGCAGCGGCAGCATCGATTGCAGCAGGTGTGTTCATCGGTCTCATCGCTGGTTTCTTCCGTACTGCCGATACCATCATCATGCGCATGATGGATGCCCTGATGGCGATGCCGTCGATCCTGATTGCCATCGCACTCGTTGCGCTCAATGGACCGTCCATCGGTTCAGTGATCGCTGCGATCACCATTCCCGAAATCCCGCGCGTGGTGCGTCTGGTCCGTTCGGTTATTCTGAGCGCCAGAGAGGAGCCTTATGTCGAAGCGGCAATGGCCCTCGGGTCCAGCACACCGAAAATTCTCTTCCGGCACCTGCTGCCGAATACGATGGCGCCCTTGATCGTGCAGGGCACCTATATCGTCGCATCAGCAATCCTGACCGAAGCGATCCTGTCATTCCTTGGTGCTGGTATCAGCACTGAAATTCCGACCTGGGGGAACATCATGGCAGAAGGCCGCCAGTTCTTCCGCATCAAGCCGTCGATTGTGCTTTGGCCCGGCCTTTTGCTGACATTGTGTGTGTTGTCGATCAATCTTCTGGGCGATGCAGCGCGCGATAGTCTCGATCCACGTCTCAAGAAGCGGGAGGGCTGATATGGAACTGCGCAATCGTGATTTCTCGCAAGAGCCTGTTGTGCTGGAGGTGGAGAACCTCATCGTCGCCCTGCCGGGTGGCACGCCCGTCCTGCGTGATGTCAGCTTTGATATCCGCAAAGGTGAAACGGTTTGCCTTGTCGGTGAATCCGGATCAGGCAAGTCCGTGACCTCCCTGACGGCGATGGGACTGTTGCCCAAGGATGCCCTCAAGGTGAAAAGCGGTGCAATCCGGCTGGATGGCATCGACCTTCTCAAACTGTCGCTTGCTGACATGAAGAAAATGCGTGCCACGCGCATTTCCATGATCTTTCAGGAACCGATGACGGCGCTCAATCCTGTCATGCGGGTTGGCGAACAGATCACCGAGGTCCTCGACATTCACACAGCACTGTCGGCCGATGCCAAACGCGCCAAAGTCATCAACATGATGGAACAAGTGCATCTGCCGGATGTCGAGCGCATCTATCAGAGCTATCCGCATCAGCTTTCCGGTGGCCAGCGCCAGCGCATCATGATCGCCATGGCGCTCATTCTGGAGCCAATGCTGCTGATTGCCGATGAACCGACCACCGCGCTTGATGTGACGACGCAAAAGCAGATTCTGTCGCTGATGGCAGAATTGCAGGAAAAGCATGGAACCGCCGTGCTGTTCATCACGCATGATATGGGTGTGGTTGCCGAAATCGCGGATCGTGTCTGCGTGATGCGCAGCGGCGAGATCGTGGAGCGCGGCACCATCCGGCTGGTGCTGACGCAGCCGCAGCAGCAATATACCAAAGACCTGCTCGGTTCGGTGCCAAGCCTCGTTCCACGTGCGGCGCGCGAGCCGCTGGGACATGATCCAGTTATCCGCGTCCGCAATCTTGGCATGACCTATCAGAGCAGCAGCATTTTCAGCAGAAAGCCCGGTGTCAATGCATCGCGCGAGGTGACCTTCGATCTGCAACCGGGTCGCACGCTCGGTATCGTCGGTGAATCCGGTTCTGGCAAGACGACGGTAGCGCGATCTATCATGCGCCTGATCGAGCCGACGGAAGGTGAAATCGTTGTCGACGGTCGCGATATCGCCCATCTCGGCAAGCGCGATATGAAGCCATTTCGCAAAAAACTCCAGGTCGTGTTTCAGGACCCGTTCCGCTCGCTCAATCCGCGCTGGACCATCGAGCAGAGCCTGACCGAAGGCCCGCTGAATTATGGTGTCCCTTATGAGGAGGCCGTGGCGGAAGCCAAGCGGCTCCTGAAGATCGTGTCGTTGCCGGAAGATGCTTTGAAGCGTTATCCCCACCAGTTCTCGGGCGGGCAGCGCCAGCGCATCGCTATCGCCCGCGCGGTTGCGCTGCGTCCAGATATTCTGGTTGCAGACGAGGCTGTGTCGGCGCTTGATGTGTCGGTGCAGGCGCAGGTTCTCGATCTTCTGGCAGAACTGCAGAAGGACACCGGTATCGCCATCATCTTCATCACGCACGATCTGCGGGTCGCAGCGCAAATTTGTGATGAAGTGCTGGTGATGAAGCGTGGCGAGGTAGTCGAGCAGGGTGAGGCGGCCAATGTTCTGGGAAGCCCGTCACACGACTATACACGCGCGCTGATTGAGGCGGCCCCCGGTCGCTTCTGGGATTTTGCGGCGGGGCAGCCAGTCGCCTGATCTTTGTCTGATTGGGGGCAGCAGGGAGCAGCCCCTATTTTCCGAGTGATTTTGAACAGGAATGAAATCATGCCCATCATACCGTTTATCGAGGAGAAAGCCGGCGAGATGCGCGCGGTTTTCGAGGATCTGCATCGCCATCCCGAGATTGGCTTTGAGGAGAAACACGCTTCGGGTGTCGTTGCCGGTCTTTTGGAAAAGTGGGGCTTCGATGAAGTTCATACCGGCATTGCCAAGACCGGCGTCGTCGGCATCCTGAATGGGCGCAACGCCGGCAATCGTCGGGTCGGCCTTCGCGCGGATATGGATGCGCTGCCCATCGACGAAATTTCCGGCGTTCCTTATAGCTCGCAAAATCCCGGACGCATGCATGCCTGCGGCCATGACGGACACACGACGATGTTGCTCGGCGCCGCCCAATATCTGGCTGCAACGCGCAATTTTGAAGGCAGCGTCGTATTCGTTTTCCAGCCCGCTGAAGAAGGGCTCGGCGGTGCGCGCGGCATGATCGCGGAGGGCCTGTTCGAGCGCTTCCCATGCGATGAAATCTATGGCATGCACAACCAGCCTCTGGGCACGCTTGGCAAAGCCGTCATCCGCAAGGGCGCGGCCATGGCCGGTGCCAGCTTTTTCGACATCAAGCTGACCGGCAAAGGCAGCCATGCCGCCCAGCCGCATAATGCGCGCGATGTACTGGTGATCGGTGCCGATCTGGTCGGTCAGTTGCAGACCATTGTTTCCCGCAACATTCCGGCGACCGAAGCCTGTGTCGTTTCCTGTACGCAGTTCCATACCGGCAGCGCCTATAACATCGTGCCGGAAGTCGCGACGATCACCGGGACGATCCGCTATTTCGAAAAGCGCGTCTGCGATCTTGCTGAAAGCCGCTTGCGCGAGATTTGCGCCGGTGTGGCTGCGGGTTACGGCATCACGGTTGATGTCGATATTCGCAATGTGTTCGATGTGCTGCGTAATGATCATGAACTGGCCGACGCCTATGTCGCGGCTGCACGCGATGTGCTGGGCGAAGAAAATGTGACCGACGATTGCCCCGCTTTCATGGGCAGCGAGGATTTTGCCGATATGCTCGCCCGCGTACCTGGCGCTTACATCAATGTGCTGCATGGCGGCAAAGCAGCCCTTCACAATCCCGCCTTTACGCTCGATCCCGCAACGTTGCCCATCGGGTCGTCCATCTATGCCCGGATTGTGGAAACTCGCTTGCCAGTGATTAAGGAGTTAGCCGCATGAGCGCGCATGAACTGCCATTTGATCTCGACGACATGATTGCGCGCCTGCGCCCATGGATCGAGACGGAAAGCCCGACCTTCGATGCGTCGGCTGTCAATCGCATGGTCGACGCTGCCGCTTATGATTTTGCCGCCGCCGGTGCAAGCGTTGAATTCATCCCCGGACGCATGGGATTTGGCGGCTCCCTGCGTGCACGCTTTCCGCATGCGGATCAGGGCAAGCCCGGCGTTCTGGTGTCCGGCCATCTCGATACCGTGCATCCGCTTGGCGTCATTGATGTGAATCCCTACCGCCGCGAAGGCGGAAAGATTTATGGTCCCGGCATTCAAGATATGAAGGGTGGCAATTTCGTCGCTCTTGAAGCCATGCGCCAGATCCTTCGCTCGGGACTGACGACAAAGCTACCCGTCACTTTCCTGCTGACGCCCGATGAAGAAGTCGGAACGCCTTCGACACGCGACCTGATTGAACAGGAAGCGCTGAAGAACAAATATGTTCTGGTGCCTGAACCGGCGCGGCGCGATGGTGGTGCTGTGGTGGGCCGCTATGCGATTGCCCGCTATAATCTCGAGACTGTCGGACGGCCTAGCCATGCTGGCTGGCTATTGGCGGAAGGCCGTTCCGCCATCCGCCGCATGGCGGAAAAGATCATCGATATCGAAGCGCTCACCACGGATGACTGCACCTTCTCTGTCGGCGTTATTCAGGCGGGGCAATGGGTCAACTGCGTCTCCTCGAACTGCACGGCCGAAGCGCTCAGCATGGCCAAGACCCAAAAGGATCTTGAGGACGGCGTTGCTCGGATCATGGCGCTTGCGGGCATGAAAGACGATGTCGAATTCATCGTGACCCGCGGCGTGACACGTCCTGTTTGGGAAAATGCGCAGCCGCAGGATATGAAGCTCTTCAACTTCGCCAATGACATTGCCAAGGAGATCGGTTTTACCATGACCGCACAAAGTTCGGGCGGTGGGTCTGATGGTAATTTCACCGGCGCGCTCGGCATACCAACGCTCGACTCCATCGGTGTGCGCGGCGAAGGCCTGCACACTTTGGGCGAGCATATCTTCGAGGACAGTCTTGTTGAACGGGCGCGGCTCCATGCGGGCCTGTTCCTCGGACTTGAATAAAGCGCGACGGGTGCGGCCATGTTCGATGCAAAGTCGGATGAGATGAAACTTGATGCCCGTCGGATCATGGGTCTGAAAGAGGACGTCACCATTACGGTGGATCGGTGGGGTGTTGCTCATATTCGCGCCTGCAACCTTCACGATCTTTTCTTTGCACAGGGCTGGAACGCCGCACGTGACCGACTCTGGCAGATCGATATCGCGCGAAAGCGCGGTCTTGGTCTGCTGGCCCGCGATTTCGGTCCCGGCTATCTTGAACAGGACAGGGCTGCAAGGCTGCTGCTTTATCGCGGCGACATGGCTCCCGAATGGAAAGCCTACGGACCGGATTCGGAAGAAATCTGCACCGCATTTGCCGGTGGCATCAACGCCTATGTCGATGCCTGCGACTTGGGCACGATAGCGCTGCCGCCGGAATTTGTGCTGCTTGGTCATCGGCCGGATCGCTGGAAGCCGAAAGATGTCGTGCGTGTGCGGACTCACTCGCTCACGCGCAATGCGTCATCCGAACTTCTGCGGTCGAAAGTGATGGCAGCCGCCGGGATCGAACTTGGCGCGAAACTCGATCAGTTGCGGAAAGAATTGTCGCATGGTGTCGTCCCGCAACCGGTTGACGGGTTCGATCCGGCGATAATGACGGACCGGGTTCTGCGCGACTTCAATCTCGCCGTCAGTCCGGCGACATTCTCTAGGGACCGGCTTGCAGCCACGCTTGAGGAGGCCAGCCTCTGGACCACGATTACCCCGTCTGGTGAAATCGTCAGGGCTGCTTTCGAAGAAGGGTCCAACAACTGGGCGATATCAGCGGAGAAAACCAGCACAGGTCGTCCAATTCTGGCTCTCGACCCGCATCGCACGCATATTTTGCCGTCGATACGCTATGTCGTGCACCTGTGCATGCCGGGACTGAACGTTATCGGCGCCGGCGAACCGATGGTGCCCGGCATTTCGATGGGCCACAACGGCACTGCCGCTTTCGGGCTAACCATTTTCGGTGCGGATCAGGAAGACATCTATGTCTACCGTACAAAGGAAGACGATCCCGATCTTTATGCCTATGAAACGGACTGGGAGCGTGTCCAGACTGTGGAGGAACCGATTTCGGTGAAGGGTTACCCGGATCAGATGGTAGCATTGAAGTTTACCCGCCATGGCCCGCTCCTTTATGAGGACCCGGAAAATAATCGCGCCTTCGCATTACGCACAGTCTGGATGGAGGCGGGCATGGCACCCTATATGGCCAGCCTTTCCGTCATGCGGGCGACCAGTTATGCGGCGTATGCAGATGCATTGGCAGGCTGGGGCTGCCCATCCGTCAATCATATCTACGCCGATACCGGTAACACGATAGCGTGGAAGCCGTCCGGGGCGACCCCCGTTCGTTGCAACTGGGATGGGCTTCTCCCAGTGCCAGGCGATGGGCGTTATGAATGGGACGGATATCTGCCGCCGCAAGCCGGACCCCATGAGATCAACCCGGCGCGCGGTTTTGTGGCGACCGCCAATGCCATGAATGTGCCTAACGATTGGTCACGTTCGAATCCGGCTATCGGCTATGAGTGGCTCGACAGTAGCAGGCATATTACGCTTCATCGCGAATTGTCGAGGGCGGAGCCGATTTCACTGGAGGATTGCGCGCGCTTGCAATGCTCGACCTTTTCCCCAATTGCCGGACGCGTGCTCGCCTGTTTGTCTGCCATGCCAACAGTCGCTGAGTCACGGGGCTGGCAGTTGCTCCGAGACTGGGATGGCGATCTCGCGGCCCAGTCTGCGAGCGCTGCCTTTTTTGAGGTTTGGTTCAGCCAACATCTCGGCTCACTTGCCGCCCGGATGAAGGGCGCGGCGCCGGAGATTGTACCCTTGCTTATGCCATTTGATGCACCGAGCGTAGTGGCGTGGCTGGAAGGAGCGGAAGCCGATGGGCAGATGGTTGAACGCATTTCCCAAAGCCTCAATGACGCCTGGACTGAATGCGAAGTCTTGATGGGTGCGGATTCTGAGTACTGGTCCTGGGGACAAATCCATAAGCTGCATTTGCAGCACCCCTTGCAATCACTCACCGAAGAAAACTGGTCCTTGCCACCTATCGGTCTCGGCGGGAGCAGTTCGACGCTCAATTATGCTAACTATCGTCTGGGGGATTTTTCCGTTCTGGCCGGGCCATCGGTTCGCATGGTGATCGACGTTGGGGCTTGGGATAACAGCCTGTTTGTCAACAATGCAGGGCAGTCGGGCGTTCCGAACGCATTGCATTATCAGGACCTTCACGCCAACTGGCGCGACGGAAACCATTGTCCGCTCGTCTATTCGCCAAATGCGGTGCAAGCTGCGGCCGTGCACACAATCATGCTAAAAGCATAATCGTATGATCTTGTTTGGTAATTGTCGACTGCGCGCTTTTTGCAGACATCACTATACAATTCACACGCACTCCAAAGCGGTCATTCCGCTTTTTGCTGCAAACGACCCTGATGGGTGGAAAATAGACCGGCAGCGAACGGCTCGCTACGCGAAACAGCCGCCGTTTCGTGCTTCGACCTGCTTTGCTAACGGATCAGACCTGAGCCATGCCGCCGTCCGCGAACACCTCGCTTCCGGTCATCACGGCGCTATCGTCCGATGCAAGGAAAAGACCGACTGCAGCGATGTCGTCGGGATCGGCGATCCGTCCCAAAGGGGTCTGGGCGATGAGCTGATCATAGATCGCGTCTTCTCCGCCGGCCACCGCAACACCGTGCAGACCCGGAGTCGCTGTGGCCCCAGGCGACAGGACGTTCACGCGAACGCCCGTGCCTTTTAGGTCCAACGCCCAGCTGCGCGCCAAATTGCGGATCGCCGCTTTCGTTGCGCTGTAGATGCTGAAGGCCGGCGTTCCCATCGTTCCGGTGGTCGAGCCGGTAAGTATTATGGACGTCCAGTCGCCCATGAGCGGCAGGGCCTTTTGCACTGTGAAAACAACGCCCTTAACGTTCACGCCGAACGTCCGATCGAAGGATGCTTCCGTAATTTGCCCTAGCGGCTCCAGCTCGCCCACGCCCGCGTTGGCGAACAGCACGTCAATGCGCCTGTGTTGGGCGCGCACCGTCCCAAAAAGGCGGTCCAGATCCTCAAGCCGAGACACGTCACCCTGCACGGCCGTCACGTCGGAGCCGATCTCCGCGACCGCTTTGTCGAGCTCCTCCTGCCGACGACCCATGATATAGACGTGGGCGCCTTCGGCCACGAACCGCTTGGCAGCAGCGAGGCCGATGCCGCTACTGGCGCCGGTGATGACAGCGATCTTTCCTTCTAGTTTGCCCATGACAACCTCGTTCTCCTTTATTGTGGAGAGGTTGAATTAGGGGCACGCCGCCTGTTATTCTAGTATGCACCATTTGGTAAGTGCCAAAATTTAATGGAGCGCGTGTAATGACAAGTCCCTTCACCTGCGGTCAGGATGCTGTCCTGTTTGTGATGGGCGGCAAGTGGAAACCGCTGATCCTCTATCACCTCATGCACGGCGCATTGCGCTACGGCGAACTGCGCCGCGCGATCGGGAAGGTCAGCGACAAGGTGTTGATCCAGCAGCTCAAGGAGTTGCAGTCGGACGGGATCATCGATCGTCTCGACTTTGGCGAGATCCCGCCCAAGGTCGAGTATTCGCTCACCAGCTTCGGCAGCAGCCTCGCACAAGCCCTCGTCCAGCTTTGTGAATGGGGAACCCGACATACGGACGAATTGACGTCGATCGTCAAGCGGCGTGCCGATCCGTCATTGCACTCGACAACTTCCGGGGCCGCAGCGCCACCTCTTGACCGGCATTGATGGGTCGGAAACTGTCATAGATGGACGTCGCCGACCGTATCAGCAATCTCTTGGCGATAACCGAAACCTGATCGACAGTTTTGGCGTGGACAGCGGACTGACGGGTTTTAGTCAGTCGGACCGGAAATGCGTCGGTCTAGCAATCGGGAACGGCATATGGGTTCTCGCGTGAAATAAACTTAGATACGCGATCCGATTCCGGCTGCTTCTTCGTCTTTGGTATGTCCAATAAGGAGGAGAGCCGCCATGGCCAAGATCGTTGCATTTTACAAGACCCCTGCCGATATAGGGGCATTCGAAAAGCACTATTTCGAAACGCACATCCCGTTGGCGAAGAAGATGCCAGGCGTCCTACGCTACGAGGTTAGCAAACGGCCCATTTCGGTTATTGCCGGCCCGGATGATGTGTTCCTGATTGGAACTGTCTATTTTCAAGACTTAGCCTCGTTGAAAGAGGCATTTGCAAGCCCAGAAGGTCGTGCCTGTGCTGCGGATCGCCGGGTATTCGCCCCCGATGAAACGGGTGTACAAATTCTCACGTTCGAATCTCAGGAGATTTAACTTGACCGATGACCTGTTTGGGATGAGCGACAATGACTTCGAGGCGCGACTGGTCGAGCTTAGGCCGCGTCTCCATCGTTACTGTGCGCGCATGATCGGATCGACTGTTGACGGTGAAGATGTATTGCAGGACGTGATAGTGAAGGCACTCGGAGCGCGCGCTAGCGGCGCCTACGTGGAAAATCCCGAAAACTGGCTTTTTCGGGTCGCCCACAATACGTGCATCGATCTTCTCCGCCGTCGGTCGCGAACTGTCGTAGTTCCGCTGCTTAAAGACGCCGAATCCGCGTCGATGCCCGAAGCGGACGTGCTCGCGATCAGCTTCCACACTTTTTTGCAACTGCCCGAGATGCAACGTTGCGCCGTGATTTTGAAGGACGTGCTTGGACACTCGATTGAGGAGATTGCGAGCATCGCAGATTGTACCCCCGCTTCTGCAAAGTCGGCGCTGCAAAGGGGGCGTTCGACCTTGCGCAACCTTGCAAAAATGCCCTCTGACACGCGTCTGCCGTTGATGCTGGATGCCCAGCGGCAACGGATGTCCGAATTCGTCGAGCTGTTTCGCAGCGGCGATTTCGACGCCATTCGTGCCATGCTCGCTAAAGACGTGAAACTAGACCTGGTGAACCGGCTTAAGCTGGAAGGGCGCGATAGGATCGGCGTATATTTCACGCGATATGCCGAAGAAGCCAAATGGGGTTTCTCGTTCGGCGCAATCGATGGCCGACCGGCCATGCTGGTTTTCGAAGGCAATGCTGCAGCGGCACCGGCACATTTTGTGTTGGTCGATTGGCGAAATGACAGGATCACCACAATCCGCGACTTCCTGTTTGCGCCCTATGTCTTGGAGGCGATGGATTGGGTGCGGTTGGAGCAGGTGTGTTTGGAATGATGAAACACCGCTAGACTTGAAGATTTTACTCCTTTTCATTGACTGAAGGATTGCTCACCGTTTGGCTCAGATTACGTTAAAAACCGAAGGTCAATGGTTGTGTCAGCTTACGGAAAAACCGCGCACTTGGTTTGACGTCCGCAATGGGGTCGCAGGCGGTCTCAAATGACCATAGCGCGCGGCGTCAGCAGTCTCATGGGCGACAACCGAAACCGGATCGACCGCTTCGGCCTCCTCACGGACAGTCAGGGAAGCTTCCATTTCTCGATGTTCGCAAAGCTGCTATGACCATGTCATGGCGAAAGGTGTACTCAGATTCTTCTTTGATTATGGTGCAGGAGGCTGTCTATGGGCAGGTAATGCTGCCACACTTGACGGGCTCGACGTGGGGCCTGTCGATGCGGCATTCTTTGATCTTGATGGTCGAGTGCGAAAACCTGCCCGCGTAGAACTTTCTGAAACGGCTCAAACTTTGCGGGATCAACTGGATTTCGAACACTCTGGTTATCTCAACCCAAGGTATCGGCTTGATCCAAGCCTGTGGTCTCAGACCCTCTGTGATCGTTTCAATGCGAATGTGGACAGATTGCTAGCGCTTTTGCGAGAAGAAATTGGAAGGGATTACGACATTTTGGACGAACAAATTCGATATATGGAAGATCCCCGGCTAGATGAATATCTGATGGTCAATTCGGGACTTTCCAGATTGAACGAAATCAAGGTTCCGACCGTCCGCTAAGGGCCTCATCCCGGTCCTTAGCGGCAAAAACTCCGACGTCCGCTTTCGGTGCTGGGTGTCCCAGCAGCGGATAGTCGGCTATCGTGAAGAGTTTCGGGCGCCGTTAGGCGTACGAAAGTCCCCGGGGAAGGAACCCGCGGGCCACAATCAACGGTTATGGGGATTTCTCTTTTTGGCTGATGTCATTAATGTTGCGACCGCAGCCGGGAGGTGGTCCCATTGCTGCAGTCGGACAGCTTTGCGGTGTGTCCACATGGGATCGTCGACATAATGGTAGGTGAGCGCCGCTATGCCGCCGGTGATGATCGTGCTCAGCACATGCGGGTGCGTTGCCGAAGATCGAGCGCTTTCGGCTGAATGTCGAGCTATGCCATGCCGGGTCATGGCGAGTTCTCCCGATTTGTTGTGGGTGTGTTTGGCGGCCCGCGCGGTTGCCGCCATCGCTCGAACACTTCGATGACGATCATGCGCCCTCCACAGCAAGAGCATGGCGGGCGGAATTCATCAGGCTCCTTCGACTGATCATTCGCCGCCGTTGGCGTGACAACGTTCAGCAGTTCGCGCACTAGCGCCAGGCTGATCTTGCGCGCGCCGCTGGCGAGCAAGCCATAGTGGCGGATGCGATGGAAACCGCGCGGCAGCACGTGGAGCAGGAAACGTCGAATGAACTCGCCTGTAGCCAGCGCCATGACCTGCTGGCGATCAATCCCGTCGCGGCGATAATCCTTGTAGCGGAATGTGACACTGTCATTGTCGAAGGCGATCAGGCGATGGTTCGAGATCGCGACCCGATGCGTGTAGCGTGAGAGATAAGCGAGAACGGCTTCCGGACCCGCGAATGGGGCCTTTGCATAGACCACCCAGCGCTTGGCTAGAACAGGCTTAAGATGATGCAGGAAAGCGCGCCGGTCAGTGAGATGCGCCATCGATCCGAAGAAGACGAGACGGCCTGCATCGCGCAGGGCGTTGAGCCTTGTGAGGAACAAACGGCGAAACAGCTTGCCGAGAACGCGCACCGGAAGCAGGAAGGCTGGGCGTGACGAGACCCAGCGGCTTCCGTCAAGCGAGATGCCGCCGCCCGGCACGATCATATGGACATGCGGATGATGGGTCATAGCCGACCCCCAGGTGTGGAGCACGGCGGTGATGCCGATGCGCGCGCCGAGATGTTTTGGATCGGCAGCAATCGTCAGCAGCGTCTCCGACGCGGATTTGAACAGCAGGTCATAAACGACCGCCTTGTTCTGGAAGGCGATGTCGGACACCTCGGTCGGCAGAGTGAATACGACGTGGAAGTAGCCGACAGGAAGAAGGTCGGCGTGGCGCTCCGCAAGCCATGTCCGCGCAGCAGCGCCCTGGCACTTCGGACAGTGCCGGTTGCGGCAAGAGTTATAGGCGATCCGCCACTGGCCGCAGTCTTCACAAGCTTCGACATGCCCGCCAAGCGCTGCGGTGCGGCAGTTCTCGATCGCCGACATCACCTTCAACTGGGCGAGGCTCAGATGCCTGGCATGGGCGATCCGATATTCAGGACCAGCAGCATGGAAGATATCGGCAACCTCAAGCGAGGCCTTCATGGCTCAGCTGTCGGGCGCAGACCCTTCCGCTTTGAACAAACCAAGTCGATCCAGCGGACTCGTCACTGAGCGCACAGTGCGTGTCGCAACCTTGGTGTAAAGGGCCATGTTGTTCAGCTTGGCGTGACCGAGCAGTACCTGGATGATGCGGATATCGACGCCGTCTTCCAGAAGATGGGTGGCAAACGAATGGCGCAGCGTGTGCAGTCCCACGCGCTTGTCGATGTCAGCCTTCCTTGCAGCTTCCACTACAACGCGGTGCAGTTGGCGCGTGCTGATGGGCCTCAGCGTGTTGATGCCTGGAAAGAGCCAGCCATCCCGCCGCATGACGCCCTGCCGTTAGCCGGCTTGCCACCATTGGCGCAGAAGCGTGAGCAGATCTTCTGACAGCATGGCGTTGCGTCCATGCCCGCCTTTACCGCGCTCCACTCGCAGAAGCATGCGCTCGCTGTCGACGTCGGCGACTTTCAGCGAAGCCACTTCCGATACGCGCAGTCCCGAACCATAAGCAACGGCCAGTGCCGCCTGATGCTTGAGACAGGTTGTGGCATCAAGAAGACGCGTCACTTCCTCACGGCTCAGAACCACCGGCAGTTTGCGCGGGTGCGCCAGCCGCACGAGACGGCGGGCAAGATCAGGGCGATCAATCGTGGTATTGAAGAAGAACCCCAGCGCCGACACGACACTGTTCATCGTCGGCACCGGGACGCCCTCGCTTTGCTGCCATATCTGGAAGCGGCGCAAATCGTCCACGGACGCGGTATCGGGGGGGCTCCCGAGAAAGCTCGCAAGTCGTCCGATGTCGCGCAGATAGTTGCGTTGGGTCTCGTGCCCGAAGTGGCGCAGGTTCATGTCGTCGATCAGGCGTTGACGAAGCGGGCTGATCGCGGGCGAATTCGGTTGGTTGTGCATGGTCAGGCTCCTGGTTGAAGAAGCCAGTCATTCTCTGCTCACTCCGAGCGACACTCAACGCAGAGTGCAATGGTCGCTCTGTGCTTGCTACCTCAGTCGCCCGCGTCTTCCCGCGAAGCGGGTTCGTTCACCGGCCCCTTTACAGCCATTCAGGTTGGCCAACTACCTCTTTGTTCCTGGCAATCTCGTTTGTCGAACACCCGCGTTCCTAATCTGATGTTTGAAACTCACGTCTGATCATCTGTGCGATACGTTCGCGCCAATTCGGATCGGACATCAGTTCGTTGACCAGGTCGACTTCGAGCCTTATCGATACACTGACTTTTTGAATTGGGTCCCTTGGCCTGCCTCGTCTGGACGGTTGGCTTTGTTTCTCTATCATTCAATCTCGCTTGATTACTGACGCGCAATCTGTCTTTGCGATCTAACCATCAGAGGGCCGGAGTTGTTTGGCACGGCCCTCTTCGGGTTGAAATTGTGTTACTTTTTCTCCGGCTTTCGTCGCGCCAGCATATTCAGCGCCTCGACGAGTGCCGAGAAACCCATGGCTGCATAAATGTAGCCCTTCGGCACATGGAAGCCAAAGCCATCGGCGATGAGCGTCATGCCAATCATCAGAAGGAAGCTCAGCGCCAGCATGACGATGGTGGGATTGGCGGCAATGAAGCGCGATAGCGGATCGGCGGCCAGTAGCATCACTGTCACGGCGGCCAGAACGGCGATCACCATGATGGCGATCTCGTCTGTCATGCCAACAGCGGTGATAATCGAGTCCACCGAGAAAACCAGATCGAGAATGAGGATCTGCACGATGGCAGCGCCCATCGTTAACTCGGCCACTTTGCCACCGATGTTTTCCTTGCCGTCATTCGGATCGACCGTGTGATGGATTTCCTTTGTCGCCTTCCAGACAAGGAAAAGACCACCCGCAATGAGGATGATGTCGCGCCAGGAAAAGCCGTGCCCAAACGCTTCAAAGATTGGTTCTTTCAGTTGCACGATGATCGAGATCGTGAAGAGAAGCGCCAGACGCAGTATAAGCGCGGCACTTATACCGATCCGCCTTGCTTTTGATTGCAAATGAGCGGGCAGTTTGTTCGTAAGGATCGAAATGAATATCAGATTGTCGATGCCGAGGACGATTTCCATCGTCACCAGCGTTATCAGTGCAGCCCAGCCGCCAGGGCTGGATAGAAACGCCAGATGCTCAGCAAGAAATTCCACGAGGTCAGCCTTTCGATAATTCGTTCGCCAAGAGATAAGTAATTTCAAGCATCATTCAACTATCTGTGAATAAGTTTTGCTGTCAAACATGGAAAACTGGGAAAATGACGCCACTGCCATAGCGATCATTTTGAGACGAACTGCCCATGGAAAGGAGTGGCAAAGGGCGATGGTGGTTCTATCTATAAATAATATGAACCACTGAACCTATGGAGCTAAGGTTTATTGACCGTGATGGAGACTGACGTGATTTGTCCCACAACATCAGTGACGGGCTGAATTGAAGTGACGAACCGACAGCGTCGTAAGGATATCACTTGGTGAATATCTCGTTGCCGGCTCATCGTATCCAGTTTAAGTATTCGAAATTTCATTCGTCAACCACACTCTCTATCGAGCCGGACTGTCGAAGTTGAAGACTGTTCTGCGGTCTATCGGCAAAAAGGCGGTAATCCGTACACCACACTTTAGTCCACGAGTATAAGCAGAAGCTCGTGTGAAGAAGAACGTTAAAAAGTGTTGATCTGCGGTAGCCCAGCAAGCCATGCATTGCGGAGGGAGGAAGCTCAATATGAGCGGTTTTTGGTTGTTTAGAATCCAGGAAAGTTTTAGCTTTCTTATTAGTCAACTTAAGAGACCGTTTCGCCTCGTGTATTATATGGGAGTAAAATGAAAATCTTGTTCAGTACAGCCGCCGTCATCCTGGCGCTAACTTCCGCAGTCCTTGCTGAACGTAAGCCAACCATTCTCGATCTTGTTGAAAATGGATATGAAATAAAGACATCAACAGGAAACTATGTGTTTCTGCAGAATGAAGAAAAAATTTACATGTGTTCATTTCTTCAGGTAAGCGAATATAATGTTGCCTCAGGTGAGATTGACGCCATAAAATTCGATTGCGCTGCGGTTAAATGATGGGCATGGCTATACTTGCTGGTTTGATATCGTCACTGTTCAATATCTACCCATTACGGTCGGATTATAAAGAATGAAGATCGTTGTTTTCATTCTTGGGTTGGCTCAGATTATGATTGGGTTATTGTTCATTGTTGAAGCGTCATCAATTCAGCGACTGATACTTGGGACGTTATCATTTGGGCTTGGTTCTATTTGTTTCGGAATAGCCGTGATAATTGGTCAGTTGGATAGAATACGCGCGCATTTTAAGGGTACCGAAATTCAATGACGGCCTGATATCCGCATCGCAAGGGGATGTTCCTTAACACTAGCGAATTACTGACTGGCAATCTGAAAACAGATGCATTGTACCCGCAGAGACCGTTAAATGTTCTTTAATGTCAACTCTAAATGAACTTGATCAATACACTCTTAGAGCTGCCGAAGTGCGCGCAGATCATCCAGCGTTTGCGTGCCAAGCATGATCATTGCTAATCTCATTTCCTGAAGAAGCATGTCGAACAAGGCTTTTGCGCCCTGCTCACCGCCGGAGGCCAAACCCCATAAAGGCAGGCGACCAATCATAACGCCATCGGCACCCAAAGCGATTAACTTCAAAATATCCGTACCGCGCATGACGCCACTATCGGCCAACAATTGCAGTCTGTTGCCGACAGCCTGACGGATTGAGGGCAGGACTTGCACCGGGGTCGGTGCGATGTCCAGATTGCGACCACCATGGGCGGAAATGACCAACCCGTCTATACCGGTCTTGACCGCTTGCTCTGCATCTTCGGGGCTTAGAATGCCCTTCAGGATCAGTTTACCGCCCCACCAGCTGCGCAATTGGTCGATATCGTCCCAGTTGAGATTGCTCTCCAGAGCAACATCTTTCTGTATCGCCGCGCGCGTCAGTGAACCGCGAAACTCCAGCGGGTAATTGCCATAAGTTGGCATTCCTGATGTTAGCAGATAGCGCAACATAACTGAGGCAAACCAGCGAGGATGCAGTGCAACATCGGTAGTTCCCTTCAACGTAACCTTGAAAGGCACCGCAAACCGATTGCGCTGATTATATTCACGTTTCGGGCCGACGGGCGTATCCGTTGTAACGACAAGCGTGTCAATACCTTGATCCTTGGCGCGCGCGAGGAGTTGTCGCGTCAGTTCCCGGTTCTTCCAGACATAGAGTTGAAACCATAGGTCGGCCTCCGCTGATGCGGATCTTATCTCTCCGATGGATGAGATCGCTTGTGTCGCTGCGCAATAAGGAATCCCCGTTGCCGCTCCGGCGCGTGCCAATAGCCCTTCGCCTTGATAGGCAAGCATGCCCGCAAGAGCGGTGGGGGCAATAACGATGGGTGTGGAATATTTTTTGCCAAGAAGTGTGGTTGAGAGGTCCGGTTCCGTTGTTCCCCTCAGAACTCTCGGCTCAAGCCGGATACGGTCGAGGTCCTGACGAAGATTGCCGAGCGCCAGCTCGTCCTCTGTGCCCCGGTCGATATATTCGAAAAGGCCCTTTGGCAAAAACCTGCGCGCAGCCTCGCGATATTCCGCAGCATTCAACAAGCTATTCATGATCTATCTGCTGGCTATCATCCAAAGAACTTCA
Organism: Ochrobactrum sp. P6BSIII; assembly: GCF_014138065.1. Taxonomy (NCBI): domain Bacteria; kingdom Pseudomonadati; phylum Pseudomonadota; class Alphaproteobacteria; order Hyphomicrobiales; family Brucellaceae; genus Ochrobactrum; species Ochrobactrum sp. P6BSIII. The sequence goes on along the minus strand of NZ_JACGXB010000017.1, from coordinate 50,649 downwards.
GCATCGTCGTCGCCTTCTGAAACCCACAGATGATCGATATTGGCGTCGTAATAGACGGATTCACCGGCAGTCAGACGTAGCGGCTCGTAGGCATGGCTGTGCATTACGATGGTGCCGCTGAGAATGTAGAGAAATATTTCGCTATCGGAGCGTGCCCACTCGCCATATTCTTCAATGGAGCGAGCGGTGATACGCGTGCGGATTGGCAACATTCTTTTACCGCGCAGATCGGCAGACAACAGCTGGTTATCGCATGTGTTGGTATCGTGACGCCGACCTTCGCCGGTCAGGTTGACACTGCGCCGGGCAAGTATTTGCGGGATTGGCTCCCCATTGAGCAGGCTCGTGATTTCAAGGTCGAGGCCCTCAGAAATCCGCTGCAAGGTGCCAATTGTTGGCGAGAGTTCGCCTCGTTCGATTTTTGAAAAAGCAGAGGTTGAAACGCCGGTTAGTCGCGAGGCTTCCTGAAGTGTCAGCCCACGGCCTTTGCGAATGGAGTGCAAACGATTGCCGACTTCATCCAGACTGAAGGATCCGCTCTTTGGTTTCAAGGCGGTGGCGCTTTGCAGGATGGATTCCTGGATCATTGCTCCCGATGTGGAGCCAACCACTCGAATATCCCCGACTGCTTGATCTTTAAGTGATGACATAACGTTGAAAAAATCCATTACGGCCAATGTGTTCGCTCGTCCTATAAACTACCGAGAACAACTATCAAAGTCAATTTTTCCCTTAATATCATATTTTTATCGTATCATATAATTTTTCCATCAATTGCTTGACAGCTGAACAATTGTGTCGTTTTAATCTGGAAAATGTAATTTTGTTGCAGATCGACCAGTGCCTGCGCACTTTCTGCAACGCACAATGAGGTGGAACCAGCATGCTAGACCAAAGCCAAATCCGCGGACTCTACACTGCGATTGTCACGCCACTCAGCAAGGACGGCGATGTGGACCATGCGGCTTTAGCCGAGCTTGTCCGCTTCCAGCTGGATGCAGGTGCGTCGGGTGTCGTGCCTATTGGTGGTACGGGTGAGTTTCCGGCGCTGTCGCGCGATGAGCGCCGTGCGGTGGTGGAAACCTGTGTCGCTGCCGCGAATGGCAAGCCGGTCATTCCCGGTGTTCTCAATCCGGGTTACGAAGATGCCGTCGAAACCGGTAAGGATTTCCTCGCGGCAGGCGCGGCAGCCGTGATGGTGGTGACGCCCTATTATGCGCCGCCGAGCCAGGAAGGAATGCGCGACTATTTCCGTTCCTACAGAAATGCCGTTGATCTTCCAATTCTTCTCTACCAAATTCCGCGCCGCACCGGTGTCAGCATCAGTCCTGAAAGCATCGCCGAGCTGGCCGAAGACGGCACGGCTATTGGTATCAAGTTCTCGCATTATGACATGCCGGAATTCATTCGCACCGTCAAACTAGCAGGTGACAAGCTGGCCGTATTGAGTGGGGAGGAGCCTCTATTCGCAACGCATATGGCTATCGGCGCCGTGGGCGGCGTGCTTGCATCGGCGACGATCTATCCGAAAATCTGGCTGGAAATTATGGAGTTGAGCCGGAACGGCAAGCTCAAGGAAGCGCTCGCCCTGCAGAGCAAGATTGATGCTGTGACCGATGCGATTTACTCGGAAACCAATCCGGGGCCATTGAAGGTCTTCATGGAACTGGCAGGGCGCCCTGTCGGCCCGTCGCGCAAGCCGCTGGAAGCCCCGGCAGCCGAAACGATGAGCCGTCTGGTTGCGGCTGCCGAACTGGCCAAAAGTAACGCACTCGCCTGACCTGTTGAGCGATGATCGAAGAGCTTCGTAAAATCGTTGGCGATGTCGGGCTGATTACTGATCAGAACGACATGCTGCCCTATCTTCAGGATTGGCGAGGCCGAAAGACCGGCCATGCCAGATGCGTAGTCCTGCCTGCATCTACGGATGCTGTTGCCGAGGTCGTCAAGCTTGCGGCTGCTCATAACGAGCCGATCTTCCCACAGGGCGGAAACACTGGTCTTTGTTTCGGCGCGGTGCCTGAGGCCGACGATGCCGCAAAGCCGGGTATCGTTCTGTCTTTGAAGCGCATGAGCCGTGTCCGTGATATCGACCGGATCAGCAATCTGGCTACAGTGGATGCTGGCGTGATCCTGGCAAATCTGCATGACCTTGCAGAAGCGCAGGATCGCCGTTTCCCGCTTTATCTGGGAAGCGACGGCTCCGCGCAAATTGGCGGGCTGATCTCCACCAATGCCGGTGGTACCGGTGTGGTCCGCTATGGCCCGATGCGTGATCTCGTTGCCGGTCTTGAAGTTGTCCTAGCGGATGGCTCAATCTTGTCAGATCTCAAGGGTCTCAAGAAGAACAATACCGGTTATCAACTTCGGCAGTTGTTCATCGGTGCGGAAGGCACATTGGGCATTGTGACTGGCGCGACCCTGCGTCTGCATCCGCCTTTGCGTAGCCGCGCTCATGCATGGATAGCCTGCGCTGCGCCGTCCGATGCGACGGCGCTGCTCGCCATGTTCCGCGATATGGCAGGCGATACGATCGAAGCTTTCGAACTTGTATCGCGGTCGCAATATGCGCTCGTCGTGCGTCATGTCGAACGGGTAAAAATTCCATTCGCCAGCGTGCCTGAATGGTCGTTGATGGTGGAACTGGGCAGCAGCTCGGCAAGTGCAGATCTCGATGCCGTTCTGAGCGACGTTCTGGAGCGGGGGTTGGAGGCTGGGCTGGTCCAGGATGCAGTCATCGCTCAATCCGAGGGGCAGGCGCAGGATATCTGGCACGTCCGCCATTCGGTTTCAGAAGCGAACAAGAAGGAAGGTGTGGGTATCGTGCACGATATTTGCGTGCGGGTTTCCGATGTGCCTGCCTTTATCGAAGCGGCGGATATTGTTGCAGCCAAAAAATGGCCGCATGCGGTGCCGATGGTCGTATGCCACCTTGGCGATGGCAATGTTCATTACACGATGATGTTCCAGCGTTCGGATGTGCCATCCGGCGATCAGGGCGACGTGTTCGCGCTCGAAGTTGAACAGGTGTTTCACGATGTCGCCATGCAATTCGAGGGAACGATCAGTGCCGAACATGGCATCGGTCGTAAGCTTACCAGCGAAATTGACCGCTTGAGTAATCCCGTTCAGTTGCGTGCCATGCAGCAGGTGCGCACTCTTTTCGATCCGCATAACACGATGAACCCCGGCGTGCTTCTTCCGCACGCGGCGACATAACCAATTTGCCAAATCGGCACTAGCTCTGAGCCCGGGAGTTTCAAACGGGCCAAATAATGGAGGGAACAGATGGTTAATAGACGTAATTTTGCTGGCCTCGTTGGAATTGGCGCCGCCGCCGCTGCATCCAGCTTGTCCAAGCCCGCTCTGGCGCAGTCCAGCGATGAGAGCACCTGGGATAAGATCATGCGCACCAAGAAACTGCGCATCGGTGCGGTCGCGACGGGTGCGCCCTGGACGATGAAGAACGTCGCCTCGGGTGAATGGAGCGGCCAGTTCATCGCAATGGGCCGCGCGCTTGCACAGGATATGGGTGTCGAACTGGAAATCGTGGAAACCCAATGGGGCAACGCGATCATGGACTTGCAGGCCAACAAGGTTGACGTCATGTTCGGCATGAACCTGACTCCAGCGCGCGCGTTGGTGGTTGATTTTACCACGACGGTCTACGAGTCAGCGCTCGTGGTCATCGCCAAACCTGGCTATGAACCCAAGACGTGGGAAGATATGAATAAGCCTGAAGCCAAGCTCGGCGTGGATGTTGGCTCCGCACATGATCAGATTCTCACCCGCATGTGCCCGAATGCCCAGATCTCGCGTTTCAAGACGCTGGATGATGCCAGCATGGCGCTGCGTTCCGGTCGTATTGACGCCCAGTGCCTGTTCTGGATGGGTGCGGTGCGTGCAGTAAAGCGCGATCCGAAAATCGGCAGTGTGGTTGTGCCGCAGCCCTTGTTCGGCTCGACGTCGAATGCCTGCATTCGGCGTGAAAAAGACAAAACGCTTCGCGACTTCCTCGACAACTGGATCACCTATGCCAAATACATGGGGCTAATCCGCACCGCAGTGCTGGATAGTCTTGCGGCGGTCGATCTGTCGATCAGCGACATTCCCGAAGGCGTCACGTTCTAAAATCGTGCTCGCAAGCGTCGGACAGCCTATGCAGTCCGGCGCGCTTCGTTCGCTTTTAAACGGCTGAGGGTCGGGAAGCTTCCGGTCCAGTCATTCTATCGCACGCTGCGCGCATCTGAGTAATGCCCCACCGCTGTGTGCTTCTTTCCATACAGGAATATGGCCATGTACGATTGGGACTTTGGTGTAATATGGAACTATCGCTGGCTGTTTGCACAAGGCACGATGATAACGGTCCTGCTCACGCTGGCCGTCATCGTGCTAGGGTTGTTGGCAGGTCTGGTCGCAGGTCTGGCGCAGCTTTCCAGATGGCGCGTTCTACGCAGTATTTCTTGGTTCTATATTGAAGTTTTTCGCTGTACGCCATTGCTGGTGCAGTTGCTCTGGGTCTACTACGCCCTGCCCATGCTGGTCGGGATTGAAATGTCGGCGACCACAGCCGCAATTTTGACCCTGTCGCTTTATGGCGGTTCGTTCTACGCCGAAGTCATTCGCGGCGGTATTATTTCCATAGATAGCGGCCAGTCAGAAGCCGGACAGGCGCTGGGGATGCGCCCGATCCAGGTGATGCGTCGCATCGTGTTGCCGCAAGCTTTCAAGCGCATGATCCCGCCATTGATGAATCAATCGATCATCCAGTTTAAGAACACCTCGCTTGTCTCCGTACTCACCGTTCCGGACCTGCTTTATATGGGGCAGGTTGCGGCGACCGAAACTTATCGCCCGCTCGAAATTTATACGACGATTGCCGTCATCTATTTTGTGGTGCTGGTGCCTCTGACAGCTGTCGTCAAGCGTACCGAAAACAAACTGGCAAAAGGGGATTGATTGATGACCACGTCAAAACTGGAAGCCGGTAACGTCAAGATTGAAGTCAAGGGCTTGAGCAAGAGCTTTGGCACGTTGACAGTTCTCCGCGATATCACAATGACCATCGGTCAGGGAGAAGTTGTGTCGCTGATCGGACCGTCAGGGTCAGGTAAGTCCACATTGCTGCGCTGCATCAATCTGCTGAATACGCCAGATGGTGGTGCTTTGCGGGTCGGTGCGGATGCATTTGAATTCGGTCCAGGAAAAAAACTTCCCAACACGCGCCAGCAGGCGGATTTTCGCCGGAAGACCGGTATGGTCTTCCAGCATTTCAATTTGTTCCCGCATATGACGGTTCTGCAGAACGTTATGGAAGGTCCCGTCACCGTCAAGAAGATGCCAAAGCGTGATGCGGAAGCATTAGCGCGCAAGCTGCTGGGTAAAGTGGGGCTTGCCGAAAAAGCGGGCGAGTTTCCTTCCAGGCTTTCCGGTGGCCAAAAGCAGCGCGTCGCCATCGCCCGCGCCTTGGCAATGGAACCAAGCGTGATGCTGTTCGACGAGGCCACGTCGGCGCTCGATCCTGAACTGGTCGCGGAAGTTTTGCAGGTTATGCGGGATCTGGCGGCCGAAGGCATGACGATGATTATCGTTACGCATGAAATTGCCTTTGCCCGCGATGTGGCCGACCGTGTCGTGTTCATGCGCGACGGCGTGATCGTCGAGCAGGGGGCGGCGCGTGACATGATCGACAATCCACAACAGCCCGCGACACAGGCATTCCTATCACATTTTCACAATCGTGGCTAAATTAGGCATTGCCAAGTTGTTTGGCGTTGGGCGCTATCGACGCCGTGTCGCCAGTTTCAGACTGTCATTTCAGCGGCATACTGCGCCCACAGGCTGAACGCATCAGCCCGTGCATGGCGGTATGAAATGGCGGTCAGAGTGTAGCGGCGGGGACGAAAGATCGTGTTGATTTGATCGTGGGCCGACAGGAAGCGCTGTGCCTGTCGTGTCGACTTGAACCGACCCATGATCTTCTCGCGTTTTCGGGTCTGCCGGTGGGAATTTTCAATTCGGTTGTTCAGCCCCTTGTGCGCCCGGTGATCGGCATCCGGAGCGATGGCCTGGATCGGCTCCACGTAGCTGCCCAGTTTGTCCGTCACGACCACCCGCGGCTGACCAAACTACCTGACCAGCCTGGAGAAGAAGCGCCTGGCAGCCCTGCTGTCGCGGCGAGCCTGAACCAGGATATCGAGAACATCGCCATTGGCATCGATGGCGCGCCAGAGCCAGAACTTCCTGCCGCCAATCGTAATGACGGCCTCATCCATGCGCCACTTGTCTTTGGGTTTTGGCCGGTCCCTGCGGATGCAATCGGCAAAATGACGACCAAAGCGGTTGACCCAGAGCCGAACAGTTTCCCGGCTGACGATAACCCTGCGCTCGGCGAGCAGATCCTCCACATCGGCCGTGCTCAGGGCAAAGCGGTGATAAGCCCAGACCGCATAGGCGACGATTTCACGCGGAAAGCGAAACCCCTTCAGCCGGGGTAATGAGCAAGGCATCTTCATGCCGAACTGAAAGCTGCAACCCGCCGATCAAACAACTTGGCAATACCCGCATGGGAGTGACCGTGCGAGAGGTTAAGGTTCAAGACCTTGGCTTCAGATGGGGTTCTTTCGGTTCCGACGGTCGCGTATCGTTTCACTGGAAAGCCGTACTTTTGCCTCCACGCATTGCCCAGTACGTTGTGGTGCATTAATTGACACATGCTCATCACCCAGATCATTCCGCAAACTTCTGGATCAAACTGGAGCAGCATTTCCCAGATTGGCTGGCGGAGAATGGAATTCAGGTGGAGGGTTTATAAACCACAGCCATTCGCGGCACCGGTCGCGACGGTCCGCGATGGGCCGAAAGCTACAGCAAAAACTGTTATGACGGATGTCCGGGTTGGTGAGCTAGTTGCCAAGACCCGCCAGTCCGCTCCCGGCCCCATTTCGGTCGTTAGAATTTGGCACCTTTTGTCTGGCAGTCAGTTTCAGTCGAATTGGGCGACCAACAGCATCAATTTGGCTTAGGGGAGAATAGAGGAATCTTCACGAGCTAAAAAGGTCAATTTGTTGGAAGCAATGAGATACAATCTCGTGTGCTAAAAAAATAGGGTGGTTAACGGAGTGAGTGAGATGCATCAAAATGGTGCATATTGTGTATTTTATAAAAATATAGAACAAATCGTTCTGTTCTTAAGAAAAAAATCTTGAAAATTCGGAACGTTATATGGAGGATGTCTTTGATTTAAGGCAAAATGCTTCCGAAAAGACCGATGATGCTGTCGGGGATCGAGGAGAAGAGCGCATGTCGAGAACTCGTTGGCTTGCATGCACAGCAACTCTGGCAATTCTTGCGGCAAGCTCGGCCAAGGCTGCGGACTACGGGTTCATCGTTATCAATTCTGCCAACAATCCGTTTACGCTTTTGGGTGGCGATAGTGTAACGGGTGTCGGCACAACGTTTGCAGCTGTTCGAGATACGGTTGCCAGTTCTGTTCTCAATGTCAGCCCCGGTCTTGCCGGCAGTGTCGTAACAATCACCGCACAGAACACGTCTAATCAGGTCGGCATTGGCTTTTCGCAGGTCGGCTCCAGTGTAAATTTTGGCGCAGATACGAACATTGTTTCCAACGGGCAGGGCATAACATTTTCTCTTGGAACTGATCAGCAGCTGAATTTCACGGGCGGGACGACAACCATTACGTCCGGGCAATCCGCGATAAACATGACCAGCCGTGCCGGTAGCGAGTTTAATATTGGGGCAGGCGCAACGTTGCGAGCACAAGCACCGACCAATCAGAATGTCGTGACGATAAACTCGCCAACGGCTGTGTTCTCACTTGCTGCAGGCGGAACATTCGAAACGTCGCAAACCACAGCGGGCCTTGGTTCAACAGCGGGCTTTCGTCTCCAGGGTGCAAAGGCAACATTTGGCGACGATACCGGTACCGGTGTTGCTATGTATAAATATTCGGGCCTTGGCGGTAGTGGGCTGTCGATAGGTTCGGGCTCCTCAACGGAAGGGCAGGCCTCAACGGTTCTCACACTGAAGGGGAATTCCGTAACCGACATTGACCTGAGCAATCCGTCGCCCGCATCCAAGAACTTCGCTGCCGTTGAAATCGGTCAAGGTGCGCAACTCAATATGGATGCGGGCTCTATCCTAACCGTTGACATGAATGTCGCCAATCTTGCTTCGACTGATGGTCAGAACGCAGGCTTGCGCATCCGCAGCGACGCCTTCGTAGCGGGTGCATCCACTTTGTCAGCAGCCTTAGGTTCGACAATTTCCGTCACGACGCGTAATGCCTATAATCACGGTCTTTATGCTTCCGGATACACAGGCGCCGGTTCAACTTATGCGCCAAAGCTTGCGGTGGTCAATTTATCGGGCCAGGCAACCATTACGACTTCTGGCGATAATTCCGATGCGGCTTATATTGCAAACAACACACAAGCCTATTTCGGCAAACAGGTACAGCTGACCACGACCGGCGATAATTCCAATGGTCTGCGCGTCTATAACAACAATCTTCAAACCGATAGCAATGGCGTGACGCCGGACGACGTTCTCGCCCGGATTGAGGGCGGTCATATTGAAACATCAGGACTGACATCTGCCGGTATTCTCGCCTATGGCTATCAGGTCACGTGCAACTATACGACCTCAACAGCCTGTCAGGCCGGCGGATCCCGTCTTCAAATGATGGGCGGTAGCATTGTTACCCACGGCGCGCTTTCGGAAGGCGCTGTCGCGTGGAATCCCACTGGTAATGCGAATTATGCGTCTCATTTGAGCTTTGACGGGACGCAGATCAAAACAGAAGGAACGGGCTCAGCAGGCCTTTTCGCTGAAGGTATTGGATCATCCATTACGCTCAACAACAGCACCGTTCAAACATTGGGAGCGGGGTCGCATGGTTTGGTCGTTGCGGACGGAGCGCGCATCGACGCTATCGCCACACCGGTCACGACACTCGCAACAGGCGCTCACACTCTCCTGCTGACAAGCGATGATGTGACCCTGGCTCAAACAGCCACCATTACGGGCGGGTCGCTTCAAAGTGGGGACGCAGGAACAGTGGCGGTCGCAGGCGGCAATGCTGACGTTACGATCAGCGGTGCAACAGTTGCAGGCGCCGTCAACTGGCTGGAGGTCAGTGGGTTCAGCAGTTCAGGCTTTAGCGACGTCGCAGTCAATCGAGTTGGCTTGCCAGCGGCTCCAAATGCGGTCATTGGAGACGAACCCGATCCCGATACCGGTACCACGCCCGGCCTTTCACCAGCAGACGGCCTTTTGCCGCTTCTTGTCGAGCCAAGGCTGGATAATACACCCGCCATCGCCAATATTGACATTTCCGGTTCGACACTGACCGGTGCCGCCGTAACGGAAACTGGCAGTACATCCAATGTCACGCTCGCCAACAGTCAGTGGACGATGACGGGCAGTTCCAACCTCACCACCTTGCTTAATGCGGCAAGCGTCATCGATTATACCGCTCCGACTGGCAATCTGGAAAACCTCGCCAGCTACAAAACCCTGACGGTTGGCGATTATACCGGCGCCAACGGAACACTTGCGCTGAACACCTGGCTTGAGGCGGACAATGCACCGTCCGATATTTTGCACGTCACAAACGACACCGCCGGCAATTCATTCCTGCGCGTGCGCAATACAGGCGGTCCCGGCGCCTTAACGCAGGAAAACGGCATTCTCGTCGTACAGGTGGATGGCCAGTCAAATGGCGACTTTTCCCTGATCGGCGATTACGAGCTAGAAGGCCAACAGGTGGTTGTCGGTGGCGCTTATGTCTATTCCCTTTGGAAAAACGGCGTCACGACGCCTCAGGACGGCAACTGGTACCTGCGCTCAAAGCTCAAAGACGAGCCTGGCCCCGGCCCGGGACCAGAGCCGGAACCGGTTTATCAAGCTGGCGATCCGACCTATGAGGCCTACTCCCGTGCGCTTCTCGGATTAATGGAAATGCCAACCCTTCAACAACGCGTTGGCAATCGCTACTGGAGTGGGCCGGGTGCTCTGCAAATCGCACAAGGCGACGGCCCCGGCACCGAGCTTCCCCCATCGCCGGAAAACGATAGCATCATTCAGGAAAACGGCGTATGGGGCCGTGTCGTTGGCTTCCATGGAAGCATCGACCCGGATCGCTCCACCACCAATGCACGTTCGAAGATCGATATTTTCAAGTTGCAGGCCGGCATTGATGGTCTTCTGCATGACGATGAAGACGGAAAGCTGATCGGTGGTATCACTGCTCATTACGGTCATGGTCGCAGCAGAGTTTCATCTTTCTATGGTGACGGTAAGATCGATACCGAAGCATACGGTCTTGGTGCAACGCTGACCTGGTATGGAAACGAAGGTTTCTATATCGACGCGCAGGGCGAGGCTAGCTGGTTCGACAGCGATCTATCCTCCTTGCTTGCCAACCGATCACTGACTGATGGCAATGACGGTTTCGGTTACGCTTTGTCAATTGAAACCGGTAAACGCCTACAGCGGAATGAGGATTGGACACTAACGCCGCAAGCGCAACTGGTTTACTCGTCGGTTGAGTTTGATAATTTCACCGACACATTTGGCGCTCCAGTTTCGCTTGATCGGGCCAACAGCCTGCGCGGACGACTGGGACTTTCGGTGGACCGCGAACGTGCCTGGGTTGATGATGACGGTTTCGTCAATCGTCTTCATGGCTATGGTATAGCCAATCTTTATTATGAGTTCCTCGGTGACAGACGCGTCAATGTGGCCGAAACCACTCTGATCAACCGCGACGACCGTTTCTGGGGCGGTCTGGGGCTTGGTTTTTCACGAAATTGGGAAGATGACAAATACTCGGTCTACGGAGAAGGTCTGGTGACCACCAGTATGCAAAACTTCGGTGATAGCTACGGTCTGAAGGGCACGCTCGGACTTCGCGTTAGGTTCTGACAAAGCTGCCAAGCATCGGCTAACTCGTTAGGTTTAGACTATACAAATAGGAATCTTATTGTTCCATAACATATGGTACGCCCCATGGCCCAGGAGGCTAGAGACACGAGCAAAACTATAATTTTTCGGCTCTTATTCAGTGTGAGGCAAGGGGATAGTGCTTTTGACAAGATGGAACCGCTGAATCTTAACTGGCAATCAGATCCGCACGTGACCGCTTTGCGACCTCATGTCGGACGTTCGAGCTGTCGAAAAGTTTGCTGAAAGCGGTCGTTTCGCTTTTCATACTAGTAACGAGCGGGAAGGGGTGAAAAGCGGATAGTTTGCTCATTAGAAGCCTATTCGAGAAGCGGAAGTCGCTTCGCACTCGCCGTAGTTTAAAGGCATTGCTGCAGTCGGTTGTGGGGGCCGCCGCAAATCACATTCCGGCTGACAGCCTTGTGCTCTATAGTTGCCGGACTGTAACGGACGCAAAGCTCTTCGATTAAGCGGATGCGATTAATACCACATGTAGACCTTCTGTTTTGATTGGCAATTCATCCGAAGTAAGTTGGAATGCGCAACAGAAGCGCTCATTCACGAACGGAAATAGAAATTGGAACGAACGGGTTCTTTGGCCCTGTTAACATCGCGGGTTGTCGAGGTGATTGCTATGTCCTTTACGCTTAAAAGGGTTTGGTATTTTCAAATACCCCTTCGAAAACTTAGTCGCCGCTTCGCTGAGAATGCGAGATTTGCGAATATCGGAAAAGTCACACAGAATCTTAGGTATAGTCTGTTAAATAAATATGTAGATTCATTTTATGAATATTTAATATCAAATTTTAATTAAATACATTAACCTGGATTGTAGCATTTCAATGGGCCGAATAGATAAATAATTATTTCAATATACAACCAATAATAAGAATATGAACTTTGGCATTTAACGTACTAATGCCCGTCTATAACAATAGCTGCCAAAGGCTATAGCTCTTGGATGGAGAAAAACCGCCGACTGTCATCCAGTCGACGGCTTCTTTTTTAAAAGCTAACGAGGCTTTTAAGGTCGCTTATTTATAAGCGGAAACCACGATCTCAATCAGCGTGTCGCCGCCGAGATCTGCAACACCAACGGTTGCACGGGTTGGCAGCAGCGAAGGATCGATCCATTCCTTCCAGACCTTATCCATTTCAGGCTTCTTGTTGAGATCCGTTACGAAGATGGTGGCTGCCAGAAGCTTGGTCTTGTCCGTGCCTGCCTGCGCCAGATAGCTGTCGAGCTTGGCGAGGATTTCGCGGGTCTGCCCGGCCATATCCAGGCTTTCGTCATCACAGGTGGTTCCGCCTACATAGACAATGCCATTGTGCTCGACGACGCGATGCATGATCGGCGTCTGAATGAAACGCTCAGCCATAGTTTAATCCTTTCAGATGGTTGGGGAATTGTCCGGTTGCTCGCCAGTAACGGCGAAAACAGCATCGGGGGTTTGAGGGAGTGCTGCGATTTCGCTGAGCGGCACCGGTTTCACCGGCGCACGCAGACGATAGAAGCCGACTGTTTCCGGCGCGCGGTTTTGCACCTCGGCCAGAATTTCCGTGACTGTGGAACTGCACAAACGACCCTGACAAGGCCCCATGCCGCAGCGGAACATGGTTTTCAGCTGGTTCGGGCCGGCGATGTTACAGGCCGCCGCGTCGCGGATTGCGCCTGCGGTCACTTCCTCGCAACGGCAGACAATCGTGTCTCTGGCCGCCGGTGCGCGAAATGCCTGTGCAGGCAGGTAGAGCGCATCGATAAAGGATCGACCACGCTCGAAGCGCCGCGCTTGCGCATGCAGCTTTGCGATTTTCGAACTCAACGTTGTGGCCAATGCCGGAAAGATATCCCGACAGGCTGCGAGCGCTGCGACACGTCCGCTGTGCTCGGCAACCAATGCACCGCCGATGCCGCTGCCGTCACCAGCAATATAGATGGACGGAACAGACGAACGACCATTGTCGTCGAGTTGTGGTTGGAAACATTTCTGGCCGTCGTTCCACACGAGCGTGCAGCCCGAAGCATTGGCGAGATTGTTGTTGGGGATCACACCCTGATGCAGGAACACGCTATCGACAGCAAGCCTGTGAGTCTTGCCTTTGGCCGAAAAGCAGATCGCTTCGGCTTCGTCTTTTCCTTCAATGGCTATTTCGGTGACACCGGAATAAACCGGCACCGACTTGCGCACCTTCAAAAGCAGGGAAAGCCCCTTCAAGGAATAGGGCGAGAAAAGGAATGAAGGCAGGTTCGATGCAGCTTTCGCGTAATTTGCGCCGGGCGTCGTATCGAGCAGAGCAGCAACCTTGCCGCCCGCCTGCAACAGCTGCGCGGCGAACATGTAGAGGAGCGGACCGGTTCCTGCCAGAACCACACGTCCGTTGGGCAGGAGGCCGGAAGTCTTCAGTGCAATCTGTGCCGCGCCAACGGTCATTACACCCGGCAAAGTCCAGCCCCTGACAGGCATCGGGCGCTCCATCGCGCCAGTCGCGAAGATCACGCGGCGCGCTGAAACAATCCCGCTCTTGCCGCTTACCGATACGCGCAGATCAACGCCGTTGTTGTCGCCATCCTGTGGTTCCACACTCCAGACGAGAGCCTGTGGCACATAGGTGGCATTGCTGGCGATAAATGCTTGCAGGACTTCTTTGCCTCGCCAGTAGTCGGTGCCGAGAAACGGTCTGCGGGCAGTCGTATTGTGTTCAATGCCACGGTAAATCTGGCCGCCAGCGACGGGGTTCTCGTCGAACAGGACAACGTTAGCGCCAGCGGCGCTTGCCTCCGCCGCTGCCGACATGCCCGCCGGTCCGGCGCCGATAATGGCGAGATCATAGGCCGCGTCGAGCGCATGGATATCGGAAATTCTCTTGAGCATGGTGGTCATGGTTCCACCCGACGTGCGCCGGTCTGCGAAGAAATGACCATTCCATCGACAACGGGCGTCATACAGGCTTGGCGGTTCTGAACACCATCAATGGTGACCAGACATTCAAAACAGATACCCATCAGGCAGTAGGGCGCTCGTGGCTGATCACCAACGACGCTGTTTCTGAGCCGGTTGATACCCTCTCCAAGCAGCGCTGCGGCGACAGTTACATTGGCAGGCACCGTCAAGGTGCGCGCATCGAATGTGATCGTCACGGTTTCCTCTGGTGTCTCAGTTTTCAGGAACATTTTAGGAGACATGAAACCTCCGGCCGGAGAACGCATCACCAGCAAGTTGTTTGACATCGGCTGCTATTTCCTTAGCCACGATCAGAGCGTGGTTGGCTGCAAGCGTGACGCCAGAATGGCACATGACGACATACGCGCCCTTGTGACTTTCGGATTGTTCGTAGACAGGCAGGCCGTCCGGTGTCTTGACCCGAAATCCGGCCCAACTGCGAATGACATTGACGTCGGCCAGATGGGGGAACGTCCGCACGGCTCTGTTGGCCAGAACTGCACTGATATCCTGATTGGTGGCGATCCGATCCGTATGGGTTTCCTGACTGTCGCCGATCATCACGCCGCCTTCATCCGCCTGCCGCAGCGTCGCCGCTGTATAGGGGAAGAAGGGCGCGCATTTCTCCGTTACAAGAATTTGACCTTTGCTGCGTACAACCGGCGCATCGAGACCGACACTCTTTGCAAGCTCTGCATTGCCGTTGCCCGCAGCCAGAATGACGCGTTCGGTGAAGACTTCACCCCATGTGCCACTCAGGAGAAAGCCGCCGTTTTGCGGGGTGATGGATGAGACTTCACAATGCGGTTCGTAGGAAGCGCCGAGGTTGATCATGCCGGTATGCAAGGCGCGAAACAGGCGCAGTGAATTCACGTCGCCGTCCATCGGCGAATAGATCGAACCGATCACATCCCGGCCGATGGAGGGGACCATTTTGGCCGTTCCCTGATGGTCGAGCACAACATGTTCCGGGGCGTCATTGCCAAGTTGCCGCGCCACGGTATCGACGTCTTCGGCAAACATTTGAAGCTCGTGTTCGTCGAGGCAGAAGGTAAAGGCACCGGTCTGTTTCAACGCCACATCAAGCCCGGTGACATCCCGCAATTCATCTGCGAAAGCGGGCCACAGGTGCGCAGATTGCATTGTCCAACGGGCATAGTGTGGTGCGCCTACGCCTTTGCCCTGTACCCAGATGAGCGCGAAATTTGCACGGGATGCGCGCAGGGACAGGTCTTCCCCATCGAGAAGCATTGGACGCAGACCAGATCGGGCGAGACCCCAGGCGATGGCAGAGCCAACCAGTCCCGCTCCGATAATGATTATGTTTTGGTCCGGCAATCTGCGCATTCGTAAATCAATCTGTTGTCACAGCGTCGTCAGTGTTGGGCCTGACGAGAGTCAGGCCCGATAGTGTTGGCTCAGTTTTGCGGGCTCACGTCCACCTTGAACCACTTCTCGGAAAGCTTCTTCACCGTGCCGTCGGCAATCGCGGCCTGAATGGCAGTATCGAAGCGACCTTTCAGGGCGGTATCTTCCTTGCGCAGACCGACACCGATCATGCCGAAGACCTTGCCCGAAAACAGCGGGCCAGCCAGCTTTGCGCCCTTCATGTCGTCCTTTTCCAGCGCAGCCGCAAGAACTGTGGCATTGGCGACAACCGCATCCACACGACCGCTGGTCAGGTCGAAATTGTGTTCTTCGGCAGTCTTGTACTCACGCACATCCGCGCCATCCTTGAAATACTGTTCCATGAAGGCAGAAGCGGTTGTGGAACCCTGAACGCCGACGGTCTTGCCGTTGATTTTCTTGGCGATTTCCTCGAGCACCGGCTTGGCCGCATCGGAATCGACATTCAGCGGCTTGCCGCCTTCCGGCAGATCGGCGAGGTCACTGTCATCCATGACTGCGAAGGAGTTGATGGCTGCCGCATAAGGCGACGAAAACGCAATCACTTCCTCACGCTTCGGCGTGATGCTCATACCCGCCATGATGGCGTCATACTTGCCAGCGGTCAGCGATGGAATGATGCCGTCCCAGTTCTGAGCGGTGATTTCGCATTTCGCTTTCAGGCGCTCGCAAAGGTCTTTGACGAGGTCAATCTCGAAGCCTTCCAGCACACCGTTCGGGCCGGAGAAATTCCACGGCGCATAAGCACCTTCGGTCGCGATGCGCACAACATCTTCGGCATGCGCGGTCGGGGCAACGGCGAGAACGCCGAGAACGGAAAGGACGAATTTCAGTTTCATATGTTCACCTCTGTTAGAAAACTGATTGATCGGTTCACGCGTTTTGTTTGGAAATGAATTGCCGGAACCGTTCGCTTTTTGGGTTGCCAAAAACCTCGTCGGGCGTGCCTTCTTCTTCAATCACGCCCTGACGCAGAAACACGACACGGCTAGAAACATCGCGGGCGAAGCCCATCTCGTGGGTCACGACCAGCATGGTGCGCCCCTCTGCCGCCAGATCGCGCATGACCTTCAACACCTCGGCCACCAGTTCGGGGTCGAGCGCGGAGGTTGGTTCATCGAACAGCATGATCTTCGGCCGCATCGCTAACGCGCGGGCAATTGCGGCGCGTTGCTGCTGGCCACCAGAAAGATGCGCGGGATAGAAGTTGCGTTTGTCGGCAATGCCGACCCGCTCCAGCAGTGCTTCAGCCTCGGCGATGCACTCCGACCGGTTTCGCTTCTGCACATGGACAGGCGCTTCGATCAGATTTTCGAGGATAGTCAGGTGCGACCACAGATTGAACGACTGAAACACCATCGTCGCCTGACCGCGCAGCCGCTGAACCTGTTTCGCATCGGCCGGACGAGCTGCGCGCCCGGGCTGTTGGTCGAGCTTGTATGCCTCGCCGTGAATAGCCACACTGCCTGCATCCGGCACTTCCAGCATATTGATGCAGCGCAGCAGTGTGGATTTGCCGGAACCTGATGCACCCAGAATGGAGATGACTTCACCCTGGTGGGCCTGCAAGGAAACTGAATGCAGAACCTTGTGCGCGCCGTAACATTTCTCGAGGTTCTTGATCTCGACCGCAGGCGTTTCGAAACGTTGCATTATGAGTTTCCTCCGGCGGCATGCACGATGACAGGCTGACGCTGGGCCGCCGACAGGCGGTATTCCAGCAGTTTGAAGATTCTGGTGACTACGAAGTTCAGGAGGAGATAAATCGCGCCTGCACAGATGAAGACTTCGACAGGGCGATAGGTGGCGGAAATCAGCTTGGCCGCCAGCCCCGTTACCTCCATCATGGTGATGGTTGATGCCAGCGCGGTGGACTTCACCATCAAGATTACTTCGTTCGAATAGGCGGGCAGCATCTGTCGCAATGCTTGTGGGGCCAGAATGCGACGGACGAGGGTGAAGCCGCTCATGCCATAAGCGCGCGCCGCTTCGATCTGCCCGGTCGCAACCGACAGAACGCCGCCACGAATGATTTCGGCACTATAGGCAGCCGTATTGAGTGCAAGAGCCAGTACCGCGCACCAATAGGGTTCCCGCAAAAACGGCCAGAGAAAGCTCCGGCGCAGTTCTGGAAACTGACTGAGGCCGTAATAGATGATGTAGAGTTGCACGAGCAGCGGGGTGCCGCGCAGCACGAAGATATAACCTCGCGCAATGAGGTCCAGTACCAGATTGCCCGACAGACGCATCGTGGCCAGTATGGTGGCCAGCACGGCGCCGCTGATAACTGATAGCGCCATCAGTTGCAGCGTCAGCGGAATACCCCGGCATAGCTGAACAAAACTGTCGAACATGAACGGCAGGTCGAGAAAGCTCATACCGCCCTCCGGATACCGCGCATGGCGCGCTTTTCAGCATTCTTGAACAGCAAGCCCGATATGAATGTGATGACGAGATAAAGCAGCCCGGCGGTCAGAAAGAAGGTGAAAGGCTTGCGGGTTGATCCAGCGCCGATTTGCGCCTGACGCATCAGCTCAACCAGTCCGACGACCGAAATCAGCGCCGACTCTTTCAAGACGAGCTGCCACACATTGCCGATTCCCGGAATGGCGAAGCGTGCCGCCTGCGGAACCATGATGCGGCGAAACAGCAGACGCGGTGGCATGCCATAGGCCTTGGCAGCCTCGATCTCGCCTTTGGGGAGTGCAAGCACCGCGCCGCGATAAACTTCGGCCTGATAAGCACCCGATACCACACCGATGGCCAGTGCACCGGTGATGAAGATTGGCGCACTGACGAAACCTTGCCCGCCGAACAACGCGCCAATCTGGCTCAACACGGCGCTGCTGCCGAAATAGAACAGGTAAATGACCAGGAGATCGGGAATGCCGCGAAGCACTGTCGAATAGCCGTCAGCCGCAACTCTGAGAATGCGCTGTGATGAAAATGACGCGGCAGCGGCAATCATACCGAACACCGCACCTGCCGCAAAGCCGCAAAAGGCTACCGCGAGTGTCATGCCGGTGGCCCGGAGCATATCGTAGCCCCAGCCGTCTTCGGCAAAACCCATCAAATCCAGATATGCGCTGACCGCACCCAACTGCCTCGTTCCCTTTTTATGTCCGGTGCTTTCACCGCGCCGGTACGTTTATGGGAGTGGTTTGACAGCGGGGCTCAATACAGTCAAATTCGAAATGAAGCCTCAAGCATAACCAAATATTATGGTGAAACATGAACCTGCGTCAGGTCGAAGCGTTCCGAACCGTCATGCTAACTGGAAAAATGACGGCTGCAGCGGAACTGATGTCGATCACCCAGCCCGCCGTGAGCCGCCTGATCCGCGACTTTGAGATCGACACGAAACTCAAGCTCTTCAACCGTCGCGGAAACCAGTTGATCCCTACGCAGGCGGCCATGACGCTGTTGCAGGAGGTGGAGCGGGCCTATGTCGGGCTCAATCGCATCCGGAGTTTCGCCGACGAGATCAGCCGTCAGAATGCGGGCATGTTGCGGATAGCGGCCATGCCTGCGCTTGCAAACGGGATCATGCCGCGCTTCCTTGCGCGTTTTCTCAAGGAGCGACCCAATATCCACGCCTCTCTCAACGGTATTCCTTCGGCAATGGTTGTTGAGGCCGTCGCATCTGGTCAGGTCGATCTCGGATTTGCCGATGGTCCGCTCGACCGGCCCGGTTTCAATATTGAAACCCGGGCGATACCGGCGGTTGTCGCTGTCCCGCTGGGGCATCGTCTTGCAGACTATCCGGAGGTTTCACCGGATGATCTCGCCGATGAACGTATGATCACGCTGGAGCCGGGGTCGCTGTTTGCCATGCGCGTCGAGGTTGCGCTTGCGCGCATTCCACGGTCGGCCACCATTGAGACTCGCTTGTCGCACACGGCGCTGACGCTTGTGGCCGAAGGTGTTGGCATAACGATCATCGATCCGTCGTCGGCAACCGATTTTCGCGGACGCGGCGTGGCGATCCGGCCTTTCACGAGCTTCGTCGATGCTGGGTTTCTCGTCATTCGTCGCAGTAATGGCCCCGATAACAGTCTGGCGCAGCGCTTCATAGACGAGTTCTGGGCCTATCATGAGACGTTGCTGGCGCAGCCGTGAAGATTGGGGGCTTTGGGGGGCTCAACCCTGGTAGATGCGCTCCTCAAGGGGCGTTGATGCAATGATAGATTTCAGTCCGGCCAGCATGGCCTTTTCTGCCTTGTTGAGATTGGCTTCAGGGTTGTGGATTAGAAAAACATCGATGGCAGGCGGGTTGTCGTAAGGCGGCAGACGCCAGAGAAGACCGTCATCAATCTCGCGTCGCGCGACATGCAATGGAAGAGGACCGATGCCAAGCCCGGTGATGATCATCCGGCGGACTTCTTCGAGGCTTGACGAGGTGCCGACCACATCCGGTGAAAGTCGCGCCTCGCTGCGCAACAGGGCTACAGGCCGTAACGCGTCGGCAATGTGATCGGTCTGGAACGAAACCGATGGTTCCCCTTTCAGATCGGCAAGGGCAAGCCCGGACTGGCCGAACATCCGGTGCCGGGGCCCGCAGAAAAACCCGAAGAACTCGCGATAGACCATGGTGTAGTCGAGCGCGGGGTCGCGATTGCTCACCAGACCAAGGCCGAAGGAAGCGCGCTTCTCGCGCACAAGCCGCGCGACTTCTGTACTGGCTGATACGTTGATCGTCAGTGTCGCATTGGGATGCTGTTCATGAAACAGCGCGAGCGCCTGATCGAAGATCGGCGATATGATGTGGCTGGCGACAGAAATGGTGACATGGCCAGTCACATTGTCACCGACGCCACGCACCAGTTGCGGCAGCTGTGAAATCGCGCCGAAGACCTCAATGCTCTGTTCGTAAAGCAGTTTGCCAACGTCCGTCAGTTCAAAATGGGTTGCGTCGCGCTCCACCAGCCGCTGGCCGATGCGGTCTTCCAATCGGCGCAACGCATTGCTTACGCTTGGTTGTTTGAGGTTGAGACGCTCTGCCGCGCGGGTGATGCTTTTGACCTCCGCGATTACCACAAAACTGCGCAGAAGATTCCAGTCCAGATCCCAGACAAGGCGTTCAGGGCGATGTAACGACATGGCATCATCCATTCATGAAATCTATGCAATCCATTCCCATTATCTATTTGCGAAATGCACCCATAAAAGCAATCATGAATATTGGAAGGCATCAAAAAGCCTCAAGAAAAACAAACAAAGGGAAGTCGGGAACAGCATGTTTAACAAATTCACGGGTTTCATTGCCGCAGCCGCGATTGCAGCCACCACAGTCTTTGCGGTTGCACCTGCACAGGCGGATGATCTTGAAAAGATCAAGGCAGCGGGCGAGTTGAAGATCGCCATGAGTGGCCAGTACCCGCCGTTCAATTTCGTCAATGAGAAGAATGAAGTGGTGGGCTTCGACGCTTCCATCGGTTCGGCGATTGCCGAACGCATGCAGCTCAAGCCACAGCTTATCACCACCGCATGGGACGGTATCGTTGCGGGTCTTCGAGCAGGCAAGTTCGACACGGTGGTTGGCTCCATGACGATTACGCCGGAACGCGAGAAGGCCGTGGATTTTGTTGGACCGTACTATCACGCGGGCCGCGCGGTTTTCGTGAAGGAAGACTCTACGGTTCACAAGCTCGATGATCTTAAAGACAAGACGCTAGGCGTCACGCTTGGTGAAACCCATGAAAAATGGGCGCGCGAGCAGGGTGGCTGGACCATTCGCACCTATAAGGGCCTGCCGGAGCTGATGCTCGAACTGAATGCCGGTCGTGTCGACGCAATCGTCGTTGACAACATCCCTGTCATGGTGGCGATCAAGGAAACCGGACAGAAGGTGCGTAGGCTCGATACGCCCGATATTGAAGGCGGCAGCGTCGCCATCGGCATCGCCATCCGCAAGAACAATCCAGAGCTGAAGGCTGCAATGCAGAAGGCTCTCGACGAGATCATGGCCGACGGCACCTATGAGAAGATCTCGATGCAATGGGTTGGCAGCGATATTCGCTGATGCGTCATCCCGGCCCGGCATATGTCCGGGCCGGTTGAGAACCGATTGACCGGAGTTTTCCGATGGATTTTGCGTTGATGTTGCGCGTCCTCCCGTTTTTTCTGGAGGCGGCATTGGTGACTGTCCAAATTTCTGCTCTGGCTCTGGTGTTGGGTCTGGCCGTCGCGGCGGTCCTCGTTAACGGGCGTCTATCCCGCTCGGTCATCCTGCGATGGCTTGCGGCAGCTTATGTGAGCGTCTTTCGTGGCACACCTTGCCTTGTGCAACTCTTCATTCTCTATTTCGGCGGTCCGCAAATCGGCATCAATCTGGAACCGTTTGCCGCTGGCGTCATCGGTTTGGGGTTGAATATCGGCGCCTATATGTCGGAGTCGATCCGCGGCGCAATTCAAAGCGTTGATCGCGGCCAGGCGGAAGCCGCCCGTTCTATCGGTTTCGGGCGCGGGCAGACGATGCGGTTCGTTGTTCTACCTCAGGCAGCCCGGCTGATGATCCGCCCTCTCGGTGTCAACACGATTGCGCTCCTGAAGGGCTCCGCGCTGGTTTCCACCATTTCAGTGGTTGAGCTGACCTATACAGCGCAGCGTTTCATCGGTTCCACCTACAAGCCGTTCGAGATTTTCGGTGTTGCAGCTGTTCTCTACATGATCATCATCTATATCGTGGCGCGCGGGGTCGATCTTCTCGACAAGCGCTTCGCGGCGCAGTGAGGGAGGACAGGATGCAAGCTCTCGATTTCAGCATCGTCGCTCCCTATACGGATCTGCTTTTGACAGGACTGTGGTGGACGCTGGTTCTGACCATAGCGTCGGCTTTCCTCAGCTTTGTGCTCGGCATCATCTTTGCGCTGGTGGTGCTTTACGCGCCCAAGATTCTCGCATGGCCGGTGCGGCTCTTCATGTGGCTGTTCATGGGAACGCCGCTTCTGTTGCAGCTGTTCCTGATCTATTTCGGGCTGGTTCAGATCGGTATCGATATTCCGGCACTTGGCGCGGGCATCATCGGCCTTAGCCTCCACTTTGCCGTCTATAATGCCGATATCATCCGTGCGGGTATCGTGGCGGTCGATCCGGGTCAGATGGAAGGCGCGCGTTCCATCGGCTTCAGCCATGGTCAGGCTTTGCGCTACATTGTCATCCCGCAGGCGGTGCGCAATACGATCCCGCCCATCGGCAACAATATGATCGTTCTTTTGAAGGATACGTCGCTGGTTTCGATCATCGGCATTGCGGAACTGGTGCACAGCGCGCAGCTTGCCATCAGCGAAACCTTCAGCCCGTTCGAATTCTACATCACCATCGCCGCCATTTACTACGTGGTCAATCTGGTTCTGGAAGCCAGCCTGCGGCGCATTGAAAGAAAAGTGGAGGTCACGCGATGAGCAGCCCCAAAACCGCAAAGCCGATGGTCGAAGTGAAGGGTGCCCGCAAAGCCTATGGCGAGCTGGAAGTGTTGAAAGGTATCGACCTTTCCGTGGCGCGTGGCCAGATCGTCGCCATCATCGGCCCCAGCGGCTCCGGAAAGAGCACGCTTCTGCGCTCGATCAATCATCTAGAAGCGCTTAATGGCGGTGAAGTCTGGCTTGATGGCATGCAGGTCAATCAACCTCTCATCGGGCAGGCTTTCGAGAAGCTCATCAATGCCGTGCGCCAGCAGATGGGCATGGTGTTCCAGCACTTCAACCTGTTTCCGCATCTGACAGTGCTGGAAAACATCACGCTCGGCCCCATCAAACTCAAGGGCATGACGAAGGACGCTGCTCGTACACTGGCGCTGGAGCTTTTGAAAAAGGTCGGGCTTGCCGACAAGATCGACGTCTACCCCTCGCGGCTGTCTGGCGGTCAGAAGCAGCGTGTGGCCATTGCCCGTGCGCTCGCCATGCAGCCGAAAGTCATGCTGTTCGACGAGGCGACTTCGGCACTCGATCCCGAACTGGTGGATGAAGTCAATGCCGTCATGAAGCAGCTTGCCGCTGAACATATGACGATGCTGATCGTCACGCATGAGATGCGATTTGCGGGCGAAGTGGCAGATCGCATCCTGTTCATGGATGGCGGTGTGGTGGTGGAAGAGGGGCCGCCGGATCAGATTTTGAGCAATCCCGTGCAGGAGCGTACCCGCTCCTTCCTCAAGAAATATCTGGCCGCGTGAGGTGATGGCATGAACGAGAGAAACGCCAATGAGTTCGCCGATTTTGGGGAGTTTCCCGATTTCGGACTGACCTCGGCGCAGCGGCGCGAAGCTGTGCTTGGCCATTATTATGAATATCCCGGCATGGACGGGCCGCGTGGCGAAATCTGGTGCTACACCGATGCCTATTCTTATCTGCCGGGCGCAACGGTTCATTTGCAGGTGAGTGCGACCGCGTCGCGTTTCGATATCGAAATCGTGCGGGATGGGGCGGTTGAAAAGCCTGTCTTCGCAAAGCGAGGGATAGACTGCAAATGGCAGGAAACGCCAGCCCAATGTTCCGTTGTGGGCTGCGGCTGGGAGACGACATTTTCGTTCAAGACGGATGAGAACTGGCCTTCCGGCGCCTATCGCATCACGCTGAAAGCCGAAGGCAATGACGGTCAGCTGATCCATTGCCACCATCTTTTCGTCCTGCGACCTGCAGCAGGCCGTAAGCCCGGTCGCATCCTGCAGGTTGCCGCGACCGGCACGTGGACGGCCTACAATACCTGGGGCGGTTCCAATCACTATCAGGGCATTACCGGACCGAATGGCGATCAATATGCGACGACGGTAAGCATCGAGCGTCCGTTCTGCCGTGGCTTTGCGCTGCTGCCGTCCGATGCGCCCCGCGTGCCGCTGGAATTTGTGACGCGGCCCGCGGCACCTCCGCGTTATCCGCATATGGAATGGGCCTTTGCCAATGGCTATTCCAAGAAATATGCCTCGTCCGGCTGGGCGAGCTATGACAGCCTGTTCTTCCGCTGGGCTGAACGGGAAGGCTTTGCGATTGATCTCGCCAGCCAGCATGAGCTGCATTTCTCGCCGGAAATCCTCGACGGTTATGATTGCGTGGCCTTTGTCGGTCACGACGAATATTGGACATGGGAAATGCGCGATGCCGTCGATCATTATGTCGATGGCGGCGGCCGTGCGGCCCGTTTTGCGGGCAACTTCATGTGGCAGACGCGGCTTGAGGATGATGGCAAGCGCCAGACTTGTTACAAATATCGCGCCCGCGCTGAAGACCCGGTCTATCGCTCCGCTGATCCACGGCGCACCAGCGGTTGCTGGGAAGCGACGGAAGCCGGACGGCCTGCTGCCGAAACCTTCGGCCTCAATGCGCTGCGCGGGCTTTATGTCGGCTGGGGTGGTTGCGCCCCGCGTGGCGTGCGCGGTTTTCCGGTCTATCGCCCGGAACATTGGGCCTTTGCGGGAACGGGCATCTATTACGGTGATCTCCTGGGCGCTGACGGTCACGCCTTCGGCTATGAGGTCGACGGGCTCGACTATGTGATCCGCGGCGGTCTGCCTGAACCGGAGGAGGGCAGCGGCGCACCTGATGGATTGCAGATTCTGGCGCTTGGCATGTCGTCTCTCAAGGAAGAGAGCGCGGATATTCCAGCTGACGACCAGTTCCTCTCCGATGCCGATGCCAAATTTGTAGCCGATACGCTGATCGGCGACAATGGCGATGCAGCCGTCGAACGCATCAAGCGCGGCTGCGGCATGATCGTCAATTTCCCGCGCGGCAAGGGCGAGGTTTTCCACGCCGGAAGCTGTGAGTGGGTCGCGGCTCTCAAACGTGGCGACCGCATGGTCGAGCGTGTGACCGCCAATGTTCTTAACCAATATCTCAAGCGCTGACAGAGTAACGCCATGCTCAACACAAAAGCACAGAACGAACGCCCGACATCGCATCTTTTCTACCAGTCGCGCCTGCGCAGGCCACTGGTGGATCGTGCCGAAGGTATCTATATCTGGGATCAGGACGGACGCCGTGTCATCGACGGGTCTAGCGGCGCGATGGTGGTCAATATCGGCCACGGCAATCGCAACGTGCTTGACGCCATGAAAGAGCAGATGGATCGCGTCACCTTCGCTTATCGTCTCCATTTCGAAAACGAGCCGGCGGAAGATCTGGCGCGCATGGCCGCCGAACGTATGCCGGAAGGTCTGGACAAGATTTTCTTCGTGTCCGGTGGTTCGGAAGCAGTGGAATCCTGCATCAAGCTTGCCCGCCAATGGGTGGTTGCGACCGGGCAGGGCACACGCTGGAAAGTGATTTCGCGGTTTCCGTCTTACCATGGCGGTACGCTTGGGGCGCTGGCGGTCACCGGCTATGCGGCTTTGAGCGAGCCTTTCGCACCCATCATGCGCGAAATGCCGAAAGTCCCCGCACCGACTGCCTATCTCGATCGCGACAATCTCACGATGGAACAGCGCGGCCAGAAGTATGCCGACATGCTGGAGGAGAAGATTCAGGAAGAAGGTCCTGAAAGCGTACTCGCCTTCATCATGGAGCCGATCGGTGGAGCATCGACCGGCGCGCTGGTCGCGCCCGACAGTTACTATCCGCGTATCCGCGAAATCTGCGACCGTTATGGCATCTTGCTCATCCACGACGAGGTGATGAGCGGCGCAGGACGCACCGGCAAGTTTCTTGGCGGCGACCACTGGAACTGCAAGCCCGATCTCATCGCGCTTTCGAAGGGTTTCGCCTCTGGTTATTGCCCGCTTGGCGCAATGGTGGCGCCGGGGCGCATCGTGCAGCCGGTTCTGGATGCTGGTGGCTTCCTGCACGGCTTCACTTATGCGGGCAATCCGCTGGCTTGCGCGGCAGGCAAGGCGGTGCTTCAGGAGATTGATCGTCTCGATCTGGTCGGCAATGCCGCCCATATGGGCGATGCGCTGAAGGGCGAGCTGGAAGGACTGGCGAAGCGCTTCCCGTTCATCGGTGATGTGCGCGGCAAGGGGTTGTTGCTGGCCGCCGAATTCGTGTCCGATCCTGAAACCATGAAGCCGTTGCCGAAGGAGCTGAACGCCCATCAGCGCATGGTCGATCTTGCCTATGAGCGCGGTCTGATCATCTATTCGCGCCGCACGCGGGGTGGTGTTGAAGGCGATCACTTCCTCGTCTGTCCGCCGATGATCGTGAGTCGAGAACAGGTCGGCGAGATCACCGCGATCCTTGACGATACGCTGGAGGTTCTGTCGCGTGAACTCAAGCTGCCCGTGAACGCATAAGGAAACCGGATCATGACCGATAAGAAGAAAACACAGCGCAAGGTGATCATCACCTGCGCAGTGACGGGCTCCGTGCACACTCCAACCATGTCGCCGCATCTGCCGGTTACGCCGGAGGAGATCGCCAGTGAGGCCATTGCGGCGGCGGAAGCGGGCGCATCCATTCTGCATCTCCATGCTCGCGATCCCCGTGACGGCAGACCATCCGCCAATCCGGATCTGTTCATGCAGTTCCTGCCGCGTATCAAGCAGTCGACCGCGGCGGTGGTGAATATTTCCACCGGCGGCTCGTCATTGATGACGCTGGATGACCGTCTGGCTGCGCCGCTCAAGGCGCAACCGGAAATGTGTTCTCTCAATATGGGCTCGATGAATTTCGCGCTGTTTCCAGCCCTCGACAAGCCACGCGAGTGGAAGCACGCTTGGGAACCCGAACTATTGGAGGCAACGCGCCATTCGATCTTCAAGAACACTTTCGCTGATATGGAAGGCATTCTGACCAGTCTTGGTCGGGGCTGCGGTACACGCTTCGAGTTCGAATGCTACGATGTCGGGCATCTCTATTCACTGGCCCATTTCCGTGATCGTGGACTGGTGACCGGTCATCTCTTCATCCAGTTCGTCTTCGGTATTCTGGGCGGCATTGGTGCAGACCCGGACAACCTCATGCATATGAAGCGCATTGCAGACAAGCTGTTCGGCGACGGCTATTCCTTCTCGGTTCTGGCGGCAGGGCGACACCAGATTCCGATGATCACAATGGCAGCGGCCATGGGTGGCAATGTGCGTGTCGGTCTGGAAGACAGTCTCTATGACGGACGGGGAAAACTGGCCAAGAGCAATGCCGATCAGGTGCGGCGCATCCGTAGCATCCTGGACGGCTTGTCGCTGGAAGTTGCTACACCTGACGAGGCGCGCGACTATCTGGGCCTGAAGGGTGGAGACAGGGTGGCGTTCTGATGCCAAAGATCGTGTTGGATAGCAAAGCGGGCGTTGTGATCCGGCTCGCCGAGCCTGCCGATGCTGAACAGATTCACGAGGCGATCCGCGTGATGGGCGCGGGGCTTGGCGCTGCGGGCAAAGTCTCCAGCACGGTAGAAGATTTTCGCAACCACGGCTTTGGTCCCAACGCCGCTTTTACCAGTCTGATCGCCGAGGTGGACGAGGTATTTGCCGGGCTGGCACTGTTCTTCCCGATTTTCTCGACATGGCTCGGAAAGCCGGGTGTCTTTGTGCAGGATCTCTATGTTGACGAGGCGTTTCGCGGTCGGCGGGTGGGCGAGGTTTTGCTCCGCCATGTCGCCTCGTGGTCGACAGCGCGGGGCGGCGTCTATCTGCGGCTGGCTGTGGATCGGGACAATATTGCCGCGCGGCGCTTTTACCAGCGGCTGGGTATCGGCTGGATCGAAGCCGACCTCGATCATGGCGCTTATGGCGAGGATTTTGCCCGTCTGGCGCGTATCAACGCAAATTAGGGAGTAATCATGAAAGCCTTCTACGCTGTTGAGCAAAAGCGTCACGATCCGAAAGCCTTTCTTTCCAGCGGTGCGCCGAAGCCAAACCCCGAGCAACCGGAGCGTGTCGAGCGCCTGCTCTCCGGCGCAAAGGCTGTGGGCTGCGAGATTATCCGTCCGAATAATCACGGTCTCGGTCCGATAGCTGCCGTGCATACGCCGGAATATCTGGAGTTCCTGCAGCACATCTATCCGCGTTGGCGGCGCATCGAGGAAGCTTCGGAAGAGGTCATCCCGAACATTCATCCGTTGACGCGCGACGGCCGCTATCCCGCGTCCGCCGTCGGGCAGGTTGGCTATCACATGGCCGATACGGCGTGCCCGATAGCAGAACACACATGGGAAAGCGTGTGCTGGAGTGCCTGGAGCGCGGTTGACGCCGCCGATGCGGTGCTTGCGGGCGAGGTGGCGGCCTATGCGCTCTGCCGTCCACCGGGGCATCACGCCTTTGCCGATGTTGCTGGCGGCTTTTGTTTCGTCAATAATTCGGCAGTCGCGGCCCAGCATCTACGGTCAAAGGCTGAACGCGTCGCAATCCTGGATGTTGATCTGCATCACGGTAACGGGACGCAAGGCATTTTCTATGCGCGTCCCGATGTGCTGACAGTCTCGATCCACGCCGATCCGTTGCGCTTCTATCCATTCTTCTGGGGCCATGCCGATGAACGCGGTGAAGGCGCTGGGCTCGGCTACAATCTCAATCTGCCTCTGCCACGCAAATCTGGCGATGACGAGTTCCTCGCGTCGCTCGATACGGCTTTCCGTCGTATAGAAGCTTTCGCGCCAGATGCGCTGGTGGTAGCACTTGGTCTTGACCCGTTTGAGGGTGATCCATTCGGCGGATTGTCGGTTACCACTGGCGGTTTCGGGCGCATTGCCGAAGCCATTGCAAAGCTTCGGCTGCCAACTGTCATCGTTCAGGAAGGTGGTTATCTTTGCGATGCGCTGGGCGACAATCTCACCGCTTTCCTGTGCGGCTATCAGTCGGTAGCGCGATGAGCGGTCTTGTGACTTTTATCGGCGTCGTACATCCGTGGATGTGCGACGTCATGGGACATATGAATGTCCGGTATTATGCCGGGATGTTCGACGATGCGAGCTTTCAGCTGTTGGGCCACATTGCCGGGAAAATCCCGGATGAGGG
Source organism: Ochrobactrum sp. P6BSIII (assembly GCF_014138065.1). Lineage (NCBI taxonomy): Bacteria > Pseudomonadati > Pseudomonadota > Alphaproteobacteria > Hyphomicrobiales > Brucellaceae > Ochrobactrum > Ochrobactrum sp. P6BSIII. Next base: position 21,456 of record NZ_JACGXB010000017.1, on the reverse strand, counting down.
TTTCGGTTGGGCGGATGTGCGCTCGACAATGGAATATAAAAAGGAAGTGCCCGCCGGGGACTTGCTGACGATCCGCTCTCAGGTCCTGAAGGTGGGGCGTTCATCAATCACGTTTCGCCAGATAATGGCTGGTTCGCTTGATGGGGACCTGCGCGCCATCAATGAGACAACGTCCGTCTATTTCGACAAGATCGCGCGTCATTCACTCGAACTTGAGCCAGCAATGCGAGCGCGAGCGGAAAGGCTCATGTAGGGCCACAATCTGTTCGGCTAGCCGCAGGCATGATCTGCTGCCGAATGGCCGCTAACTCCGCTCATAACGCATAAGCGGACGGTCAGCGTCCGGCCCCATTGCGGTCGCAATGGACTTTGACGCTCATTGAAACTGGAACCTTTTAGGAGCCATATTGCGTCTGGGCAAACTAAGTCAATTTGGGATGGGACGGGTGTTACCAATCAAAGTAAAAATTATAATACCGGTTGTCGCTGCAACACTTCTACTCGCCGGATGCAGTTCTCAACCGTCTTTGGACAGTGAGCGTATCGTCGCTAGGCTCCAATCGAATGTTGGAGCGGTCGAAGCCTTTTCGGACATGTTTCCAGAAGTGTATTGGAACGAAATTTGTCACATCGAAGCATACGACAATGCCGTGCAAGCTTTATGGCGGCACGGCAGAGGTGACTTTCGTGGTTACGACGTCACACCTCGTTATCCTGTTCCAGAGGATGCCAACGGCATCTTGTTGATTGATCGCACCCGACGGTTCATCTATCTCATTATCATCCCCTTTAGTGACTATAAGCATGACATAAGGGTTATCAGGGGTCCGATCTGTCTGCCGAAAGCCGATGCATTCTATCGAACAAAAGTTGTGCCAGCGCGCAATGGCAGCTACCGAGAATTGACATTTATAGATAACCGAGAAGAATGATATCGGTCATCAGCGCGTGCGTTAAGGCCAATTGCAATGCAATCATATTTGCGCTGTTATCCAACGGGGTCGATTTCGTGTACTCGCCAGGTTAATGACATTGCAGACCTAAGCGGACGGCTCATTTTCCAGTGATTGACGAAATTCTTGACTGGCAATCTACGAGGAAGATTTGCCGACAATTATCGTTTGGTAGGTCGCCTTTTCGTTAAAGTAAGGGGCGCTTGATAAAGATCGTCATAAGAGTTCAGATCGTGTACCCAAAACTCGAATATACCTAATTGAGCATGCTCTTGCTGAAGAGCGAGAGCGAACAGCACATTTCAAGTCAGCGAATTTAGCCTTCCCCCGGATTCGATAACCCGTCCCGCCGTCATCGAGTTCATTTCGGCGTGCATTGTCACGAAATACGACATTTGCCGTATTGTTGGCCCTTTGCCGCCAGCGTAGATTTTTATTTAGTTGACTCAAGCAACCGGCTTTTTGTGGCTGTTTTTTTTGGCTTCGAAAGGCATAAATCTCCGCCGTTTGTAGAACTGGCGTATTGATTTTAAGCTTATACTGGAACATATTCCCCCGCTGCGCTGCTGAATTTGTCAGGTTTAAGTATTGGCAGTCAGGTTGAGGGGAAATCCAGACTTATAATGAAGTGTCGTGCGACACGTCATGACTAATCTCGTACGCGTGGCCGCGGCGTACAGAGATTGTGGGGCAGGTGCGGGACCGGGTGGGACTGTCATGAAAAACAGGAAGCGTGCGCGTGGGCATCGGTCGTCGGCGGGTTTGCCGGTGCAGTTTGCGGTTATGGCAGGTATCTACCTCGCGGTTGGTAGTTCCACAGTTTTTGCTGCTGACCCACCGCCCGCACCGTCGAAGACATCGGTGCCTGGTCAAACGGTAACAAATCCACTGACTGGGGAGGAGACCACCGTCACTGCATTGGTCGTTGACCCGGCAGGAACCGCGACAGCTGGAACGACTGCATTTGTTCAGACCCAGGATGGCTATACGTTCCTGGTAAAATCCGCTGGCGAAATTTTCTATAATGGCGACGCGCCGCCTGTCGCTTTTGCGGTCGCCTCTATTACCGGCGGTCAGGCTGTGGTCACCAGTGCCACTGCATCTGGAAGTGTAGAGATCCCGCTTGGTCAGGAGACCACAGATTTTGAAGCCAATTTCAGTGGTTCTGACACTCAAGGAACGCTCATTCCGCCGGTCGATGTGAATGGACCCAATGGCGTAAAGCAAGTCAACTACGGCAAAAATGGCAGCAATGGTCGGGCCGGGGCGCTGTTCGTTCCGCCGTCCTCAGGTGGGGATGGCGCGACCGGACCAACCAACGAGAAAACCTTAGCGACAAATGTCAACGCGACTTCCAATGTGGGTTGGGAAATCGGCAGCGTCGGCGGAAATGGCGGTAAAGGCGGTAATTCTTATGCCAGTTTCTGGAGCGGTCGCGATGGTGGTGATGGCGGCGCTGGCGGAACTGTTCTTGCGACGCAGGCCGCATCAAGCACGATTCAGACAAGCGGCGATAATCATTATGGCATATTTGCTTATAGCCGGAGCGGCGAAGCCGGAGACGGTGGCAGTGGTTATGCTGCACCTGGCGGCGGCACTGGCGGTCATTCCTCCAATGGCGGGCAGGTTACGGTCAACCAGTACGGTGCGATATCCACCAACGGAACGAATGCCCACGGCATCTATGCTCTGAGCGTCAGCAATAATGGCGGTCAAGGTGGCGATCAGTGGGGGCTTGTCGGTACTGCGGGCGACGGTGGTTATGGCGGGAATGGCGGGCAGGTTGACGTCAAAACCTTCGCCGGTGCGACCATCCTGACAGAGAAAGATTTCTCAAACGGCATTTTTGCACAATCTATCGGTGGTACCGGGGGATCTGCAGGGGCGAGCAGCAATCTGTTGGTTTCGCTCATAGGTAGTGCCGACAATGGCGGTAGCGGCGGCAAGGTTAACGTCACGAATGGCGGCACCATCGAAACGCACGGCGTGGCTTCACGCGGGATCATGGCGCAATCGATTGGCGGTGGCGGCGGCGCTGGCGGTACGGCGGCAGGTCTGGTTGCGCTGGCCCTTGGGGGCGTGGGCTCCAACGGCGGATCCGGTGGTGAAGTCAGCGTGACGAATGCGGGAACCGGATCGATCTACACGAAAGGCGATCTCGCCGATGGCATTATGGCACAATCCATTGGCGGCTCCGGCGGTCAGGGGACAAACGCCTACGGTCTGGTGAGCATTGGCGGAAACGGTTCGAAGGGCGGTAGCGGGTCGGCCGTTTCTGTTAGCAATCTTGGTCGTATCGTTACCGAAGGTGACGGCGCTCGCGGGATTATCGCGCAGTCGATTGGCGGCGGTGGTGGTGATGGCGGATCGACCGCAGGCATGGTCGCGGTTGGCGGCAGTGGCAGCGAGGGCGGTGCCGGGGCAGCGGTCAGCGTCACCAATGACGGTGTCATTGTCACGGGCGGCCAGGACGCAATGGGTATCCTGGCCCAATCGATTGGCGGCGGCGGCGGTAATGGCGGCTCGTCTGGTGCAGTAGGGGCTTTTGTTGGCGTTGCTATCGGCGGCACAGGCGGTAAGGGTGGTGCTGGCGGTCAGGTCAATGTGACGCTTTCCGACACAGATGCCAGCCAGCCTTCCCGGATTGTAACGACCGGCGACCGGTCAACCGGCGTATTTGTGCAGTCCGTTGGCGGCGGTGGCGGTAATGGCGGCGGCGCTGTCAGTGTGGCAGTCGGCGCTTTCGGTGCGGCCTCTATCTCCGTGGGCGGATCGGGCGGTGTCGGCGGCGACGGCGGAACTGCCATATTGGACGGTAGTGGTGATGCCGCTATCCAGACCGGTGGTGCGGACGCAGCAGGCATAATACTGCAATCCGTCGGTGGCGGCGGCGGTAATGGCGGTTACGCGGTTTCAGTCGCAGCGGCTGGAGGTCCGGTTTCGGGTTCTCTTGCTGTCGGCGTTGGCGGATCAGGCGCCGCAGGCGGTAAGGGCGGTGAAGTCCTTGTAGGCACTGTCGATGGAAGCGGCAATCTGGTTGCGCCGGGCTTCTCCGGAAGTGTTGTGACCACGGGCGAGCGCTCCGCCGGTATGATTTTTCAATCGGTTGGCGGTGGCGGCGGTAACGGTGGTCTCGCGGTGGCTGCAACGGGCGGCGGGTCTCTCCTCTTTTCCGGCAATCTGTCCGTAGGCATTGGTGGCTCAGCAGGGGCTGGCGGCAGTGGCGGACTGGTCCGTGTTTACACGGACTCCGATATTACAACACGCGGCAACAGCTCGTCTGCTCTGATTGCTCAATCGATTGGAGGCGGCGGTGGCAATGGCGGCGGTAGCATTGCAGCCGGTGTTGCGGGCAGCGCAGGCGTTGCGGCAAATATTAGTGTCGGCGTTGGTGGAAGTGGCGCAGGCGGCGGTACCGGCGGCGCAGTTGATCTTATCGCCGGTGGCGACCTGATCCGCACGACCGGTCAGTTTTCGACTGCGGTTGTTGCACAGTCAATCGGCGGTGGTGGCGGTAACGGTGGTTATTCAATCGCAGCGGGGCTTGCGGGTGGTGGCGCCGGTGCCGGAACTGTTAGCGTCGGCGTTGGCGGTTCGGCCGATGGTGGCGGCAACGGCGGCGCGGTGAATGCTCAGGTGGATGCCGTTGTTGCAACGGAGGCAGACGACTCCGGCGCAATTTTGATCCAGTCAATTGGCGGTGGCGGCGGTAATGGCGGGTTCTCTGTTGCAGCCGGTGGTGCTGGCGCGGGTGCCGGTGCAGGCGCGGTGTCTGTTGGACTTGGTGGTTCAGCTGGTGCTGGCGGCAAGGGCGGCGCGGTGACCGCCCTTATCAATAACGATGTTGGAACCCAAGGCGAACGCGCCGCGGGTGTCGTTATGCAATCGATTGGCGGCGGTGGTGGTAATGGAGGTTTCTCTGTATCGGGAACCTTATCGGGAGCGGGTGCTGGAAGCGGTTCGGTTTCGGTCGGACTTGGCGGTTCAGGCGGTAGCGGCGGCGACGGTTCCACCGTCACGGCAACTGTCGATGGAAACGTAACGACGGAAGGTAAAGACTCCACGGCCATCCTCGCGCAGTCGGTCGGCGGCGGTGGCGGCAATGGCGGATTTAATGTTTCCGGTGCCATGAGCGGCTCGGGCGTCGGCAGCGGTGCGGTCAGTGTCGGATTGGGCGGCAGCGGCGGTACGGGCGCAAAGGGCGACGCGGTCAAGCTTACCAGCAACGGCTATGTCTGGACGCAAGGAGATCGTTCGTCAGGCGTTGTCGTGCAGTCCATCGGCGGCGGCGGCGGCAACGGTGGCTTCGACGTCTCCGGTTCGATTGCCGGTGCCGGAACTGGAAGCGGAACGGTCAGCGTGGGCCTCGGTGGCGGTGGTGCGGGTGGCGGCAACGGTGGCGCGGCCAACGCGACATCTAACGGAGAGATTCTGACGGAGGGCTTTGCGTCATCTGGCTTCGTTGCTCAGTCGATTGGCGGCGGTGGCGGCAATGGTGGCTTCAATGTCAGTGCCGGGCTGTCTGTTGCAGGCGTTGGCGCAGGTTCGGTCGGTGTCGGACTTGGCGGTAGCGGTGCTGGCGGCGGTAATGGTTCAACGGTAACCGCCCACACGACGGCGAATATTGAAACGCGCGGCAATGCTTCAACAGGTGTCCTGGCGCAGTCGGTTGGCGGTGGTGGCGGTAATGGCGGTTTCAATATCACGCCAACGGTATCCGGTGCAGGTACGGGATCAGGTGCGATCTCGGTCGGTCTGGGCGGTAGCGGCGCTGGCGGCGGTAACGGTGGCACGGTCGACCTGACGGTTGAAAATGATGTGCTGACCCATGGTGCCCAATCGTCGGCAGTTGTCGCGCAATCGATTGGCGGCGGCGGCGGTAATGGCGGCTTCAATGTCTCGGCAGCCGGTGCCGGTGCGGGAACCGGATCGGGTGCAGTCGGTGTCGGTCTCGGCGGTAGTGCGGGAGCGGGCGGCACAGGCGGCACCGTTGGCAGCAAGGTCACAGGCAATCTCACCACAATCGGCGAAAACTCGACGGCTCTGCTCGTTCAGTCACTTGGTGGCGGCGGCGGTAATGGCGGCATGAATGTTTCGGCGACTGTTGCAGTCGCAGGAACCGGGGCCGGTGGTGCGTCTGTCGGCATCGGCGGTTCAGGCGGCGCAGGCGGCGCTTCGGGCAATGCCACATCGGTTCTCACCGGCGATGTCATTACGGAAGGTAATGGTTCTGGCGGCGTGGTCGTCCAGTCGCTTGGCGGCGGCGGCGGTAACGGCGGCCTCAATGTATCGGGAACAGTGACAGCAGCCGGTACAGGCGCTGGCGGTGTTGCCGTTGGACTGGGTGGCAGTGGTGGCGATGGCGGCAATGCGGCCACAGCAGACAGCACGATCAACGGCAATGTCCAAACGTCGGGCGATGATGCGAGCGGTGTGGTCGTCCAGTCCGCCGGTGGCGGTGGTGGCAATGGCGCAATCAATATCGCCGGTGTCGTCAGCCTTTCAGGCAATGGATCGGGCGCGGCCAGTATCGGCATTGGCGGCTCGGGCGGTGGCGGCGGCGATGCTGGGACCGCTGCTGGAAAAATGACCGGAAATGTCGTCACCCAGGGGGATCGTTCGGCTGGTGTAGTGGTTCAATCGCTTGGCGGCGGTGGCGGTAATGGCGGGATCAATGTTTCCGGTGCCGTTAGTCTGGCTGCGCAGAACAGCGGTGCTGTCGGCATTGGCATCGGCGGCTTTGGCGGCGACGGTGGTCACGCAGATACAGCGACCAATGATTTTACCGGTGATGTGGTCACGCTTGGCGTGGATTCGACCGGTGTGCTGGTTCAGTCAGTTGGTGGCGGCGGTGGCAATGGCGGTATCAACATTAGTGGTGCGGTCAGTATTGCGGGCAATGGTTCAGGTGTTGCAGCTGTCGGTATTGGCGGTTTCGGCGGTTCTGGCGGCTATGCTGGCGATGTCACCGGCAGCTATTCAGGCAATGTCTTCACGTTCGGCGACCGTTCGTCGGGTATCGTCGCGCAAAGCCTTGGCGGCGGCGGCGGTAATGGCGGCATCAACATTTCCGGCGGTCTTTCGGTCGCGCCACAATTTTCCGGATCTCTTGGATTAGGTATCGGTGGCTTTGGCGGCGATGGCGGTGTTGCAGGGCCTGTTGATCAGACATTGATTGGCTATGTGCAAACACTGGGCGACGAATCTATCGGTATTCTCAGCCAAAGTCTCGGCGGCGGCGGTGGCAATGGCGGTCTCAATGTCAGTGGCGCCGTTTCCCTGTCGCGTCAGACAAGTGCGGCAGTAGCACTTGGTCTGGGTGGATTTGGCGGTGCGGGTGCTGATGCAGGGGCTCTGACGGCTTCGGATGTGACCGGCGGCGTCCTCACAATCGGCGACAGAAGTTCGGCCATTGTGACGCAAAGCCTTGGCGGTGGCGGCGGTAATGGGGGGATGAATGTCTCCGGCACGGTCAACCTCACGCAACAAAGTGGTGCTGCAGCATCGCTCGGCTTGGGCGGGTTCGGCGGCGGCGGCGGCAATGCGGGCGATGTAACAAGCAAAGTCCGTGTAACGGCTGACCATGACAACATCACCACCATTGGTGATCAGAGCATAGGCGTGATGGCACAGTCGGTTGGCGGCGGTGGCGGTACGGGCGGCCTGAACGTTTCAGGCGCAGTCAGCGTCACGGGGCAATCGGGCGCGGCAGTATCACTCGGTCTGGGCGGATTTGGCGGCGCGGGCGGCAATGCCGGGTCTGTTGATCTCGATGTTATCGGAACAGTCAATACATTCGGCGACCGGTCTACCGGCCTGATGGCTCAAAGCCTTGGCGGCGGCGGCGGTGTCGGCGGTACCAATATTTCCGGTTCTCTTGCTTTGACCAAGCCGTCCGGATCAAGCACGATCTTTTCCGTTTCCGCTGGTGTCGGCGGCTTTGGCGGCGGTGGCGGCGATGCGGGAGCTGTCAGCCTTTCCTATACAGGCGCGCTGACCGCTCTGCCGCGCACCATTAATAGCGATGGCAGTGTCACGCTCAATGAAACGCAAGGCGCGGATGGTCTTGTTGCGCAATCCATTGGCGGCGGCGGCGGTGATGGCGGCCTGAATGTCAGCGGTGGCGTTGCAATCAGCAGCAAGCCCGGCGAAGGCCAATCCGATAACAGCAAGTCCTACGGCGTGCTGATCGGCGTTGGTGGCTTTGGTGGTGTCGGTGGCGATGCGGGTACGGTCGATGTCAATGTCGGGGATGGTAGCACCATCCTTGCCCATGGTACGGGACGTTCGGGCATCCTCGCACAGTCCATTGGCGGCGGTGGCGGCAATGGTGGCATGAATGTTTCTGGCGGCATCGTTTCGGATACATCGCTGATCGTCGGTGTTGGCGGTATGGGCGGCAATGCGGGCCGCGCGGACAATGTCAGCGTTACCGCGCGCGCCGACATTCAGGTCACGACGGATCCCAGCGATTTCGGAAAACCGACCGACCAGAGCTTTGAAACAAAACTGCGCGATGTGTTGGGTAACTCGGTGGTTGACACCACAACAGGACTGGTCGATTCATTCGGTCTCAAGTCACTGTTCGTCGACCTCGGATTGTTTAATAGCCATGACAAACTACCTGACACTGAAGGTTCGGCTGGTATTCTGGCCCAATCCATCGGCGGTGGCGGTGGCAATGGTGGGCTGAACGTCTCAGGCGGTATAGCCCTCAGCAAAGACGGCAAGATCCCATCCATTACATTCGGTGTTGGCGGCTCGGGTGGCGCAGGCAACGTATCGGGCGATGTCAGCGTTGACCACGAAGGCACGATTGCGGTCGAGGGTAACTGGAAGCACGGCATTCTGGCGCAATCTATCGGTGGCGGTGGCGGTAATGGCGCGCTCAATGTCAGCGGACAGTTGAACTGGGGCAGTTCCAACAGTTCCGGCGGTGCAACAGATCTCAGCATCGTTGCAGGTCTTGGTGGCTATGGCGGCGTCGGCGCCGATGCTGGTAATGTCGATGTTGTTTCAAACGGCGACATCTCAACGAACGGCTATCACTCCCGTGGCATCTTTGCCCAGTCGGTCGGCGGTGGCGGCGGTACTGGCGGTATCAATGTAACAGCAGTCGCGACCAAGGACAGCACGCCGGTCGGTATCGGCATTGGTGGTACAGGCACCAGCGGCGGCAATGCAGGTAATGTCACTGTCACGCGAGGGACTTCGCTTCAGTCGGCGGGACTGATCCTGACCGACGGCGTTGGTGCGCATGGTATCGAAGCAAGCAGTATTGGCGGTGGCGGTGGCGATGCCGGGGTCAACGCAGTTCTCGGTATAAGCAAAACCACTGGCTCCGGTAGCGATAGCGGTTCTGCTGGCGACCGCAAGGAAACCGTCAATAACGGTGTGGATTCGTCAGCGGTTACCGGCATTACGGACACGCTTGATAAGGCCGAAACCTCGACCGGTGGGGGCGGCAGCGGGAGCAATAAAACTGTCAATTCCGCAATCATCGCGGTCGGTGGTTCTGCGGGCAATGCGGGCAATGGCGGTCAGGTGGATATCAGCCATTTTGGCGATATTGTTACCCTTCAGGACGGAAGCTACGGCGTCTTCGCACAATCGCTTGGTGGCGGCGGCGGTAACGCTGCATTTAATGCCGGGCTGGTCTTTGAAACGGGAGATGCTTCCAAGAACAAGGGTTTCGGCATGGCTATCGGCGGCGGTACGGGCGCTGGCGGCACAGGAGGTAATGTCACGGTTGATAATACCGGCATCGTTGATACGTTTGGTGATGACGCGCACGGCATTTTCGCGCAGTCGGTTGGCGGCGGCGGCGGTAATGCCGGCTATAACGTGCTCTCCACAGGTGGCGAAGATGGCAATATCGGCATCACCATCGGACGTGTTGGCGGTACTGGCGGTTCCGCTGGCGATGTCACGGTCAGAAGCGACAGTCTGATACGTACACAAGGCGACCGATCGCATGCTCTGTTTGCGCAGTCGATCGGCAACGGTGGCGGCAATTCCTCAGCAACATCAGTTTCCTTGACGACACCGAAAGATGGCGACAAGACCGGTAGCAGTTTCTCGGTCAGTGTTGGTCTGGAAGGCGGTCAAGGCGGCACTTCAGGCAATGTGTCGGTCGAAGCCGATGGCTTGTTGTATACGCTTGGCGACGACTCGCATGGCATCTTCGCGCAGTCAGTTGGCGGTGGCGGCGGCAATGGCGGCGGTGCAACCGGCTCCGCCGGGAAGGCCACGTCCTATTCGTTGAATATTGGCGGCACGGGCGGAAGTGGCGGTACGTCTGGCGATGTCGATGTGGCGAGCACTGCGCGCATTGCAACTGAGGGCAGCGGCTCGATTGGTATTCTGGCCCAGTCCATTGGTGGTGCCGGTGGTACAGGTGGCTATGCAAAAGCGGGCACATCTCCGCTTGGTATTATCAAGAACCTGGTTAAAGGCACCGAAATCGGCACAACGACCTCGATTAATATCGGCGGTTCTGGCGGCGATGGCATGTCTTCGGGAGATGTCACCGTCGCAAATGGCGGCGTTCTCACTACCCTTGGAGATGGCGCTCATGGCATAATGGCGCAATCTGTTGGCGGCGGCGGCGGCAAAGGCGGCTTAGTCGAGAATACGATTGTCAATCTTCGCTCGACCATTGCCAGCACGTCGACGCTTGCAATTGGCGGTACGGGAGGCACGGGTGCCGTTTCCGGCAATGTCAGCGTTACGAACACCAGCGATATAGGTACGCAGGGCAAGCAGGCGGCGGGCATTTTTGCCCAGGCTGTTGGCGGCGGCGGGGGTGACGCTCAGCATGTTCGCAACATCATTGCTGGTAGTGATGCCGATAACAGCACACGCAATGCGCTGTTGATCGGTGGGGCTGGTGGTACTGGCGGTGCCGGCGGCACTGTGGACGTTTTCAACGCCTTTGACGCTAGAATTATAACTGATGGCGACGAAGGCCACGGTATCTTCGCCCAATCAATTGGCGGCGGCGGCGGTAATGGCGGTGAGGTTCTTTCCGTTACGGTCACCAAACCTGCCAGCACGGCCAATACGGAACAGGGCTTGCAGCTCGGTATCGGCGGGGCTGGTGGCACGGGCGGTACCGGCGGTGCGGTCAATGTCGTCAATGACGGCCTCATTGTTACCCGTGGCGACAAGGCGCATGGTATCCTGGCTCAGTCCATTGGCGGCGGCGGCGGCAATGGTGGTTACTCGATAACCGGTAGTCTGGCCCTGCAGAAGGGAACGGAAGCCAATCCTACCATGGCGCTGAATATCGGCGGTTCTGGTGGCAGCGGTAATGCGGCTGGCGATGTCACAGCTACCAACACTGGCGAAATCAGCGTATCGGGTGCGCAGTCTTATGGCGTGCTGGCCCAATCTGTTGGCGGTGGCGGCGGCAATGGCGGCATGGCGGTTGCATTGTCGCTGAATGATCTGGTCAATCAGGCGAGAGGCCAATCCTACTCAAAGATCGCTATTGGCGGCGCAGGCGGCGATGGTGCGGACGGTGGGAATGTCACGGTCAACCACAGTGGCACGATCCGTGTCAGCGGCGAGAACAGCTATGGTATTTTCGCGCAGTCGGTCGGTGGCGGCGGCGGCAATGCTGCGCTTTCAATCTCCACTCCGGCCGCCATGGCGGCAGATTACGTTATCTCGACAGTACTTGGCGCACGCCTTGGAACACAAGGCACCGCAGGCATAGTTACGGTCAACAGTACTGGCGACATCATTGTCACAGGTGCGGGCAGTCAGGCCATATTCAGCCAGTCGGTGAATGGCGGCGGCGGCAATGTGGATACATTCCTCGATTTCGCGGCGGCTTCTGAAGAAGGCGCGGGCGGCTCATCAGTCGCTTCCTTGAGCAGCTCGTTGTCGCTGGGCGGCAATGACGTGGATGGAAATGCAGGAGCATCGGTGAACCAGACGCACCACGGTGATATCGTCACTACGTCTGATCGTTCGGCGGGTATGTTGCTCCAGAGCATCGGTGGCGGCGGCGGTATGTCGACGACGACACTCGGCGCGCTCAGCAATGGTGATATCGCCTTGAGCGCGATGCTGGGCGCAATCAACACAGATGATGCTTCAGGCGGCGATCTGGTTGCCAACCGTGTTGGTGATGTCACGACACTCGGCAATCTTTCCAGCGGCGGCCTCGCGCAATCTATCGGCGGTGGCGGTGGACGCATGATTATTGCAGGTGCATCAGGTAACGGAAGCTCCGGTCAGCGCAAGGCAGTGGTTACACTCGGCGCTGATCCTTCCTTCCGCAACAATGGCGGCGATATCACCCTAAACCTGAGCGGCATAGTCAGCACGCTAGGCGATAATGCCAGCGGTCAGATCGTTCAGTCCATCGGTGCAGGTGGCGGTGAAGTCTATCTGACCAGCCTCGATCAGGCCACGATTACCCTTGGCGCAAGCGATGGTTCAACGGGCGATGGCGGAGCCATCACCCTCCAGAATAGCGGCGATATCACGACAACAGGTGACCGCTCCCACGGCTTCGTTCTGCAAAGTATTGGCGGCGGCGGTGGTCTGGTTGGAACGGATCTGGCGCCATCGGCAGTCAATCTGTTGCTGTCGGATAATAATGGCGGTAGTGGCGGTGCAATCGATTTCACCAATAACGGCAACGTCATGGTGACGGGTAAGGACTCGATCGGCGTATTGGCACAAAGCCTCGGCGGCGGTGGCGGCAGTGTTGATGGTTTGTTTCATGGTAGCGCTGGCGGCGCAGGCAGTGGCGGAAGCCTTGCGCTTGATCTGACAGGAAATATTCTGTCGCTTGGTGAACGCGGCATTGCCGTACTGGCACAATCTGAAGGCAAGGACGGCGCAGGTAATATCGATATTGCACTGAATGGCGTTATTGTCGGTGGCAGCAACGGGCAATCTACCACTAGTCTTGTCTCCGAAACAGCAGCCATCATGATCGATGGCGGGATGGCCAATACACTGTCTCTTTCTTCCGACAGTTTCCTGATGGCGCTCAATAATCGTATCATCAGCGGGGGAAGCGGTTCCGAACAAGTGACGCTGAATGGCCGCGCGGTTGGTAACATCGATCTCGGTAGCGGCACCAACAGCGTAACGGTTCAGCAAGGTGCGACCTTTTACGCCCAGGATGAAGTTAATCTTGGCGCGTCGGGTCAATTGACTATCGACGGCAATCTGTCTCTGGGCGGCGTCGCTTATTATGTGCCAAATACAGCCTTGAGCGCCCGTATGGCTGCTTCGGATCTGCAGGTGACCGAAAATGTCAGCCAGACGACTGTAGTCAACGGTTCTTTGACATTCGGCAGCACGGCGGCCTACACGGCAGATGTCTATTTCCGTCAGGATACAGCCGCTGGCGGCGCGAGTGATCTGATCAATGTCACCGGCAATGCCACCATTGCCGGCACAGTGAATCCGGTGCTCCATCAGTTGGACCGTTTACGTCCGCTGGTGCTCATCAATGCAGGCGGAACAACCGCCAATGCTGGTACGACGGTGCTTGGCACGGCGGTTATGAGCTATGAAATCGGGTTGAATGGACCGACTGGTGACGGCAGCACGATCGACCTCATCCCGCATGCCGATTTCCATATGCCCGGCATGAACCGCAATCAGACCAATACCGCAGAACATATCGCACGGGTGCTGTCGGGACAGGGTTCAACCAGTATGGGACCGATGTTCGCACTGATTGCCAACATGCAGACCAGTGCCGAAGTCCTCAATGCGGTCGACAATCTTGGCTCGGAGGACTATGCCACGACGCAGGTTGACGCCTTGCAGTCCGGCTATCGCTTTGCGCGAACGATGGCTGATTGCGGCTACGACAATTTCGCAGCCCGTATGGGAGATGATCATAGCTGTTACTGGTTCACAGGTAGCGCCAGCACGTTGGATCGCAACGCCTCGTTCCAGTATAGAAGCTTCGATACGCAGACCGCCGGTCTATATGCCGGTGTTCGTATGCCTCTCAAGGAGGATCTCTATCTGGGCTTCGGAACGGGCTTTGAAGATTTCAGTCTGACGAGCGGTGACCGCTTTTCGGCAGACGGCCAGCGGGCAATGCTGGGTGTATCTCTGTCGAAGTATAAGGGTCCGTGGGAGCTTTACGGCATTCTCAATGGCGCGACAGCGCAATATGACAGCACACGTCTGATCGATATTTACGGCGCTTTGCCCGGTGGGGATCTCGTGATCGGGGGAACGGCGACCGCTAAGCAACGGATCAGCCAGGCCAATTTCAGGCTAGGATCCGCCTATCACTATCGACCCGATGGTGGTGCCGTCTATCTGCGACCTGCGCTCGATTTCGATGCCAGCTATCTTTATTCGGGCAGCGCTTCGGAAAACAACACCAATTACGGGTTGGAGCTGGACAGCACGGGTCAATGGGTGTTGGCGGCAACGCCATCGCTTGAAGTGGGCGTCGAGACACAGATCACCAGCACATTGTGGATGCAGGCTTATCTGCGTGGCGAGGTCAGCTTTGCCAATAAGAATGACGTCTTCATCAACGCAACCTTCGCCGGTGCGAGCAGTGCGGACGGCACATTCCGCAATTATAGCCAGACTGGCGATCTGACCGGACGTGTGGACACTGGTCTGACTTTCTATGATGCCAAGAACACCACACGTTTGACCTTTGGTTATCAAGGCCAATGGAGCGACGACACGGTTGGTCACACGGCCACTGTGAATCTGGGCCTGCGTTTCTAGAATATTCGTTAGAGAAGAGAGACCATGAACCGACTGACTGCAACGATGATCGCTATGACTGCAATGATGAGCTGCGGTTCTGCTGCTGCCTTGGCGCAGGTTCCGCCAGCTGCGGCGGGCGATACGCAACAAGCTGACCAAAACGCCGCTCCGGCGGCGCCGCTCTGGCTGATGACATGCTCTAATCAGTTGCAGCCGGAACAGCTGCTATGTGAAGTTTCGCAGAGCATCGTTATGCGACAGGGCAATCAGAGCCAGCGTGTGGCAACAGCATCGTTTACCCGTGTTGCCGGTAAGCCTGAAACCGCAGCTGCATTCACTTTGCCCTATGGGGTAAGCCTGACCGATCCTGTCAAAATTCTGATCGATGAAAAGCAGGTGGGTTCGCTCACTTGGCAAAGCTGCGATGCGGGTGGCTGCTATGCTGATGCGAAGGTCGATGCTCAATGGCTGAAAGCACTGCGTGGTGGAAAGACCATGACAACGGCGCTCAAGTCACGAGATGGGCGAGATCTGGCATTTTCATTCCAGCTCAACGGCATTTCAAAAGCCGAAACCATGTTACCATAGTCTTTGCGGTCTACAAGAGGATACCCTCGCGCAGGTGCAGCACTTGACATGGTCCTTCCGGGCAGGGCAGCGGGCCGATGATAGTCCTGAATCGATTAACAGACCTAGTTTGGCAAACTTTCTATAGCCCGCGAGTTCGATTGCGCTCGAACAGATTGCGTTGCGAATGGAGTCGGCAGCGAAATCCCTGACTGGCAATCAGATGGCTTGATCAGCAGCCAGGGACGACACGTGTATCAACTGACAACCAGCGACATAAGCACAAATTCCTTTCAAGACAGGTTCCGGGCACTGCGCCGCAGCCAAGTGGGAGGGGACCGCCCATCAACGAATTCGCAGAAACTCGTCGTCGGATACGGTTGTGGTAAAGAAATCCATCACGGCTCGTATTGCTGGAACTTTGCGCAAATCGTTGTGAACCGTAAGCCAGATATCGCGGGCAAAGAATGGAACGTTGTTGCCGATCCGAACAAGGTCGCGATCTCGTTCACCTATAAAGTCGGGCAGGGCCGCTACTCCCACGCCGGCCCGTGCTGCAATCAGGTGCTCACTTGAATGCGTCAGTTCACAGGCCACCTGCCGATCTCCAATGATGTCGAGTAACCATCCCTGGGCTGGCATGTCCGGATAGGTCTGGTCCCAGGCGATGAACTCCCAGCGCTCCGGGACGGATAAATGCTCATAAGATCGTTGGGCGTAGAGACTGAACGCCATCTTTCCAATTTTACGCGCCACGCTGTTTGTCTCTTTTGGCTGGACAAATCGTAGGGCGACGTCTGCCTCGCGGCGGCTGAGTGAAACTACCCGACCTTCTGCCGAGAGCGAAAGTCGAATGTGAGGATATTGTTTTCTGAAACTGTCCAGATGATTGGCCAGCAGATGGGTGACCAGAGCAGGCGGCGCGCTCAATGTGACGCGTCCAGAAAGGGGAACTCGTGCAGCCGTCGCCAAACGGGCAATGGCAAGTGCGCCAGCTTCCATCTCGACTGATCGCTCCAGAACCAGTTTACCTGCCTCTGTAAGACGACACGATCGGGGCAGGCGATCAACAAGACGTAGTTCCAGCGCAGTCTCGAGGGCGGCCAGCCTTCGGCTGACGGTCGCATGATCGACCTTGAGGCTCCGGGCCGCACCCGAGAGCGTTCCATTTTGCGCCACAGCGATGAAATACCGGATATCTTCCCAATCGATCATTTTACCATCTGTGCGAAATCTCAAGGTATGTTTGCATATTTGCCGAATATCTGCACATAGTAAACCAGTTTAAGATGCCGGGCAGTATTGAAGTTAATTCTATGGAGAATGGAATCGCTATGCTGTCAGATCGCCTGAAAGTTGGGATTGTTGGCCTCCAACCCGAAAGAAGCTGGGCTGCGCGAGCCCATATTCCCGCATTGCGCGCCCTCTCCGAGACTTTCGAAATTGCAGGTGTCGTCAACTCGACCAAAGCCAGTGGAGAAGCTGCTGCGGTGGCATATGGCCTGCCTCGGGCTTATGCAAATGTTGCCGAGCTTATTGCCGCGCCAGAAGTCGATATTGTCACGGTTACAGTGAAAGTGCCTCCGCATTTCGAGATCGTGAGATCAGCGGTTGAGGCTGGAAAACATGTTTACTGTGAATGGCCACTTGGGAACGGTTTGTCCGAAGCTGAAGAAATGGCGAGGCTTGCCCGCGCAAAAGGTGTTTTGGGTATTGTCGGGACGCAAGCGCGGGTCGCACCTGAGATCGAATATCTGAAATGTCTGATCGAAGATGGTTTTGTTGGTGAGGTATTGTCGACGACCCTGGTCGCTTATGGCGGTGCCGCACTGGGAGCTGCGGCCATTCCGAACAAGAAGACCTACGGCTACTTGCTCGATAATGCCAACGGCGCAACTCTGTTGACCATCCCGTTTGGGCATACGATTGCAGCGCTTGGGGACATATTGGGCCACATTGCGGAACTTTCTGCTGTACTGGCAACACGTCGTCCTTACGTTCTCACAGAAGATACGGGAGAGAAACTGCCGGTTTCATCGCCCGATGAGGTCCTCGTAAGCGGTATTCTTGTCAGTGGTGCGCCGATCTCAATTCACTATCGTGGCGGTGCCCCAAGGAACGGCGATGGCTTGCTGTGGGAAATTCATGGCACGAGAGGGGACATCAGAGTTTCGGGCTCGTCCGGCCACACTCAAATGGTACAGCTTTCTCTTTCGGGCCTTCAGGGTGACGAAAAGGCAATGCGTCCGCTGGATGTACCTGCCTCCTGTCGCCTCGGTTGGCCATTGGCGACTGAAAGTGGAAATGTCGCACGCGTTTATGCGAGAATGGCAAGCGACCTACGTAATGGCACCAATACAGCGCCAAGCTTCGCGGACGCAGTAAACATCCATCGGGTCATTGATGCGATAGAACGAGCCGCTGAAAGTGGTGAGCGGGTGAAGCTGATATGGTGATTGTTATTGTCGCGGCACCGAAATGGGTCAGGAGCTTGGGTAAGTTGTTGAGGCATGGGCTCGTTCAAATGAATTTCCGGGTGAGCCAGCCGGAGATGCGGCCCTACATTCGTCTAAACGAATGTAGGGCCAATTTGATCCTCCTTGAACGACCTTAGCTACCTTCGGCAGCCCGGAAATTGCAAGCAAACCGACGAGAATGCCGGCGGCGACCAGCCAGAATGCAAGCTGAGTGCTTTCTGAAATCGCTTCGGCTAGGGCCTCTCCCTCCAGATCGCCCAGATGGCGAATTGCGATGGCGATCAGGGCGGCCACACCGTTGGAATTGCCGATACTGAGCCTGGTGGACGCCATGCCTGAGGCGGCGACCTGTTCCTCTGGAAGGACGCCAGTGGCGGCAGTCCACATGGCCGTCCAAACAATGCGCTGGCACACACCGAAATGATACGGCCCAAAACGATAACCAGACAGTTTCTACCGATTTCAGCGTCGGGCACTATTGAAGCGGCGCCGACCAAATTGCCCGCGACCAGTGTGGCGCGAATTGAGAAACGCCGTACCGCCCGCTCACCGAGCTGTGTGCCGATGCCGATGACGATGGACAGAACAAGCTGTTAGTAACAAGTGGCGAACGGTTTCCCAGCCTTGTCATGCCTTTAATGAAGGCAGGGTCCGGTCAATTTGGACTACGCGTCGGATATTTCCAGCATAGCATGTTAGAGATTTGGTCGAC
Organism: Ochrobactrum sp. P6BSIII; assembly: GCF_014138065.1. Lineage (NCBI taxonomy): Bacteria > Pseudomonadati > Pseudomonadota > Alphaproteobacteria > Hyphomicrobiales > Brucellaceae > Ochrobactrum > Ochrobactrum sp. P6BSIII. The sequence goes on along the minus strand of NZ_JACGXB010000017.1, from coordinate 3,031 downwards.
ATCATTCTGTTCTGAGGCAAAACATGCAACTTCGCTTTCTTAAGACTTTCACGGCAGTTGCGAATACACTCAACTTCACGCGCGCAGCTGAACAAGTGCATCTGGCTCAGTCGAGCGTGACCGAACAGATCCAGGCCTTGGAGGCTGAACTTGGCGTAAAGCTCTTCGACCGGTCGCGCAGAAAACTCAAGCTCACAGCAGCGGGGCAGCGTTTGCTCGGCTATGCAGCCGAACTGAGCAACCTGGCTGACGAAGCATATTCCTCGGTTGCCAGTACTTCAGCCGACATATCGGGAAGTCTCGTCATTGGTGGACTTGAAACCCTTTGCGCAACCTGGTTGCCAGAAGTAGTAGCGGAGTTCAGCCGCAGATATCCTGCTGTGGAATTGACACTTAAGACAACAGACAGTGGTGGCCTTCGCAATGGAATAAAACATGGCGATCTGGACGTGAGTTTCTTTTTCGGAGATGGGTGGGCAGAGAAAGGTCTACGGAGCGAGGCTGTGACTGAAGAGGAGTTGTTGGTTATTTTACCGTCCAACCATCGATTGGCTGGGCGGGAAGCAATCAAGCCTGCGGAACTCGCCGATGAAGTCTTTCTGGTTACACCGCCCGGCTGCGTTTATAGGAAAATGTTCGACGAGACTTTCGCGGCAACGCTGCCCGCACTGCCGAAAATCGCCGGAGAGTTCGCAAGTATCGGCTCGATACGGGGCCTTGTTGAGGCAGGCGTCGGCTGCGCATTGGTGCCCCGATCGGCTCTCGCTGTCCAGCCAGCCCGTGTAGTGGTCGTCCCTTGGCTGGGCACGGCCAGGGCAACATCTGTTACAATGATGTGGCGACACCGGCGTGTAGATCGACCTGAGACAAATGCATTTTTGGCCATTGCCAGAGAACTTCTTCGCAATCAGACCAGACGCTGACCACCATCGACGTGGACCACTGTTCCGGAGATGAAACCATTTCGCATAACCGATTCAATCGCTTGTGCGATGTCGCCCGGTTGCCCGATCCGGCCGACCGGCAGCCGTTTGGCCATCGTATTCAGCACTGCGATCTTTCCTTCTCCTGCGACCGAATCCCAGATTGGTGTATCGACCCATCCGGGGGAAACCGCATTCACGCGTATCGGCGCAAGTTCAACGGCTAGTGCGTAGACCAGAGATTCAATTGCGCCGTTGATTGCAGCCACAACCGAGCCTTTTGGCGCTGGCCGATATGCGGCGATCCCGGATGTGAAGGTAATAGATCCAGCGGCCTTGAGGTGCGGGGTACCGTGCTTTGCCAACAGAAGTGGTGCCACCACCTTTGAATCGATAACGCGGCGTGCGGTCGATATGTTCATCTCGGGCAAAGGCACGTAGACGCCGCCCACATCTGCAGCAGTGGAGACGATATGATGCAGTACGCCAACCGATCCAAACAGGCGCACCACTTCGTCTTCTCGCGTGACATCTGCGGCGGTTGTTTGCAAAAGTGGTAAATTACCGAGCTTTTCGCGGGCTTCGGAAAGCCGTTCAGATGATCTGCCGACAATAGTCACTCTGGCCCCCGCCGAGAGCAATCGTTCGGCGAGCGCAAGTCCCATTCCAGAACTGCCACCAACAACCAGAACATGCTCATGGGCACTTTTTTCTTCCACTTCGAATCTCCCTCAATTTGTTCATCCGCGCAAGAAAGTGCGCTCTGATGTCTGAAGGTAGCCGCCGCGATCCTGACAAGGAAATGGAAACATACGATAGTTTTGATAGGAGAATCCGATGGAACGAGGGATTTAAGAGTACACGCACCGCCGAGAAGTTTCCTCTCAACGAAAGTCCATTCGTTCAGTCCTGTGCGGAATTTCTAGACTGGCAATCAGTGCGTTTGATGTCCACGCGGTAGCAAACCAGACGAAAGCATGATTTCGACTGAGGATTGTCTCGGGCGCCCTATTACCATTGTAAATAGGAAACGGCTCGTGCTGACGGTCAAAAATCGGTCCTTTAATGTACCGCTATAAACCGACGAAAGCACATCATGGTGCTCTTCACGCGATATGGTGATATTTAGCAGTGAACAGTTCATCACATTGTTTGGCGAAGAACCGGTATGGCGGGCGATTATCCAGAATTTCAATAAGGGAAAACACTTCACGCATTACGTGGATCTAAGGGATTGATATCGTGTTCTGAAATATTAATATTCTTTCATGACTTTAGAATGGGTTGCCTACGATGGAAAAGAATAAAGACCAAATTGGCTCTGATCGACTTGGTTCGGCTTACGCCAGACATCGCATTTTGTTGTCGGTAACACCTGCTTCGCAACCACAACTCGGCGAAACCGATCTCGATCCACGGGATTGGCTCGCTGCAATTGTTGACGGTTCAGACGACGCCATCGTTAGCAAGGATCTGAATGGCATTATTAGAAGCTGGAATAGAGGTGCCGAGCGCCTATTCGGTTATCATGCCGAGGAAGTCATCGGAAAGCCGGTCACGATCTTGATACCAGACGATCGGCTTGACGAAGAACCAGCTATTTTAAGCGAAATTCGAAAGGGAAACCGAGTCGATCATTTCGAAACAATTCGGAAGCGGAGAGATGGTACGCCAATCGATATTTCATTAACGATTTCACCTATTCGAAACACAACGGCGTTATTATTGGTGCATCAAAAATTGCACGCGACATCAGCGAGCGCTTGGAGGCTCAAAGCCAACAAAAGCTCCATATGGGCGAAATGCGTCATCGCGTGAAAAATTTGTTCGCTCTGGCAAACGGAATCGTCTCATTGAGCGCAAGATCGGCTACGCAGGTTGATGAGTTTCGCGAGGTGGTTCAGGCGAGATTGGCCGCACTTGCCAGGGCGCATGAACTGACGATGCCGACATGGGATGATGCCGATGTTACGATCTCGTCGGTCCCGTTGCAGAACTTGTTACATACTATTCTAGGCGGCGTGGACGAATTGGTTGACGAATTGATCGAAGCTTGATTCAAGACTGCTTTTTGGAGGCAGTCATGAGCCGAGGCGATCTGAGCGAAT